>JAJZZC010000060.1 GCA_021797775.1 Bacillota bacterium
GCGGGTGGAGCTGCGCTTCCGCTTCCCGCAGGTGGCGGAGCGCCAGTATGCAGGCGTGTTGGAGGAACTGCGCCGCCGCAGCGGCTGGGCTGTCAGCCTGCGGGCCACGCCGGACCTGGGGGCGCTGCAGGAGGCGGCGCGCAGGCACCTGCCGGAAAGGGTGCGGCCGCTGCAGGCCGTGCCCAGCATGCATCTGGACAGGAACCTGGTCGAGGTGCGGGCCGAGGGGCATGCCGCGCCGGAGGCAGTTGCCGCGGCGCAGGAGGCCTTCCGCGCCGAGAGCGGCTTCGCGCTGCGCATCCTGTGCCTCCAGGCCCTGGAGGCACAGGATGCGGCCCCGCCGCCGGCGGCCGCCGCAGGCGCAGTGCGCGTGGAGCAGAACCGCCCTCCGCGGGAGGTGGTGGGCCGCCACGGGGCAGGAAATATCTCCTCGGAACGAACATCCTTCTTCATTTACGGGCCACAGTGATGCGGCGAAGACAGCGGCAGGAAGCGCACTGAGCCAGCGAGGGGTGAAAAAGAAAAAGCAGAAGAAAAAGTAACGGCTCCGGGGCACGCTATCCGTGTCTCCGAGGCCCCTGGGGGCCATTTATCCTCTCGTGTCGCCACGGGCGGGCATGCCGCGTTTGGCGCGGCCGGGGTAGCGCTGGAGGTCGCGCCAGGCCTGCTCGACCAGCGCCTGTCGTAGGCTGGCGGCATCGGTCTCTCGCAACCGCTCCAGGGCCAGGCGCACGACGTCGCTGGCAGAGAGGGCACACTCTTCCATCTGCGCCTGCAATGCCACCTGCCGGACCCAGCGATACTGCTCCGGCGTGATGAACACCGTCACCCGGCGATACCGTTCCCCTGCGGGCGGCGTCGCCGCTGGGCCCGCGGGCGGGGCGGCGGGAGCGGCCGGGGGACTTGCTTCGTCCGGCGCGGTCCGCTGCTGGCCGCGCGCGAGCATCTCCGCGGCGCTGAAGCGCTTGCGGGCCATCGCTGTTCCTCCTCAGCGCCGCGTTGCGGCCAGCACCTCGGCCGTGAACGCCCGGTACGCTGCGAGCACCGGATCCTCGCCGGGGGGCATGGCGCCGGCCTCCGGCCGCGGAGCCAGGCCGGGCATCCCTTCGGCCAGGTGTCGGCGCTGCGCCACGTGTTCCTCCACGGCCGCGCGGCGAGGGATGACTGTCTGGAACAGGGGGAGGCGGTGGGCGGCCAGGGCCTGCTGCACCTCGGCGGTGACGCGGCGACGCGGCTCGGCCATGGTCAGTAGCACCCCCAGCAGCGGCGCGCGTACCACCTCCTCCTGGCGGAACTCCTCGATCCAGCCCAGGAAGCTGCCCAGGGCGGCGACAGCCAAGTGGGTGGGCGTGACCGGGGCGATCAGCCCCGTGGCGGCAGCCAAGGCGTTGAGGGAGACCAGGCTGAGGCTGGGGGCGAGGTCCACCACGACGTAGGCATAGGGAAGAGGGGCGGCCAAGGCACGGCGCAGCCGCTCCTCGCGCCGGGGCAGCGCCACCAGGTCCAGTTCCAGCCGGGCCAGGGCGAGCGTGGACGGCAGCAGGTCCAGTCCGGGGACGGTGGTGGGCTGGACGGCCTCAGCCAGGGGCAGGCCGCGGGCCAATACATCCTGCAGGTCGTGCGTGATCGCCGTGGGGTCGTCCAGGAACCACAGGGTTGCGTGGGCCTGGGCGTCGGCGTCGATGAGCAGTGTCCGCTGGCCGGCGGCCGCCAAGCCGGCGGCCAGATTGACCGCCGTGACCGTCTTGCCGACGCCGCCCTTGTGGTTGGCCACCGCCAGTACGTGCATGGGCGGGATCATAGCACCCAGGTGGCTGTACGACAAGACAACTAGCCGCCTAGATGCTATCATGTTCCCCTGGGAGGGAACACGCGGTGGACGAGCAGCAGGCACTGCGGGCACTGAGCCTGTGGCTGGGCGAGGGCCTCCCGGACGCTGGCGCGAAGGAACTGGGGCGCTGCCTGCGACGGCTGCGTGCCCGCAGCCTGCGCAGGAGGCGCCAGGCGCGACGCCTCCTGACGGAAGCGCTGTTGTCGCCCTTGCCCCCCGCGCGCCGCCGGGAACTGGAGCCGGTGCTGCGCTGGCTCTTTGGCCAACAGTGGTTGCCGCCGCCCCGCGCTGACCTGGTTTCCTCCCGCGCTCCGGTCTTCCGCGCGCGCAGCCTGCTCTTCTGACGGGGGGAGCGGCCCATGATGGCCCTGCGCGATTACCAGGAGGCCGCCCTGACGGCCACAGACCGTGCCCTCGCCGCCGGCGTGCGCAGGCAGGTGTGGGCCATGGCAACCGGCCTGGGGAAGACCGTGGCCTTCGCGGAACTGCTGCGCCGCCGCGCGCGCTCCGCCCTGGTCCTGGCGCACCGGGACGAACTGCTGGCCCAGGCCGCGGCCACCCTACGGCGGCAGTGGCCCGACGCGGAGATCGGCATCGTCCGCGCGGAACAGGACCAGTGGCAGGCCCCCGTGGTCCTCGCCTCGGTGCAGTCGCTGCGCGAGGCCCGCCTGCGGCGCTGGGACCCGCAGCGCTTCGCCACCGTGGTGGTGGACGAGGCCCACCACGCCATGGCCCCCTCGTACCGGCGCATCCTGGACCACCTGCAGCCCGATCTCCTGCTGGGCGTGACCGCAACACCGTTCCGCGGCGACGGGGTCAGCCTGAAGGGCATCTTTCAGCGCGTGGTCTACCGTTTCGGACTGGTGGAGGGCATCCGCGCGGGCCATCTGGTGGATGTCCGTGCCTTCCGCGTGCATACCGACGTGGCGCTGGACCAGGTGGGGGTGGAGGCCGGCGACTTCGTGTCGGGGGAGCTGGAGGCCGCGGTCAACACCCCGGGACGCAATGCCGCCGCCGTGCAGGTATATGCCGCGCACGCGAAAGGCCGCCGTGCCCTGGTCTTCGCCGCCGGCGTGGCCCACGCCCGCGACCTGGCTCAAGCCTTCCGCGACGCCGGCATCGCGGCCGAAGCCGTGGACGGGAGCGCCGATCTGGAGCGGCGCCGTACCATCCTCCAGGCACTCAAGGACGGCACCCTGCCCGTCGTGGTCAACTGCCAGATCCTGACCGAAGGCCTCGACGAGCCGGCGGTGGAGGCCATCCTGCTGACGCGCCCCACCAAGTCCCTGGCTCTGTTCACCCAGATGGTCGGCCGCGGCACGCGGCCTTCTCCGGCGACCGGCAAGCAGGAGTTACTGCTCTTCGACCTGGTGGACAACACGACGCGGCACCGCGTGGTCTCCGTGGGCGACCTGATCGGCCTGCGCCGGCAGGTGCGCAGCGGCCGGCGCCTGGTCGAGGAAATGCTCGTGGAGCAGGAGCGCGTGGAGGAGGTGGCGGCGTTCTTCCGGCGACTGATCCCGCGGCTGGAGGAAGTGACCGACCTGCTGGAGGACTTCGCCGACGCAGGGGAACGCCCGGCGTATGACTGGCGGGACGCCCGGGCCGATGTGGAGGCCTTACGGGAGCACGTGGTGGCCTTCCGGCAGGCGATGTCGCAGCACAGCGCGTGGGACAATCTCCCCGCCACCGTCCTGCAGGTCCGCCGCCTCGTGGGCTTCGGCTGGCCGGAGGCGGAGGCGGAGGCGGAGGCGCTGGGCCGGCTGGAAGCGTCCTTGGCCATCCACGGGCACATGCAGGCGCTGCGGGCCTGGAGCGAGGCCCGGGCGCGCCTGTGGGCGCGGGTGTTTGGCGTGGACGAGGAGACGGCGTGCCGCGCCGTGGCGGAGCAGGCCTGGCAGCAGCTGCCGGCGACAGACAAGCAGGAGCGGGTGCTGCGGCAGGTGGGACTTCCGCCGCCTCCTGGCGGGTTGACACGCGGGGAGGCGGCGCTGCTACTGCAATGCATCCTGCGCCCCCGGGCGGTGCCGGCACGATAGCTCCCGGCGTGACGCATAGGCGTTTGTGTTGTCGCCCGCATCCGCGGACGGCACCGACCGCGCGGACGATGCGCGCCATGGTCCCCTATGCCCACGGCCTGCAGCCACGTACCCTATGCCTCAAGCGCAACCGCCACCGCCGCAATCCACACACCATATCGGCCCCTGTCTACACCGTGATCCTCTAGCGATCCCGCGGACACGTAACCCGATGCAGTTACTCACAGGATCAAACACTTCTCGGTCGAATCCACTACTCGGATTCCCGAACACGGCCCTTGCTGCGATCTGGGTGTCCAGAGAGGTGGGCACATGATGTTTCGTTGTCTTCTCAGGCATCCAGGCGGATGGTACACTTGCACAGGCATCCTTGCCATCATCGCACTTCTGTCTTCCTTGGTCATGTGGCCTGCCATTACTGAAGCCGACTCATGCTCCGGGTCTGGCTTCTCCGACATCTTCTGTGCCACCGCCAGCCAAGTCACAGGTAACCAAAACGAAACGGACCCGACATACGGAAGCTTGACCATCACGGGGAAGCAGAACGTTTCTATCGAAGACTGGTATGGCAGCTACGTCATTACGGATGGAGGGGCAACCTCTATCAATAATAGCAACGCTGCGGCAGGTTCCGAATCCCTTTATGTCAGCGCGCAAGTGTGCTACAGTGGCTCATGTAGTTCATTCAACACGAACTCCGCATCGGACACCACCTATGTATTTGCCCAAAGTCCCGGGTATATTGTCACCTGCCCCGGCTCCTACACAGGCACGGGCGACGGTGCCCATCAGTGGTATAACAGCCTGGGCCAACTCGGCTTTAGCGGCTCCTTGACCGTCAGCGGTGCCAGCGTATCTTGTTCCTAGGAGTCCTCCTCGCATCTCCAGATATCAAGGGGGCTCACGTCCATGCGCATCCGCAATGTCTCCACACTCGTACGCTTTTCAGCCGCCGCAGTTGTCCTTGCAGCTCTCCTCGGAATGGCCTCTCGCCCTGCGTTCGACGAGCCAACATATTACTACGGTCCTTCCGCGGGTTCTTTCAGTACAGCCCATCAACTCGAAACCATGGGTGCCGTTCGCATCAGCACGCTTACCTTGCCGGACACAGTCCATTCGATTCGCAGGACCCTTATCATTGGTGGGTGTCCGCATGCACTCGGATTGCATAGTTCCTCTCTCCTTCCTTTGGTGGCCCACGGAGTTTCCCTTGTCGCATTGGACTGCACCGAATCTCAGCTCCTCAGCCAACTGGGCGGCCCTGTATCCGTAGCAACAGGCCTGGCTCGAGCCGTCGTGCCTCTTTCCGACCATCCCGGCGTAGTGGGCGCCTATGCATCGGAGCTTGCACAGGAATTTGCTTCGTCTGAAACGCAAAATTCCCCCTATCAGATGCGCTTTGCTTACATCTCCGCATGGGCGCATCATGTACAATGGGGTGGCGGCAACACGCTCACCGATCTCATTGGAGAGAATGCCGCTGGCAACTTCTAAATACTCCAGGCGTGCCCCCGCAGGAAACATCGCTTTCTTTGGGGGCGCCGCCTTGCTGCTGCTGGCGTCTTCCGTTCTCCTGCGACGTGTGGCGCCCGTGCAACCCATTCCCTTTGGTGTGTGGGTCGGCTTCCTAGGAGCGGCCACAGCGGTAGCTTGGGCCATGGCGATCATCTCGTTTTTTGTCGGTGCCGCCATGGGGCACCTTCTGGTACGGGCTGTGGATGTCGCTGATTGGCCGGCCAATTGGACAGGTGCTTTTATCTTTCTGTTGGCTGTTCCGTTAATGCCCATTGTCCTTTCCGCCGTGTTAGTGCACGGGAAGCTTGTTACCGAAACGGGCGTGTTCCTTGCGGCATGGCTCGCACCCACATGGATCGCCTTCTGGAGTTACGGAGCTACCAGACTGCTCGCAGATACGCCACCGCTCACGGCGCTCCGTTTGTCTCTCGCAATGGCCTGGTGGATGACGCTTGCCATCCCTGCACACGTGGCACTCCCCTCGTTGGGCGCCATTCTATTTACTCCGCATCACCTCCCAGTGCTGGAGTCCACGACGGCCTTGTTTGCCGTCTTCGCGAGCGCGTGCGCGACAGATGCACTGCTCTCTCTTTTTCTCTCCGGCCATCGCGCGCCAGTACCTGCCGCGGATTCCGATCGGCGCGCCCTAAGCCGCAGGGACTGGGTCGGGGGGGCCTGCGCAGCAACGCTGACCGTCCTTTTGGTGGGCTTCATCCGAAGCCGGCTTGGAGCCGCACCAACGCCGATGCACCCGCTCGGCATGGCCGCGCTGATGCTGGGCACCGTCGAGTTTGCCGCCCTTGCGGTCTTTGTCTCGGCCATTGGCGGATTCGCCGCCGTTGTCGCTGACCGATGGTCGGCTGGATTCTCCGGGGCACGTTGGGCCGTGATGGCCATTTCCGTACTGTGGTTTGGCGGACTCGCACCCATACTGACGCAGGGCCTGGGCATAGGCATGCCGTTCGTTCTGCCCGCGTCGCCGCTCTCCGATCTACGGGCCCTATGCGGCTTTGCGGCCATGGGCTGCTGCCTCGGGCCCTCGCTGCGCGTCTGGGCTGGGCTACCATGGTCTGCGGTGGTTAGCACCCTCGTGGCCATCACGTCCGCCGCGGCCCTGCTTTCCCCGTCAGTGCCACTGGTGGTACGCAATCTGAATTCCTATGGTGCGATCCCACTTCGCGCACCTTGGGGAAACATTCTCTTCACCGCGGGCCTGCTCCTCGTGATGGCCCTGCTCTTCAGCGTCGCGGGCCGCATCGGCTCCGCAGCCCAGGGCGCGGCAAATACAAAGGACACGAAAGGTCTCGCATGACGCGTATGGGTATGTGCCCGCCCTATGGTACTCTCCCCCACACCTGCTTCAATCACTCTCAGCATTCTCTTTTCTGTTGGTCCTACTAGCTGTCCACGCCCAGCGCCCGTGGACGTGCGTGATTGCTGCCCCAAGCGATGGCAACGAAGTGAGCTGGCGAAGGTGTCGTCGCACCGTTTCCGCCGAAACAGCCTGTCGACCCCAGACCGCACTTGCGATATCTTGGACACTATAAAAGCACTTTGGATGATCAATGAGTAGGACCAGGATGGCCGCATGAAGACGGGTGAGCTCCTGCAGATGCCCATTCCAATACACCTCGCCCGTCTCTCGGTTCACGTATGTGCGTGGTGCGATGCGGTCCCCTGCTTCGGATTGGCGACGTGGACGGAAGGATATTCCCTTTTTTCGCGCACGCATCGCAGCATCACCTCTTCATTTACGGAACGACGCCTCGTGTTCTTTCAATAGGTATCTGCAGGATGCGTTGTTCGGGAGGTACCCGGGCACAGACGACATCGCCTCGCTGTTCGAGATCCAGCAAAAGCTGTTCCCGTGCAGCCCATGGCAGTCGAACGAGGACGTTCTGAAGGAACCCTACACCACCAACCATGTGGCGCACGACGGTGTGCGGATCAGGGAACCGCATAGGTGCGTCGACCCGCTCGATCTCTATGTTGCCAAGACCAACTTGGCGCATCCGTTCCGCGATCTCTCCGCTCTCGGGAAGGAAATCGCGCTGATTATATTTGTTTACTAGGGCAAGTACGGGTGCAAACCATTCGCGAAAGAAAGGTGCGTTCCATGAGAAGCGTACTGGACCCATTAGAGAAATGATTCCTCCGGACACCGTCACGTGGGAAAGTATCTGCAACAGCGAGGTGCGTTTATCAACTGGTATGTAGTGCATAAACGCAGATCCGATCACACGATCAAACAGGCTTCGTCCAAGTTCCCCAACGGTGAATACGTCTCTTTGTTCGACAACGACGTTACGTGCGCGGACCGCACGCAGTTTACCCTCTACCCGCGTCACCATGCTGCGCGAACGATCGAGTGCCACCACGTGGCCACGCGGTCTCACTGCCCGATACAATCCGGCCTCGACGGTGATGCCCCCACTGCCGCACGCCACATCGAGGACACGATGACCTGGCCGCACGTCGGCGAAGACAAGAAGCCTTCGCCTTTCCTCCGAAAATGTTGGCCAAATGGCCGCCGACACTTGGTCCCAATCCTCGTAGGCATCAAATTGACTTGTATAAAGCATCTGCAGGCGGTGTTCTGTCATTCCTGACGTCTCTAGCATTTCTTCTGCAAGTCGGCAAAGTTGTCGACCCTGAGAAGTCAAGCGAACTTCGCGATCGCTGCCGTCAGGGCGAATGAACAAATCATAGCTACCCGCAGCGACTCCGGCCAGAAGTTCGTCCCCCAATCCATACTCGGTCCATGGTCTGTGTAGTCGGCCAGTCAAAAAATCTGTCTCGCTGATTGTACCATAGTGAGCCACCGCGGATTGATTTTCGTGGCTCACGCAAAGGATGTACACCCACACGAGGGTTGCAAACCCTTGCGCTGCACAGTACGCCTGAACTCTGGAAAAAGCTCTCTCCACGCGAGAATCATCGAGCCAGAGTCGTCCGGTCTCATGCAGCGCGTTCGCCAGCGCCGTGGCAACGGTAATTTCGTACACGGCAGACCTAGGTAACCGATCGACCACAGGAAGTGTACCAAACTGGGCACGAACCTCGCCGGTCCAGTGTTCCAAGACAAAACTCTCTGCTCGTTGTGAGAGACGGAGCGGTGTGCCGGGATCATCAAAGGAAACGGTCGCTCCTCGTCCCGCAAGCCATGGATCGAAGGTCAAGCCGAAATCAACAAATGCCCGCAATGGCGATTCGAGCGAACGGAAGCGTAGTTCCCAGTCCGCTGCAATCCCCCCCCTCCCATCGTGGGACGCGGCAAACGCATAAAAGCGAAGTTCGCGGACCTTCAGGCGGACTCCTGTTTGTGTGGTATTGAAAGACGGGCTTCCAGGCTCCTGAATGCGAGCGGCCCGCGCGACCAGCTAGGCGTAGCGATGCATACACGCTTGCATGTGGAGGATACCAGGAGTGTGCACATGGCTGTGGTGCCACGAGGAGCGGCTCGCGCGCCAATCGCGGCACGGCATCGGGACGAAGCGCGCGTGGGCCGCATTCCCGGCCTGCAAGAGCACCGTGGACTACGCTGCCGCGCAGACCGATATCCATGCCGCGTAGCGCACGGTACCGGGCATCGTGGTCGAATGGACTTGTCTCAGAGTTCGACGCATTTGGCTTCTGGCGCGTCTCACCCGTTGTGCACGCCGGAGGTCCGCAGGTGGATCGAACAACTAGATGTGGTACTAATCGCGACGATGACGTACTGCGGGTGGTGTGGTGACCCGGCAGACCGCGTGCGGGATGCACAATCTGCCAGCATTTGGGTGATCCTTGGGGCTCAACGGTTTGCGGGCGGCGGCGAACCGATGAGCCGAAGTCTGTGTCTCCACACGCGTGGGGGTGGACCGTCCCGTTACGGACGGCCCCTCTTCACGCCATTCATTCTGCTGCGCCTGGATCCGGCGCGAAGCCAGTGGCTCTGCACGTCCAGGTCCTCGGTCCCGTCGACCGCACTCCGCACGGCGATGAGGCACGGCCTCGCCGTCTAGGCGTAGTGACGTATGCACGCCTACTCGTGGAGAATACCCGGCGTGTGCACACGGCGGTCCCGCCGCAGCGCCGGCGTGCGGCGAGCAGCGTGCGGGCGCTGCCACCTGTGGGGACGGGACCCCTGCATGCTGCAGGCCGCACCGCGACCGCGTGTGGTGCAGGGAGTCCTCCGTGTCGACTACGGTGATCAGCTCCGTGCCCGTTGCCTTCGTGCCTGGTGCCGCCGGGGGACCAGTGTCGGCGAGGCCCCGGGTACCATCTCGGCGTCGTGACGCATACACCCCTGCACGTGAGGGATACCAGGTGTGTGCACACGACGGTGCTGCCACGCCGCTGCCTGCTGCGGGGACTCTGCGCGCGCTGCAGCGGTCCGCAGGAACGGCGGCCGATCGCTCCGGCCCTCGTGCGTGCTCGTTCCCCCAGCGGGAAGGGGGCCTCTCCCACCCACCGAACTGCCTGCCCTATGCACCACGGCCCGGACCACGCCGCCATCGAAGACCTGATCCACAAGGCCGCCAGGGTACAGGAACTCCTCAAGGACCTGGAGGTCTCCCTCCTCGCTCCCGGGGAGCGAACCCCTCTCGCTGTCCTCCGGGACCTCAAGGCCGCATGGAGCGTCTTCCGCGACGCCGCCATGGCCTCCCTGCCCTTCGATACATCCGGTGACCCGCCCGTGCCGTGAGCGGACGCCCGTGATCCGTGCGCCGGCGGTGCCTCCGGTGCCTGCTCCCTGTCCGGTGCATCCGGCTGGCTGCGCAGCGGCTCACCCTGCGCCTCCTCGCACGACGGCGGCTCGGTGTCTTCGACAACGGCGGCCTCCTCTACCGCGCACGACCTCCCCACGACGTCGCCGGGTGGCTCCGCAGATGGCACGTCCGCACCGACTGCCCGCGGGTCCTGCACCTGATCGCCCGGCTGTGGTGGAGCGCCGCCGCCATGTGCCGCGCACGCGGGCGGCACCTCGTCTCCATAGCTGCAGGGTGTCGTCGCAACTACCCTGTTCCCCTCCCCCGAAATGCGCCTGCTGACTACCAGATGTAGGGTCTCAGGCTCAGACGGGACACTAGGCGCGCGGAATGCGCATTTCATGCCGCGTGGTGCCGGCGCCGTCGGCATGGGGGACTCTTGCGCGGTTCCGCCTCGGCCCGCGGGCAGGGGGACCGGAAGAGACCGCCCGGTCGCACCGGCGCTGCAGAACACTACGGTTGGAGCCTTCTCACAGCCAGTTTGACGCTATAGCGTCTTACTGGCATGATGCAGGTATGCCGAAGCGGAAGGCGACCCTGTACATCGACGATGAGCTCCTGACAGCGGCGAAGATCACCGCAGCGGCTACGCGCCGGACCGAGAGCGCTCTGGTCGAGGACGCGCTCCGCGCCTATCTCTCGGCGGGTGCAGCGGCAGCCACCGGCGCCAGCCTGAGCGACCTCCTGCGACGGCTGACAGAGCGCCATCGCGGTGAAGCCCTTTCGGATGAGGCGGCGCTGGCCTTGGCGGTCGAAGAGACGCGGGCGGTGCGGGCCGAACAGCGCGCCGACAGGCCGGAGTGATCCGCCCGCCGCGCGCGGTCGTGGACACCAACGTCCTTGTGGCGGCGGTGCTGAAGCCTGATGGTATCTGTGCGCGCTTGGTGGGGGCCGGCGTCGCTGGCCTCTGGCTGCCGGTCGTGTCGCCGCAGCTGCTGGCTGAGTTGACGCGCGTGTTGCTTCGTCCGAAGTTCCGCAGGTGGCTAAGCGTCTCGGAGGCGGAGGAATACGTGGCAGGCGTCCGCGGCATTGCCGAGATGGTCGCCGACCCGGCCGCCGGCGCTCAGGACGCAACCCGTGACCCGGAAGACGATTACCTTCTGGCGCTGGCCCGTAACAGCAGAGCCGTGGCGCTCATCTCTGGCGACCGCGATCTGACGATGCTCACATCGAAGGAGCTTCCCGTGCTCTCGCCTGCCGAGTTCATCGGGTGTTTCATCGACCCGCGATAAACCCCGGGACCAGGATACCTCGGACTACGGACGAGGCCCAGGGCCGCTGAGCGCCAAACCGAGAGGAATCGGGGCGGTAGAAGTGCCCGATGCCAGTACCGACGATGGGGCCAGCGACGGTGCCCAGGAGGGTGGACACGGTAGACGACCAGTAGCACGGGACAGCGCAGATGGGGTCGCGGCGGACCCACCGCCATAGCCGGCCATGTGCTGGACCGTTCGTGGCCCGGCAGAAGCGCCTACGTCGCCCGGGGCCCGGGCGTTAGCGGGCATGCGGGCATCGCGGCTGTACTCCACGACCAAACCCTGGCTGGCAAAGGCATGCACGGCAAGCCCCGCGGCTTGACGAAGCCACAGGCTCACCCAGAAGCGTAGGGTGGCTCGGAACGCGCGCTCGCGCCAGCCAGCCCTGCTGGCCGGCAGTACCTCTGCCTACCGATACGGGACAGGTACGGGCCGTGTACGACGCCGGTGCGGGCCTGATAGCCGAGGCGGTGGGTCAGCGCGCAGCAATGCCCTCCATCACAATGCGCTCGGCATCCGCCGCCGTCTGCGCCCGGATCACGGCTCGAAGCCAGTGGCTCAGCACGTCCAGGTCCTCGGTCCCCTCGACCGCGCTCCGCACGGCGGTGGGCACGGCCTCGAACCGGGCGGCGAAGGCCTCCAGGACATCCTCGCGCGCCTTGCGTAAGGCACCCCACTTCTCACCTTCGCGGCGGAGATCCGCGAACAGCGTCTGGCCGAACGGCATGCGTCCGAGCACCTCCAAGAGCCGAGGCCGTTCCTCGGGCTCGAGGGCATCATACCCCAGCGCGCCCATGACGCCCACGACGGCAGGACCCCAGGCCGGAGGCAGGGCCGCGGCGAGCGGCCCGAGTTCGGCCAGCACGTCCCACGCGCGCCGCGGCCCGTGGTCCATCAGCGGCGCGAGCGCCAGCTCCACGGCGTCGTCGCCGCTCAGGCTTCCGGGTGCGCGGGCGCGCAGCCTTTCCAAGGCCGCGCGCCCGTCCAGTGAGGGCAGGAACGTCTGGTGGGCGGCCACCGAGGCGCGCTGGGTGCGCAGTGGCCGAACCCGGGCTGGGCGGCGGGCCCGTACCCAGACGAGGGCCAACTCGACGCGGCGATCCGGGTGGCGCTGGCACGCAGCGACGTAGTGGCGGATGAGACGGGCCGCGTCGCCCCCGCCGGACTCGAACTCGATCACCCAGATCGTACCGGCCTCGTCTTCGAGAAGAAGGTCCGCCTCTTCCACGGCCGTCTCGACGAGCTTGAGGTCCGCGGGGAGTTCTCGCGCCATGGGCGGGGTACGGATGCCGAGGCGGGTCAGGGAGATGCCGGGGACCGTGCTGAACAGCTCGCGCAGGGCATGGTCGCGGTGTTCACGATGGAGAGTGGGACCGCCCAACGGCACCCCTCCTGGCGGCGGTTGGCCGCATCGATCATAGCCGCTCCGCGTGCCGTTGGCCGTCCGCGAACAGCACCGATTGCGTGGTCGGCACGCACGTCGCGGGGTAACGGCCAGTCGAGGCTTGCGGACTCGCGGCGGATCACGGCGGGCATGCGCCGCCAGCTGCAGGGCGCACTACCGGTGGCCTCGGCGACTCGGGTCCACGTGCTGCTCGGAAACCTGGCACTGTGCCTCCTCGAAACGAGGTGAATCGGGCCCTGGACGTCCTCCGGGGGGGCGATAAAGGCGCCGTCTAAACGTCGTGACGTATACGCGCCTGCACGTGGGGAGACACCGTCCCACCGGCGGGAGGCTCGAGCGTACCGCCTCCGATGTCTGCGCCCTCCGCGCCCGTCTCCTCCAGCGTGTCTCCCCTGGCGGCCGCCTGTTCCAACACCGCCTAGGCGTCGTGACGCACACACGTCCATGTGGTGAGGAAACCAGGCGTGAGCCCACGGCGGTCGTGCCGCGCCTGCAGGCGGCGGGGGCTGGCGCGCTCGCCGCACCACCATCTGTGGGGACCCTGCACGTTATACGTTGCCCCATGCGGACTGTAACCGCTCCCGGGCGGTCTCCCCACGGATTTTCGTTGACGTGCGATGCGATACGAGCTATCCACCGCGGCCACGGGACCACACGGGCGGTGATGGCTACCCGCAACACCGGGAAGGGAGCGGCAGGGACAGGCATCGGACCTGCCCTTGCCGCGAGAGGACACTCCCCGCGCACAGCATCGTGAACGCCGGTGTGTCCACCGCCCTTGTCTACAGCGCCAGCGCCTTTGCCCAAGTGCTCTCCACGATGATGGACAGCGTCTTGGTCTGGGCCGGGAGCATTCGCCGGGATGGGACGTGCCTCCGCTGCCCGCGTGCCGGTCGTGTGTCCACTGCCTTCGGCTTCAGCGCCAACGCCTTGGCCTTGGTGCTGTCCACAGCCGTGGACCGCATGGGTAGCGGCTGCGGCCCAGCAGGCGCGATGTTCAGCGCCCTGCCGGCGACGATCTAGGCGTCGTGACGCACACACACCTGTACGTGGAGGCTACCAGATGTGTGCCCACGGCAGCCCTGCAGTGCCTGATGCGGCGGGAACCGTGCTGCGGGCGTAGCCGGCACGCCTCCGTCTTCTCCGGGGAGGCTGCACACTATACGTTGCCCTATGTGGCCTGTAACCACCAACAGGCGGTCTCCCCGCGCATTCCATTGGTGCGCTTCGCGACACGAGCTGTCCACCGCGGCCACGGGACCACGCGGGCGGTGATGGCTACCCGCAACACCGGGAAGGGAGCGGCTGGGACAGGCATCGACCTGCCCTTGCCGCGCGAGGACACTCCCCGCGCACAGCATCGTGAACGCCGGTGTGTCCACCGCCCTTGTCTACAGCGCCAACACCTTTGCCCTGGTGCTGTCCACCATCGTGGACAGCGTCTGGGCAGGAAACCCCTCCTATTCGCCACGACAGGATCCTCGTGCCTGGTGCGAGGCGCAGCGGTCTGGTGCACTTCCCCTTGCCCGTGGATCTACGGCTTGCTGCCCGCAGCGGTGGCGGCAGTCCCTTTGCGACGGCGCATGCGCACCGTCGGTCCCCCGGCATGTGTGGCGGGGGACCGACCCCAAGGCACCAGGGAATCTCCCCCTTCCACCGAATCGCCCGTCCCATGCACCATGGCGCCGACCACGCCGCGATCGAAGACCTGATCCACAAGGCCGCCAGGGTACAGGAACTCCTCAAGGACCTGGAGGTCTCCCTCCTCGCTCCCGGGGAGCGAACCCCTCTCGCTGTCCTCCGAGAGCTCAAGGCCGCATGGACTGCCTTCCGCGACGCCGCCATGGCCTCCGCACCCTTCGGTGCTCCCTGCGACCCGCCCCTGCGGTGAGGGGCAGCGGGACGCAGCGACGCCCCGTGTCTCCTGCCGCGGCGTGCGCCGTCTCGCTCCGTGATCACTGGGGCCAAGAGATCCGCGCTGCCCACGACGCCCTGTCGGGTGGAGCCCGAGGATGCCCAAGGACCGCACGCGGTCGGTGCGTCCAGCGCCTGCCCCTCCGTATCTGGCCTGAGCACATCGCCGTCCTTCTCCCGTACGTCTTTGCGGTCCGGCAACGTGCCCTCTGCCCTATCCCCCTGCTGCTCCCTGTCCGGTACGTCCGGCCTGCAGACGACCGGCTCCCCCTGCCCCTCCCTGCACAACGGCGGCACGCTGTCCTCGGGGCTCGCGCCCTCCACCGCACACGACCTCTCCGCGACGCCGCCGACTGGCTCCGCAGGAGGCCCTGCTGGCCCTTGCTGGTCCGCCACCGCGCCGACCGCCCGGGGGGCCTGTGCCTGCCGCTGTCCCTCCGGCCTGTGCCTGTCTGCATCCCCACCATGGCCGGGCCTTGGTGGGCCGCCGGCCCCCTGCGCTTCGCACGCGGGCGGCGCCGTGCCACCGTGGTCGCTGGGCGCCGTCGCGACCGGGTGGTCCCCCTCGGCCGTCGCCGCGCCCGTGGCTGCCTGGAGCATGCGCCGCAGCCTCCCGAAGACGTTGCCGCCGCGGGGGGACGATACCGGCGCGGCCGCAGGCACGGACGTATCGCCATCGACGTCGGTGCACTCCGCGCCCTTCTCCGCCGGCGCGTCTTCCCTGCTGGCCGCCTGCTCCAACGCGGCGGCCAGCAGTTCCCCGATAGGCGCCGGCGTCCCCTGCCATGCGGCGGCCGGGGCATGGGGCACTTGGAGTACGGCATCGCCCGCCGTCTCGGGTATGGGCGTCGTCTCGCCCTCTGCGCCCACCGTCCTGCCCATCGCCTGGGCCAGCGCTTCCGCGGCGGTCCGGGGGGAGGCGGCGAGGCAGGCGGCTTTGTGCTGCTCCCACTCCGCTCGCTCCTGGGCGTGGACCTCCTCCCACTGCCGTCGCCGTTGTTCCTGGCCATAGGCCGGCGGCGGCCCGTACTGTCCGCGCACGGCGGCGACGAAGAAGGCCGCGGGGTCTTTGGGCTGAGGCCGCCAGGGGAGGAAGTGGAGCTGGGTGCGGACGGCGTCCTCGCCGTGGTCGCGGAGCAGGCGGAGAGCGGCGGCCTCGGAGAGGCCCAGGGCGCGGAGCGACTGCAACAACAGGGGATCGACCGGGGAGGCGAAGGGCTTGTCCTCAGCGGGTGGTTGTTGTTGCAGTTTCCCCATGGGAACAGATCTCAGTTTTGGAGACTTAGGGTTGCCAGGCTGAGACCCCCCCCTGTCACTGCAGCAGGAGCCCGACCACCAGGGGGGCGAGCGCCGAGGCAGCGGAATACACCGCGTTGGCCATGCTGAGGGCGCTCCCCCCGGCCGCAGGGCCGATCGCCCCTTTGGCGCCCCGCAGCCCGCCCCCGGGCCCGCGACCGCCGTCGTCCGCGCCACGGCCATCAGGTGTGCCGGCCCGCCCGCCCTTGCCCTCACCGGCACCGCCATCCATCCCCCCGGCCAGCACCGCGACCGCGTTCGCCTCCGTGGTCACGGCCCCGAAGGCGAAGCCGAGCGCGCCCGCGCCCACCTCCACCGCGCCCCACCCCGGCGCCAGGGCGACCGCGGCGAGGCCCAGCACCAAGACGCCCCCGTACGCCGCCACCAGAGGGCTCCGGGCCACGCGGTCCGACAGGGCGGACGAGAGCAGCGCGCCGCCGGTGCGCGCCGCGCCGAATACGAGCAGCACGCTGCCGGCCGCCAGTAGCCCGAGGTGGAAGGTGGTGCGTGCCGGCACGAGCATCGGGCCCCATGAAGGACCGATCAGGCCGATCACCCCGAGCGCCGCCGCGGCCCAGGCCGCGAGGGCGGTACGGGACGACGGCGGCAGGACGGCGCCGTCCCGGCGCCCGGTGGAACTCCGCATGCCGTCCGCTTCGCAGCCCGGACGGATCCCACCTGCGCGGGCGGCCACGGGGGCCGCGGCCGGGCCCGGGTCGGGCTTCGAGGTCGTCGGCGAGGGGGCCGACGGGGCCGCGCCCGTCGCCGAGGCGCGCCCCCTCCGTCCCGACGTCGTGCTGATGGACCTGCGCCTGCCGGTACTCGACGGCGTGCAGGCCGTGATCGACGAGTTCGACACCTACCTTGACATCCTGAAGTCCGGCCTCTACAGGGAGGAAGCCCCGTCGTGATCGCGCTTCGTAGGTTGACCAAGGCCTATCCGGGCCGGCGGGGCATCAGCGGGCTGCTCAAGGTGCTCGGCTACAGCCTCGGCGTGACCCATCTGAGCGGCTTCCTGGCCGGCGAGTTCTACAGCCTCGTCTACCTCGTCATCCTCGCCATCTACGCCGTCTTCACCGGCACGAAGCTCATGGCCCACCTCGTCGACAACGGTTTTATGGGTTGCCTCCTGGCGACGCCCGTCTCCCGCCGCAGGGTCGCCTGCACGCAGGCGTTGGTGCTGCTCAGCGGGGTCTGCCTCATCGCCGCCGCCACGACGGCCGGCGGCCTCCTGGGGGCGCACCGGTTCGCGCCCCGCGCCCGCATCGCGGCCGGTCCGTTCGTCGAGATGAACCTCGTGGGCATGCTCGTCTTTACGGTGGTTGCCGCTTACTCCTACCCTCCGCACTGCCTGATCCTAGGATGCGCCGCTGCCGTCTTGGCGTCGTTGACATCCGTTCACCGTTCCAAACCGCCTCTTGCCGTGGTCCTGGCCAGTTGTTCACAGTCCTTTCCGTCACCAGTCGCTTACAGTGCGGAGCACAGTATTACTCGTTCCTGTTTTCCGCCGTGGCGCCCGACGAGCGGACGGCGATCGGCCTGTCAACGATGCTGACGCTGGTCTTCTACGGTTTGCACGTGGTGGGAGACCTTGGCACCCGCCTCCGGTGGGCCACGCACTTCTCCCTGTTCACAGTCTTCAACTCGCAAGCGCTCGTGGCAGGGCACGGGCCCATCCTCAGCGACGCCCTCGGGCTCGCGGCCGCGACCATCGCCCTGTTGGCCCTTGCCGTGGCCGGATTCCAGCGCCGGCAGCTCTCCCTGTAGGGGGGCGCCCAGGGAAACCACGGGCGAAGGCGCCCGATACGGCCACCTGGACGCGCTGGCAGACGGCTTGGCCTACGCCGCGGTGCAGAACAAGGCCGGCAGTTCTGGGGTGGATGGCGGCGACGCGGTCCACGTCACGCGCGTAGCCCGCCGGTGCCGCGCGGCCGGGCCCCCTCAAAGCCCACTCCGCGCACTCCCTGTGCGTGCCGCCCATGCTGTATCCTCCCAAGGGGGGTGCCCGCCTTGCCCCACGACACGGCGGAAACCGAACTGACTGGCGGCGGCTCCACCGCCGTCCACCGCCGCGGCGACGTCGTCCTACGCCAGGCCAGGCCGTGGAGCAAGACGGTGCTGCTCCTCCTCCGCCACCTGGAGGCCGAAGGATTCACGGCAGCGCCGCGCGTCATCGGCGGCGGCTTGGATAGCGACGGGCGCGAGACGCTCTCGTTCATCGAAGGCCAGAGCCCGCAGGGCGCGTGGACCGACGAGGCCGCGGCCGCGGTCGGCCGCATGCTGCGCGACCTGCACCGGGCGACGGCGACTTTCCGCCCGCCGCCGGAGCCGGTCTGGCTGCCGTGGTGGGGGCGCGATCTCGGCGGCACACAGCCGATCATCGGGCACTGCGACAGCGCGCCCTGGAACATCCTCGCCCGTGATGGGCGGCCGGTGGCCCTCATCGACTGGGACACCGCCGGACCGGTCGACCTCCGCTGGGAGGTCGCCCAGACGGTGTGGCTGAACGCGCAACTCCACGACGACGACGTCGCGGCGCGCGTCGGCTTGCCGGATGCGCGCGCCCGGGCCCGGCAGGTTCGCCTTATCGCCGACGGCTACGGCCTGTCGGCGCGGGAGCGCGCCGGGCTGGTCGACGCCATGATCGAGCTGGCCGTCCGCAGCGCCGCGCAGGAGGCGATCGACGGTGGGGTCAGGCCCGAGGGCACCAACCCCGCGCCCATGGGGCTGCTGGGCGGCGGGCCTCCGTTGACGGGGCACGGGCTGCTCTGGGCCGTGGCGTGGCGGACCCGGAGCGCGGCGTGGATGCTCCGGCACCGCGCGACGCTGGAATGCGCGCTACGGTAGGCGCGGCCCCGTCGTTCCCGCGCACGGCTCCCATCGGCCCGGGCACCCACGGCAGCTCCGCGGCACCCCCGGGTTGCGGAGACCAGAGCTCACAGCGGTCCGGCGCCCACAGGTGGCCCCTCCACACCCCGACACGGAGGCGGGCAGCGCATGTGGCGGCTCCGCTCGTTCCTGCGGCCTCACTGGAAGGCCGCGTTGCTGGCGCCGCTGCTCATGGTCCTGGAAGTGGCCATGGACCTTCAGCAACCGCGGCTCATGGCCCGCATCGTGAACGACGGGGTGGTCCCCGGCAAGCTGCACGCGGTCGAGAGCACGGGCTTACTGATGGTCGCGGCGGCCCTCATCGGCCTGGTGGGTGGCGCCGGGTGCGCCGTGTTCGCCAGCGTCGCCGCGCTCTGGTTTCGCGACCGATCTCCGCGACGCCGTGTTCCCGCGGGTCCAGTCCTTCTCGTTCCGCGAGGTCGACCGCTTCACGGCCGGCTCGCTGATCACGCGCCTTACCGGCGACATCGTGCAGGTTCAGACCCTGGTGCAGATGGCCCTGCGCATCCTGGTGCGGGCGCCGCTGCTGTTGCTGGGCAGCCTGGTCATGGCGCTGCTGATCAGCGTGCGCCTCGGCGTCATCCTGCTGGTGGCCCTGCCGATCCTATTGGTTCTGCTGGTGGCCCTCATCCGCTACGCCTACCCGCTGTTCGCGGCGGTGCAGCGCCGCCTGGACCACGTGAATACCGTGCTGCAGGAGAACCTGGCCGGCATCCGCGTGGTCAAGGCCTTCGTGCGCGGCGACTTCGAACAGGGGCGCTTCGCCCGGGTCAATGACGCCTATTACTGTCCTTAGCACTGGTAGCGACTGGGGACGGAAGCGGTTATGAACCTGACTTTCGCAAAGGGGCGGCCGGTCGCCTTGGTGCCCAGGGGCCGGCCCCTCGCCACGAACTCACCCGCTGCCGTCGCGGGGTCCTTCTGCGCCAGCGGCGTCCGCCTGACACTGCGAGATTCAGGATGAAGGAGCGGTATGCCCTCGGCAAGGGCACTTGATGGCTGTGAACGGGTATGCACGAGGCCTCGACGGCAGCGGCCCGTCCCAGGATCAGGAAGTGCTCAGGGTAGTACTATACGGACGCGGCCTGCACCGCCGGCGGCGCGGGCCTCGCGCTGGTCGGGCCCTATCTGATCGGGGTGTCGATCAACCGGTACGTCATTGCCCGCCAGTACGCGGGGTTCTTCCAGACGTGCATCCCCCTCGCTGGTGTGTGTGGGGCGGGCTCCCTGCTGCAGTGGCTGCAGCAGGTCCTGATGGTCGGGTTGGGCCAGCGCACGGTACAGGCGATGCGGCAGGACCTCTTCGCCCAGTTGCGGGCGCTCCCCGTCCGCTTCTTTGACCGCACCACCCACGGCGAGCTGATGAGCCGCGCGACCAACGACATCCTCAACGTCTCCAACACGCTGAGCCACGGGGCCGTGCAGGCGGTCGGGAGCGCCTTCACGCCGGTTGGGTCGTTAGTCGTGATGCTGGAGTTAAACCGCACGCTGACCCTGGCCGGCCTGAGCACCATTCCCCTGATCTTCCTCGCCACGGGCCGGATCACACGTGCCGCGCGCCGGTCGCGTCGTTGAGCGCGGGAGCCACGGGGAACTCCTGGCGCAGCGGGGGTTCTACCACGACCTCTACATGAGCCAGTTCAGGCGGACCGTGGCCGCGGCGGCCGGGGGGTGAGCGGCGGTGCGGCGGGGCGTCCGCGGGGGGGGGCACGCCCGATGCGGGAGTTGGGCCGGTGGCGGGCGCAGCACTGTCGTCCAGGTCCCGGATCGCCTGCAGGAGCGTCGGCTGGTTGTCCTTGACCGTGAAGACGTAGTCCGCCTTCTTCTCCTCGACCACGAACTGCCCCCAGGCGACTCCCCGCCCGGCAGGCCGGCCCCCGGTGGCGCCGAACGGAGACGGCGATGAAGGCCCTGAGCATCCGGCAGCCGTGGGCCGCCTTGGTGGCGGCGGGCGCCAAGCGCTACGAGACGCGCTCCTGGCCGACTGCGCACCGCGGTCCGCTGGCGATCCACGCCTCGACCGCGTTCGCCGCGCGTGACCGCGCGCTCTGCGGGGGTCGGCTGTGGGCGGACGCATTGGGCATCCCGCTGGGGGACAGCGCGGCGCTGCCGTTGGGCCGCGTGCTTGCCGTGTGCGAACTCGTCGCCTGCGTCCGCACCGAGGACCTCGGCCTGCTCCCCGAGCCCGAGCGCCTCTTCGGCGACTTTCGCCCTGGGCGCTGGGCCTGGCGGTTGGAGCGCGTGCACCGGCTGGCCACGCCGGTACCGGTGCGGGGGCGGCTGGGGCTCTGGGAGTGGCCGGGTGCCGTGGACCGCCCGCCCGCCGGGCTATCCGCGCGGAGCGAGGTGCCAAGCGGTTGAACCCGCCAGCGTCGAGCCATTCTGCCGTCCCCCGGGCCGTTTTCGACGCCACCGGGATGTACCGTTACTGCCTGCGCCGTGTGTGGAGGGATCCCCCGTCCCGCACCGTGGCCTTCGTCCTATTGAACCCCTCCACGGCGGACGCGGTGCGGGACGACCCCACAATTGCGCGGTGCGTGGGCTTCGCCAAGGCGTGGGGGTTCGACGCCCTGGCAGCGGTCAACCTGTTCGCCTTGCGCGCCACCGACCCCGCCGCGCTGCGCCGCGCCGCGGACCCGATCGGTCCCCATAACGACCGGTACATCCTCGCGGCGGCCGGCGCGGCGGACATGGTGGTGGCGGCCTGGGGCGCGCACGGCGCGTACCTCGGCCGCGCGGGCAGGGTGGCCGAGCGCTTGGCACGCACCCAACTGCTCTGGCACCTGGGGCTGACCCGGAGCGGCCAGCCGCGGCACCCGCTGTACATGGCGGCGCGCACGGTGCCGGCGCCGTGGCACCGGTTGGAGGCGCGCTGAGGGGTGCGGGGAGCCGGCGTATGCGCACGCGATACGGAGCGTGGCGCGGTCGCCTCATCCGTGCTGTGGCCGCGACCGGTTGGCGGCGCGGTGAGCCGGGCGCAGGGCCTGCCTGTGGCGGCGCTTCCCGGCGGGCATCGCCCTGCCGACGCGGTTGCCGGGGGGGAAGGGCGGGGCGGCCCTCGGCGGGCGGCGGGCGGGTGGCAGCCGGCCGCGGGCTGGGCATGGCGCCTGGGCGGGCGTCCGCCCGGTGGTGGGGGGCGCACCCGCGGTGCCACAAGAGCCCTCCACTCTGGCGTGTGTCAGTCCCCAGGGTCGTGGGAGCCGCGCCACCCGGCCTGCCGGGGAGTGCTGCCATTCGCTGCCACGGCTATACTCGCTCCTTGGGAAGGCGGATGCACCGTGATGGACGAGGACGTGCCGCCATCGCTCACCGGAACGCCCGCATCCTACGCCCAGTACCGGCGGACGCCCGAGGGGCACTACAACCTGCTCGATGGCGTGCTCTTCCGCATGCCGTCGCCGACGAGCGATCACCAACTGGTGGCCCTCAACGCCGCGGTGCTGCTGCGTGCCTTCGTCAAACCCCGCGGGCTCGGGGCCGTACGCACCGCGCCTTTGGACGTGCACCTCAGCCAGCGGGACTGTTACCAACCCGATGTCCTCTACGTCAGCGCCGCGCGGGCCAGGGCAGGGCGCCTCGGACGCCACGGCCTGCACGGCGTCGCACCAGAACTGGTGGTCGAGGTGGTGTCCGCCTCCACCGCGGGGTGGGACCGGGGGAGGAAGGCGCGTCTCTACCTCGACCACGGCACTATCGAGTATTGGGTCGTCGATCCCGGTTGGCGCACCGTGGAGGTGCGCGGGCCCGGTGTGCCGGCGGTCGCGTACGGCGGGGACGCGAGATTTGACAGCGTCGCCCTGCCCGGGCTGACCGTCCGCGTGGGGGACCTGTTTGAGGAGGACTGATGGCTGAGGCGAGTGGAGAAGTTGAGAATGTACTGCACCTCCTCGGGGCTTGGGACCCACCAGCGAACAAGCTGGCCTTGCCCGACAATTGGCTGCCTGTGCCGCATGGTACGCTCGGAATGTATCCGACAGACGCGGTCTCGCAACCCGTGGATCCAACTGTAGGGGCTCAGATTACGTGGCGGCAGCAAACCTTTTCCTGCTCGGGAAGAGGGTCACTTCTTGGGCACCGGCCTCCAGCCCCTGTGCCGCCTGGCCGCTGCCGGGGTCAAGGCCGCGCAGCGGGC
>JAJZZC010000061.1:0-8914 GCA_021797775.1 Bacillota bacterium
AGCGGCCAGTTGGCCGAATACCCGTGCTCCGCGTCCGTCGTGGGCGCGAGCGCGACGTCGCTGACGGTCTCCTGGCCCCAGGTGACGACCGCCACCGTGCCCATCGTCGTGTGGTGCGAGGAGAACATCCCGGCCGGCGGGGTCAGCTGCCAGCAGGCGGCCTTCACCCTCGGCGCCGGGGACGCCAGGGCCACCATCACGGGCTTGACGCCCAACGCCGAGTACGCGGTCTGGGCGTGCTCCCAGACGAACTCCTGGGGCTGCCCCGAGGTCAACGCATGGACCTACGCCGCCACGCCGAGCCTGAGCGTGACCAACAACGCCAGCGGCATCCCATACAACGCCCAGCCGCTGGCCTGGAGCGCCAACGGCAACGCGCCTGGGACGGTCTACGTGCTGCAGCAGGGCACGTACGCCCCCAACGGATCCTGGCAGGGCGGCAGCGTGATCCACCAGGGGACCGGCACCAGCTTCGTGGCCACGCAGAACGCGGGCACCAGTTACGCCTACACGCTCTGGGCGCTCAACGCCGGGTACGGGAACAGCGCCACCCCGGGCAGCAACGCCATCCCGGTCCAGGTTGCCAGCACACCAACCCTGAGCATCACCGGCCCGACCACCGCCACGGTGTCATGGTCGACCGTGGCGTACATGAGCACCACCGGTGTGCTGTGCGAGGTGGCGGGGTCCAACGCTTGGGGCCCGGCGACCCTGGTCACCGGGGGCGGGACCTCGTTCCACGTAACGGGGCTCGCGCCCAATACCCAGTACGCGTGCGCTACCTATGCCGCTTCCTCGAACCAGGGCATCCCGTGGTGGCAGGGCAGTCCGGACGAGTGGACGGATCCGGCGGCCCCGACGAACCTGACCGCCTCGACCAACCGGAGCGCGGTCGCCACCCCGGACCAGCCCCTGTCCTGGGGCAGTGGCGGCAACCCGGCGGGTACGACCTACGTGTTGCAGCAGAACGGGTCCCAGGTCTACAGCGGCACGGGGACGACCTTCACGGCCACGCAGGCGATCGGCGGCAGCTACACCTACACCGTCTACGCCATCGGCGGGGGCGGCGCGCGGAGCGCCGCCAGCAACGCCGTCGTCACCCAGGTCGCCAGCAAGCCGGCCTTTTCGCCGACGTCGGCCACCGGCGGGACGGTCTCGTGGCCCGCCGTGCCCGGCATGAGCACGGTGGACGTGCTCTACGCAGTCGCGGGCTCGAACTCCTGGACGGCGGCCGGCCAGGTGACGGGCGGGTCCACCTCCACCACGGTCTCAGGGCTGGAGCCCAACACGGACTATGTGTTCGAGACCATCGCGCTGGCCAGCAACCAGGGCGAGCAGTGGGGCGTGTTCTCGACCCCCGTGTACACGCCGCCGACGGCGCCCACGCTCGCCGCGGCGACCAGCGCCAGCGGGGCGACCGCGCCCGACCAGCCCCTGTCCTGGAGTGACTCGGGCACCGGGGCGCTCACGTACACCCTGAGCCAGGACGGGGTGGTGGTCTACCAGGGGTCCGCCACCACCTTCACCGCCGGCCAGAGCCCCGGCCACGTCTACACCTACCAGGTGACGGCGACCAACGCCTCGGGCGGCAGCCCGACCTCCAACACCGTGACGACGGACGTGGCGGCGGTGCCCACCTTCGCCGCCGACGGCGCCACCACGGGCACCGTCTCCTGGACGGCGTACGGCGCCGTGGCCGCGACAGACGTGACCTGCACGCCGGGCGGGAATGGCACGGCGTCATCGAGCGAGACGACGGTCTCGCTCAGCGGACTCACGCCCAACACCGCGTACACGTGCGCGGCCACGGCCCAGAGCCCTGCGGGCATCGCCTGGCCGGAGCAGGCGCAACCGGCCTGGACCGACGCGGCGACGCCAACGGGCGCCGCGCTCGGACCCCTGATGCAGACGGCGGCCACGGTCTCCTGGGACGCGAACGGCAACCCCGGCGGCACGAAGTACGGTGTGGCCCTCTACACGTGCGCGAGCACCTCCTCGCCCGTGGCCCAGCAGAGCACGACGTCCCTCACGGCCACGTTCACGGGGCTCACGCCGGGTACGTGCTACCTGGGGTGGGTTGTGGCCGTCAATGGCGCCGGCATCGGGTCGCAGGGGGACTGGACGGCGAAGGCACCGACGGTGCCCGACTCGCCGACGTCGCTCACCGGCACCGACGGCGGGCTCGGGTGGTCGGCCAGCGCCGGCCGTGGCTACGTGACCCTCTCCTGGCCCGCCGTGCCCGGCGCGACCGGGTACGAGGTGTGGGTGTACGACGGGAGCCGGTACGAGGGGTTCCCGGTGGGCGGCGCGACGACGTGGGACAGCCGGGTGGCGCTGATCTTCCCGCCCGACTCGGCCCTGTATCCGAACGTCGGCGAGGGCGGCAAGAGCCCGCCGGTCCTCTCCCACGACGCCGGGGGCCTGAACCTGCGCGATCAGCCCCTGGACCTCTACTGCACGACCGGCGCCGCCTACTGCACGGCGAACCCGGCGCAGAACTACTGGTTCAGCGTCTCCGCGCTCGACGCCTCGGGCAACAGCGCCGCCTTCCAGGTGCCCGGCACCTCGGCGCCGAGCGGCGACTACTACGAGCCCACGCTGCCACTGCAGACGGATCCGAACGCCCCGACCATCGCGGCCCTGAGCGCCGGCAACGCCAACGGGTACGCCTACGGCCCCCACGTGACGGTGTCGCTGCAGGCGGCTGAGAGCCCCTCGGGCATCGCCGCCTACGCCCTGAGCAACGACGGCACGACATGGACCAGGACCCAGGTGTCCGGGTGCACGGTCGGCCAGGTGGCCGCCTGCGGCGCATCCCTCGACGCATCCGCGCCCTGGACCCTGACCCCGGGCCCCGGGACCAAGACCATCTACGCGAAGGTGCAGAGCGCGGCCGGTGTGTGGTCGGCCGTCGCCAGCACGACGGTGTACGTGGAGCCGGACCAGACCCCGCCCACGGTCAACCTCACGCTGGACGGCGGGCAGGCCAGCACCAACAGCACCACCGTGACCGCTGCCACCCAGCTGACCGATCCCCTGGCCCAGCAGGCTGGACTCACGTTCCAGGCGCGGACCAGCACCAACGGCGGCCAGACGTGGAGCGCCTGGCAGGCCGAGGGGTCGGCCATGTCCTGGTCCACGACGCTCACGATCCCCGGCGGTGCCTCGGGCGAACGCACGGTGCTGGAGCAGGTGGAGGACAGCGACCTCAACGTCGGCCAGGGCGCGGCCACCATCTACTACGTCAACCCGACGCCGGTGACGGTGATCGGCGGGGGCGGAAGCGGCGGCGGCACGACCGCGACCCCGTTGCCCTGCACGTGGCAGGCCGATGGCCACAGCGTACCGGCGACCTGCGTCACGGTGAGCCAGGTGGCGGTGCCGCTGCGCCCGCCCTCTGGCGCCACGGAGATGCGCGTCAGCCTCGACGACGTGACCTGGGGCCCGTGGCTCGCCGCGGCCTCCAGGGTGCCGCTGGACCTCGGCGCCAGTCCGGGGGCCAAGACGGTGTGGATGCAGTTCCGCGACGCGCGGGGCGCCATCACGGCCCAGGCGCCCGCCTACTACGTCTACGATCCCGCGCCACCCACCCTGCGGGCATCGTGGGTGGGCAACGCCAGTGCGACCGACTCCGCCGGCGACGCCACGCTGCAGCTGCAGGCGAGCGACGACGTCGGCCAGGCCAGCGATCTGGCCGTGACCGTGACAGAGAACGGCGCGCGGCTCTACGCCGGCGCCTACCAGAACAGCATCCCGCTGGCGCTCAACGGCTCCGGCTACCAGTTCGTGCAGGTGACGGTGACCGACCTCGGCGGGAACACGACCACCGAGACGCTCGGCATCTACGTCGAGTGACGACCGGAGCAGCAGACGGGCGGGATGGGCGCGGGCCAAAGGCCCGCCAATCTTCCGTCTCTCGGGGGCCGGGCACCTATGGAGCCGACGGCGGCGCCGCCGTCGCAGGCGTTCGCGACCCAGCAACCCCCCTACCCAGCCAGCAGGCTTCCGGGGCAAAGCATTAGCGACGACCCAATGGATCAAGGAAAACGTTAGGTTGTTTGTTGCAACCAAAAGTCGAATGATTCTCCAATCGCATACCAGGAGCGTGCGAATGTTTGTTGAACCGGATGCCTTTGTCCCGGGATATGCTCTCGCACCCGCGGGCCAAACGGCAAACGCGCGGGCGGATATGCGTGAGTCGCGAAAGGAGGTGGAGCGGACCGATGCCCAGGGCGTGGGAACGCAAGTGGTTGGTCGCGTTCCAGGTGCGCGTGCCGATCCAGATGAAGGAGCGGATCGTTGCGCGTGCCCAAACGACGGGGAAGTCTCAACAGGCGATCCTGATAGAGGCTCTTGAAGCCTACTTTGGGCAGGACGAGCAGCCGAGGCAGCCTTCGGCGGACCCAACGCACGCCCCGAGCGTCGCAAGAGGCGAACTGCTGGGCCATTGACTCGATTGCGGGGTCGCTCGACCGCTCGCATGTGGTTAGGCGCTCAGACGATGTGGCCGCCGTGCACACACCAGCCGGGGGCAATAGTTCGGGGAATACGCGACACCTGTCGCTGCCCCGGGAAGGCGGGTACAAGAGGCATGCACGCCGGTGCCAGTTCTCGACGCAGGATCGCAAAGCTCATCGCCACCATTGTATCTCCGGCGATCGTGATGATGTCTGGCATCCTCGCTTTCGCTGGCCCTCCCGCCGCGGCTTCCTCCAATAGCACCGTGCTGTCGGGGGTTACGGTCACTCCGCCGGCCTCCAACACTGCCGGCTCGACCGTCGGTTATGCCCTGGATCTGCAATACACGAGTGCGCCAACCAGCGGGGAGTCGATCGCGGCTGCGTTCCCCTTCGGCTTTTCGCTGGCGAGCGCCAGCGTCACTGGCGTGACCTACGCCAATGCTGGCGCAACGGGCAAGACCACCGCAACGCTGTATGCATCAGCCACGACGCAGTCATCAGGGGTCATCGTCCTGGGCAAAGTTCCCGGCAGCGTCACCGGGCAAGCCTACTCTTTCACCCTCGACCTGCAGGGCGTCGTAAACTCCACCACCGCTGCCCCCTCCTACACGGTGACCGCAAGTGACCCCACGTCGGCTCCCGGCGTCAGCAGTCAGGGGTTCGCCGTCATTGCGGGACCTGCCACGCAACTCGCCGTATCTCCATCTAAGCAAACGGCCACGGCGAGCAAGACCCCGAGCGCCCCAATGCAGGTCACGTTGGCGGACCAGTACGGGAACGCAGTGGCCGCGCCAAGCGCCGGACTGGTCGTGGGCTTGACCAGTTCACCGACAGGCGTTCTGTTCGCATCCTCCGCATCGTCCGCCGGCAAGACGATTACCCAGGTCACCATTCCCGGTGGGCAGTCGTCTGCATCATTCGTGGCTGGAAGCCCCATGGCGCAACAGTACATCGTGACTGCCCAACCGCCCAGTTCCTCGACCCTAAGCGCCGGGTCGGCCACTCTCACGGTGGGCGCCGCCGCGGCCTACCAGGTGGCGCTGACCGGTCCAGCGACCGTTCAGCCGACGGCCGCCAGCGGGCCGTACACGATCCAGGTCGAAGACCAGTTCGGCAATCCGGCTCCGGTTGCCGCCGCCGTTTCTGTTTCCTTGTCTGACCTCTTGGGCGGCACCTTCTACGGTTACGATGCCGCGAAGAAGGCGTGCGGCACCTCCGCCGTGAAGAGCGTGAGCGTTGCAGCGTCCGCCTCCACTGCCCAGTTCTGCTTCAGCGCGCCATCCGCCGGTTCAGACACGCTCACCGGCACGGTGCCGTCTTCCAGCGGCCTGAAACAGCTTACCGCGACCCTTCAGGTGACCGTCGGCGTTCCCCCGGTGATCAGTTTCGCGCAGAGCAAGCTGCAGACCACGGCCGCGGTCGTGATCAAACAACGCGTGCCGGTATGGGTCACTCTGCCAAGCTCGAATGTCGTCGGATCGTCCGTTGGCCTCGCCGCCGTCCGCAAGAGCGGAGTGGCGGTCGGGGACTTCTACGCCACTGCAACAAGCAGCACCCCGATCCAGGCGCTCAACGTTACGGCCGCTGATCTCGGCGTCCCTCAGGAGGTCTTCTACGCCGAGGATACGACAGCTGGGGCGCCACCCACCAATCCCGTGACGCTGACGGCAAAGAACGTGGGACTGGCATCGGCTCCCCTCACCCTGACTGTGAATCCCGCTCCCGCGCAGCAACTCGCGCTGTCGTTGACGAACGGCGGCAGTGTGACGGCGGGCACGGTCGGCGGGACCGCAACCGTTACGTTGGAGAACCAATACGGGGAGCCGCTCCCCCCAAGTGGAGCATCCGGTGTTTCGGTCAGTCTGTCGTCGTCGCCGTCTGGGCTCACGTTTGGGACCTCCAGCACTCCGGTTACGGCAGAGACAGTCCCGTCTGGGAAGACCTCCGTGACCTTCGGAGTCTATGGCGTCTCCACCAACGGCGGGGCTCCGTATACGATTACCGCCGTTGCCAGCGGCTACTCCAGCGCGAGCGCCGAAGCCACAGTGGTTGCGGCCAAGCCTGCCGCCCAGCTGTCGGTGACACTGGGCCCAGGCCAACCTGTGGACGTGAACGGTCAGTCCGTGGGTGAGTTCCAGTACCCCGTCACCGTGATTGCCGAAGACGCCAATGGCAATCCCGTAGCCCCCACGCAGGCGACCGAGGTTGCGCTCAGCAATACGGCCGGTGGTTTCTTCTATAGGCAGCAGTACGCCGGTTACGCGTCGACTAACCCGGCCATCTCTCAGGTGGCCCTCGGACCCATCACTGGCGGAACGGTGGACCAGGTGCAGGTTTGGTACGTCGAACCGGCCAGCGCTTCTGGGACCACCACGTTGAGCGCCTCGGCCACCGCGCTCACAACCGGCAGCGCATCCCTGGTCGATCCCACCGGGATCAGCCTGGTCGTGGGCTGCTATAACCATTCGGGTGTTGTGGCGCCATGCGGCGTTCCTGGCGGATCCTATAGCAATACGCCGCTGCTGCTGACTCGCCTGACGGGCCCAAGCACGGCGACCGAGCAGATCCACCCCTTCCCAGCCGCGCAGGTGATCGATCTGACCAGTTCCGTGAGCAAGTCCACGTTCGAGTCCGGTGGCTCGACCGTGACCAGCGAAACGGTGCCGGCCGGGCAGTTGTTCACGACCGTGGTGTGGAACATCCCCTCCGGGACCCCCTCCGGCACGGTTACGGCAACCCCGACGGATACAAGCCTGGCGGCTGTGTCGTTGACGATCAACGTGGCGCCGCAACTGCCGCCGCACACCGTCACGGTGAGTTTGCAACCAGGGTGGAATACCCTTTCCATTCCCTTTGTTGTGAACTCGCCCTCCTTCGCGTCGATCCTCTCTGACGGCGGCAAGTCCATGACGGTGGCCTACGCGTATGACACCGCGAAGAGTTCCTGGGTTCAGGTGACGTCGAGCAACGAGGCAACGATCCTTTCAACGCCCATGACGGCGCTGTACGTGCAGATCGGTGGCACAAACTCTGTTACGGCGACGCTGGAACCGACCAGTGCGCCGAACGCGCCTCCCACGTACGCGCTGGCGACCGGCTGGAACCTCGTGGGGCCCTCTGCATTGCAATTGCAGAACAGCTATAGCGAATTCCTCTTCGGCGTGACCCCGTCGGTCGTACCCGTGCTGGTCGATCCGAACGGCACGGCTTACGGCGGTGGGAGGGCGACCACGGATCCCGTCGCCGAGACTTCATCGTACGTGTTCAACGGGTCCGGGTACTGGGTGTACGCCACAGGCCCGGCGACCCTGATCGGCCACATCCCGACTGGCCAGGTATCCTTCGACTAGGCCAAGCTCCTGTTTGGCACTCAGGCACCGCCTGAGGCGGCTGGCGTGATGGAAAGGCGGGGCAGGGCGGGGAGCCCGCCCCGCCCCGTTCTCTGAATGGATACCACGAAAACGGGCGCGTACTGATGGGGGCGCTGAGATGGGACGGAAAGCCATACCGCGCAGCTACCTTGCGCTACTGGCCAGTGCGGTGCTGGCGAGCCTGCCGGCTGCCGCCTTGGCCGCGAGCGCACCGCCTGAACTACCTCTGGCGGTATATGGCACTGTGACCACACCTGGCGGCGGCACGATAGCCGGCGGTACCGTCGAGGCCTTCTTGGATGGCCAGGCGGATGGTACCATGACGATCTCCAACGGCAGTTTTGGCGGGCCGGGCGGACTGACCCCGAAACTGGTCGTCTCGGGAACTGCCGCGGACGCGGGACTGCCGGTCACGTTTGCGGTCGACGGGCTAGCGGCGACAGCGTCGCCTGCGGTGATCTGGGCGAGTGGATCGGTCGTGGAGACGGCACTGACGGTCGCGGCCGTTCCGGCAACGCTGCAACTCAGCCCATCCACCACAGCGGGTAGGGCCAACGGCGTCACGGCGGTGATGTTGAGCGCGAAGGTTCTGGACGGCAACGGCAAGCCGATGGCAGGGGTGACGGTCGCCTTCTCGTCCAGCCTGGGCACCCTCCAGGCGGCCAGCGAAACGACCAACAGCAGTGGGGTGGCCACGGATAGCCTGACCTCGACCGTCGCGGGGAACGCGAGCGTGACGGCCTCGGTGCCGCATACGTCGCTGACCCAGACCGCGTCGGTCACCTTCAGCGCTGTGCCCGTGGCCGCGACGGCGACGAAGCTGTCGCTGGTGATCAGTCCAACGGTGGTCGCGGCCGATGGCAGCAGCGCGGCAGCGGCCAGCGCCACGGTGTTGGATCAGAACGGCAAGCCGATGGCAGGGGTGACGGTCGCCTTCTCGTCCAGCCTGGGCACCCTCCAGGCGGCCAGCGAAACGACCAACAGCAGTGGGGTGGCCACGGATAGCCTGACCTCGACCGTCGCGGGGAACGCGAGCGTGACGGCCTCGGTGCCGCATACGTCGCTGACCCAGACCGCGTCGGT
>JAJZZC010000061.1:8924-23010 GCA_021797775.1 Bacillota bacterium
TCCAGGCGGCCAGCGAAACGACCAACAGCAGTGGGGTGGCCACGGATAGCCTGACCTCGACCGTCGCGGGGAACGCGAGCGTGACGGCCTCGGTGCCGCATACGTCGCTGACCCAGACCGCGTCGGTTACCTTCAGCGCTGTGCCCGTGGCCGCGACGGCGACGAAGCTGTCGCTGGTGATCAGTCCAACGGTGGTCGCGGCCGATGGCAGCAGCGCGGCAGCGGCCAGTGCCACGGTGTTGGATCAGAACGGCAAGCCGATGGCAGGGGTGACGGTCGCCTTCTCGTCCAGCCTGGGCACCCTCCAGGCGGCCAGCGAAACGACCAACAGCAGTGGGGTGGCCACGGATAGCCTGACCTCGACCGTCGCGGGGAACGCGAGCGTGACGGCCTCGGTGCCGCATACGTCGCTGACCCAGACCGCGTCGGTTACCTTCAGCTCAGTACAGACAGGCACCAGTGGTGTCACTGGTGCGTCCCCGACACCTTTCCACCCCGCCCCACAGACTGCATCCACCGGACTGAGCGTTGGAGCCGGAGGCGGCGTACTGGCCGCTTTGGATGGTCTTTTTCGCTTGGTGATTCCGTCGTCAGTCATTCCCTTTGGGATGAATCTTACCCTGACGCAGTCAAGCCGTATGCCGAGTCACCTGTTGTCAACGCAAGTGGCGGCAGGTCCTCTCTTCGTCCTCACGGGACCGGCGCTTCCACAGCCGCAATACGCCGTGTTGACATATAGCACGACGGCGTTGCGCGGATTGTCCCCTTTGCGCGTCTCAGTCTTCCAACAGACGCCGTCCGGCTGGGTATTCCTGCCCACGTCCATTGATCCCGCCACTCATGCGGCTACCGTGTGGGTCAACGGACCTGGCTCGCTCATTGCTGTGGCCAACACCCAGACATTCTCTGACGTGCCGCGTGCGTTTTGGGCCCGTCCATATATCGACACACTGTTGGGCGCCGGAGTTATCAACGGCTTGCCCAATGGCAGCTTCGAGCCGAATGCGCCGGTCACACGGGCGGACTTCGTCAAGATGCTGGTGCTGAGCCTAGGGCTAGCTCCGGGCTCTGGCGTAACCGGGTTTCATGATGTGCCAGCCAACGCATGGTTTGCGCCATACGTTTCTGCCGCGATCAAAGCCGGTATCGTGGAAGGGCTGACGCCCACCAGCTTCGGGCCGAGCGCGGTCGTGTCGCGCGAGCAGATGGCGACATTTCTGGCGCGCGCGCTTCATCTCCCATCCTCCACAGCACCAGTGCATTTCACCGACGCGAAGGAGATCGCGCCTTGGGCGTTACGTGCCATCGGTGCGGCGATGGCTGCCGGCTACCTCAGCGGATTTCCCAACGGCACGTTCTTGCCCGGGGCGTCTACCACCAGAGCCCAAGCAGCGAAGGTGCTCGCGTTGCTGATCGACCACCGCGCGCCCTCGTCGGTGTCTGGTTAGGTTGTTGCATGTACGTGAAGGTGTGCTAAGGCCGCCTTGTGGCTCTAGCACACCCAGTTGAGCGGCCGCCAACATCCTGGACGCCGGTCGCGTGCGGGTTGCGGGTTCGCAGGCGACAGCGCATGGATCCACAGTCGGCGTCAGGTGCGACCGTGCGGATCGCGATCTGCTGGCTTCTTCTCGCTCTATGTGATTGCAGCCTGCAGAGCCCAGACGTGTCGTGAAAGCGAGCGCTGGCGGTCGCTTTCACGACACGCTGGAAAAGCCGATTCTGAGGTTTGTTTGGGCCTGGCCCGGATCGCGACACGGACACGATGCGGTCAGGCTCTCGGTTGCCTGGGTCCGCTCGGACGTCGGGGGTCGCAACTCCGTTCCCCAAAGGGTTTGGGCGTACCAAGGCCCGATCGGGAGGCCCCCTCGGACATCGGGGCTAATGACCGCGTGGCGGCGGCCGCCGGCAGTCGCCGGGGCTCCCCATTGGCGGTAACAGCGCCTAACTAGTGAAGTGACATGATACTCAGCGTGAAACGGACGTGTTGGTGTTTAACCTGACTTTTGCAAAGGGGCGACCGCTCGCCTTGGTGCCCAGGGACCGGCCCCTCGCCACAACCTCACCCGCTCGCGTCGCGGGGTCCTTCTGCGCCAGCGGCGTCCGCCTGACACTCCGAGATTCCGGGTTAGAGATGGGTTAAGGGTGCAGCTTTGCGGACACGCGCCGAACGTTCCATAGGTCGTATGATCGTTCGCCAATGGACGCGGTGCACCGTCCCCGTTGCACGGGAGCAAAGCGAGCGCCAGCACATGGTGCCCCACCGTGTCCCAGGCCCGGGCGGGGAGTGGCGGACGGCGCCCCCTCCGCCCGGCCGGGGCAGGGACGGGCCCCGGCCGGCCTGACGGCGTTCTGCCCTATGCGCACCGTGGTCACGGGCAGGATCGCCAAGTGGCCCGGCGCCCGCGCGGCCTGATTGCGCTCCGCCTTGTACCCTCCGGCCTCCCGTCGCTTCTTGTGTCTGGCCGCGGTCGGCGGCCGTCCCCGGCGGACGGCGGGGTGGGTGGCCTGGCGGGCGAGGCGAAGGCTGTCCCACGGAAGCGGAGGCGGACGCCGTTGGTGGGTAACAAGGCGACGCGCAAAGCGGCGGCGAACGGACGCGTCGCCCCGGGCGCGCGGCCCACGCCGTCCTGCCCTGCCCGCTCCGCTCAGCGCGCGTGGCCGGCGGCCCTGCTCGCGGTATGGCTGGGTTGTGCGGGGCCGCTCGGTGGGGCGGTGGCCCGCGCGGCCACGCCGCCGGGCGGCCCCTTCTGGTTCCGCGACGACTACACCACATGGGCGCACGTCAACGCCTCCGCGACGACCGCGGCGGTGGACACGGCCGGCAGCGGCACGATCCGCCTGCCGTACGCCCCGGCGGAGCTGTCCTTCGACCCGGCTGGTACCTACGCCCTGGCGGCAACGCCAGGGGGGGTCTTCGCGTTCGTGTTCGACGGGCAGGGCGTCGTGCCCGTAGGCAGCTGGCGCCTGGGAGGGCTAGCGGCGAGGGGTGCCGCCTGGATCCAGCGGGGGGCGGCGTTCGCGGTGAGCACGGCGGGTGCCGTCACGGTGTACGGGCTGTCGGCCTCGGCGGGCGGTTACCTCGCCCGCGAGGTGGCGCAGGCACCCTTCCGCGGCGCGCTCGGAGTGGCCCCTGGCCCGTCCGACCTCCCCGCCGCCACGCTCGTGGCTACGCGCACCGGAGCGACCCTGGTGCGGGCAGAGGGGGCCTCGCTGGCCGCCGTGGCTGGTGGACCCTCCGGGCTCTCGGGCAACGCCGGTGTTGCCGCGACTGTGGGTGGGGCGGTGGCCGCGACGTGGCAGGTGGGCGCCGCGGAAATCTGGGTGTGGGATGGCACGGCCTACCTCCCGGCGCCGGCCTGGTCCCCCCCGCCGCCGCCCGCAGCCGACGGCGGGGTCGTGGCGCTGGCGTTCTTTCCGCAAGGCTCCGGGTACTGGGAACTGACCGCCAGCGGCCAGGTCCTGGCGTTCGCCTACGGCTTGGGCGGGCTGGAGCCTGTCGCGGCCGCCTCGCTCATGGTCCCCGCCGGGCCGGCCCCGCCGGCCGGCCTCGCCGCGGGCTGGTCAGCCGGTGCGCTCGGGGTGCTTTACCCGGGGGGGTGGTTTTACGCCGACCTGCAGGCCGGCATGCTGCGGGCCGATCCGGCCCGTGGACTTACCGGCCAGTCTTGGCCGCTCTTCGCCGGGAGCACCGTGCTGCAATCACTGCCCATCCCCGCGCCACACGTGATCGACGCGGTGCGGCTGGAGGACGCCGACTGCCCCGCGGGGGCCAGGCCCCCGCACTGTGCCCACCAGGCCGTCCTGCCGCCTGGAACCTCGGTGTCCTATCAGGTGAGTACCGACGGCTGCCAGACGTGGACCCCAGCGCCCCCGTTTGTCAACGTCGCGGTGCCGCCCGGTATCGATCTCTGCTACCGGCTCCGGTTGACCACGGCCGACCGCACCGTGACGCCCGTGGTCGACGTCACCGACCTGTACGAGATCGCCGCGGAAACGGCGCGCGGTCCCGTGCCCGCGCTGCTCTGCCACGGGGTGACCTGCTGAGGGCGGCGGGGGCCGGTGGGGGTGCCGCGCGTGGGCACCGGGAAACGGCGCCGGGGCCGCGAGCGGGGGCCAATGCCGCTGCCGTCTGGCCGGCGCTAGGACCGTTTATGCCGCGCCCCACCGGCTACGGGGCTGCGGCCCTTTCGGCAAACCGCTTGAGTCCCCCATGCCGACGGGCCGGCGCCCCACGCCATGAAAAAGGCGGGACCGGCTCACGGACCGCCGTCTGGTAGGTCGCCCCGGGCTCATCAACTACCGGCAGTGGTCCCTACGGCCTTTTTCGCTGGAGAGAGATGCGGTTGCTGGCAGGGCGCCCCATCGCTCCGCACGTCGCCGCGCACGCCGCTCGTGGCGGTCGTGGTGGGCCGGGCGCACCCGTTCCGAGACCGCGCGCCGCAAGGGAGGGCGCATCTGCCTCCGGCCTGGCGCGGACCCCGGGCCACGCCGCTTGCCTCGTTCCGGCCAGAGGTCCCCGCCGGAACGAGGCCACCCTGGCGCCGGCTACGGCCCGCAGGAGGCACGGACGGCCGGCCCGAATGGGAGTGGCGAGGGTGCCGCACCGCCGGGCGCGCGAGCGGTATGGGCTGGGCGCGGTCCCAAGGAACCTGCCGCCGTGGGGGCCGAGTGGCTGGCCCGTGGTCCTCTGCTTAGGCGGCGAAATCCGGGCGGCGCCCTGTTAGACCAGGCGCCACGGACAGCACGCCCCCTGGCGTGCGGGTCCCGCGCGTTGCCTTCTTCGGCGCCACCGGTGGGTCGCAGGCGGGTGGCGTGGTGGCTGGACCAGGGCTGGGCGGGGCAGGCCCGGCTGGGGGGTCGCCGTTTCGCTGGTATGCGGTTCGCGCGTTGCCTGTCCGGCCCACCCGCACCCGCCCCCGGGCAGGGCGATCTGGCCTGGTTGTGCGATCCCGCCGTGGCTGCGCTGGTCGCCTTCACACAATCGCAACAAGAGCTTCACGTGTGCTTCACAAGGGAGCAACCTTGTGCCTGGCGCGCCACCCCTATGCTGGCCGCGTCGAAGCAGTGAGGCCGCCCGGCACCGTGGGTTTGGAAGCGGCGTTGGCGCGCGAGCCCCTCGTCCGGCGCGCAGACAGAGGGGCGGGGCCGCTTGCCGATCCCGGTCCGGTGGCCGAGCCGGGAGGGAACAGGATGCCTGCCCCCAGCAAGGGGGCGCTCTCCTTGAGAGAGCGTCCCGCCCCGTCCCGCCCGCGGAGACGCGCCTCGTCATCCGCCCTGGTGGCCGCCTTCCTCGCCTTGCCGGTGCTGGCGGGGGCGGTGCCGACCTCCGCCGCCGCGCCCAAGACCCCGCCGCCCGTGTCCATCACCTACTGGGCCGGGCACGCCTCTGGCGCCCTGCACCGGGCGGTGGTGGCCGAGGTGGCCCAGTTCAACCGCACGCACCCGGGCATCCACGTCACGTTCCACGCCGTCGGCGCCAGCAAGCACGGGCTCGCCGCGTTCGAGGCGGGCCAGGCTCCCGACGTCGGCATGGTCTCCAGCTACATCGTCTCGCAGCTGGCCGGCGCCGGCGCCCTCCAGAGCCTGCAGCCCTACCTGCAGGGCGCGAACGGCCTGACGGCCAAGCAGATCGCCGAGGACTACTACCCCGCGGTGTGGAACGACATGGTCGGCTCCGGGGGCAAGCGCTACATGATGCCGCTGGAGAAGAAGACCCTGCTGGTCGTCTTCTACAACCGCACACTGTTTGGCAAAGCCGGCATCGCCACCGCCCCGCGCACATGGGCCCAGGTCGGCCAGGACGCGGCGCGCATCACGCGCCTCGGGGCTCGGATTCACGGCATCGCCTGGACGCCCCGTCTCAGCCAGTTCTTCGACATGGTCCTCTCCGACGGCGGGCAGGTCTTTGCGCCCGGTACGCCGCGCACGCACTTTGCCCTCGTGAACCCGGGGGCGGAGCGCACCCTCACCATGCTGCGTTCCTGGGTGCAGTCGGGGAGCATGATCGTGACCAGCGGCTACCAGTATCAGTTGGACTTCGGCACCGGCGACATTGGCCTGCTGATCGACGCGTCGGCCGGGTATACCTACGACAAGGGCTCGGTGGGCGGCAAGTTCCCCATGTTGGCGGTCAGCGCGCCAGCGGGTACCTCCGGGCATTCGGCGCAGTACATCAACGGCGCCTCCCTGGTGATGTTCAACGTCGGCACGCCTCAGCAGAAGGCGGCCGCCTGGACCTTCGTCAAGTGGATGTCCTCTCCACAGACCAACACCTACTGGAACACGCACACCAACTACGTACCGCTGGGGCCGGCTGTCTACGCCAGCATGCGCGGCTTCTACAAGCAGCACCCGAACTGGGCGGCCAGCTACTCCAATCCCGCCCATTGGTGGTACAAGCCCCGTGTGAACGCCTCGGCCTACGAGGCGGCCAAGACCAACATGATGGTCCCGTTCCTGAAGGGGCTCAATGGCCAGCTTTCCGTGGTCGCGGCCCTGCAGCAGATGAACACCGTGGGCAACTCCTATCTCTCCGGTAAGGTTCGCGGCTGACCCTCGGCCCCGCGGTCCCGGGCGGCCGGCACGCGCCGAGTGCGTGCCGGCCGGGGAAGGGGGGCGGCCAAGCAAGCATGGGGGAGGCCGGTCTCAGGGCGGGCGCGCGTCCCGCGGGGCTCCGGGCGGCGGAGGTCCGACCCCGGCGACGCCGGGGCGATGGCTGGTACGCCGTGCCGCTGCTGGCGCCCGCCCTTGCCTTCCTCGCGGTGTTCGTCTACGCGCCCAGCATGCTCTCGCTGGCTTTGGGTTTCTTCCACTACCAGTTGTTCTCCGGGCACGCCACCTTCGCCGGGATCTCCAACTTCACCAGCGCCCTGCGCTACCCCGTGTTCCAGATCGCCGTGCGCAACACCCTGGCGTACGCCGGGATGATGGTGCCCGCCACGCTCGCCGGCGCCGTGGCACTCGCGGCGCTCCTGGAGGTGCGCTCGCGGTTGTACGCGGCGCTGCGCGCCGTGGTGCTTCTCCCGTACATCACGCCGGTCATCGCCACCTCCATCGGTTGGCTATGGCTCTACAATCCCCAGTACGGGCTACTGAACATGCTGCTGGGCTGGCTGCACCTGCCGCCCTCGCGCTGGATGCTGAGCCCCACCTGGGCGCTGCCCGCCGTGGCGCTCTACACCCTGTGGCACAATCTGGGGTTCGACGTGGTCATCGTGCTGGCGGCCATGGCGGGTGTCCCCTCGCAGGTGGTCGACGCCGCGCGCGTGGACGGCGCCTCGCGCTGGCAGGTACTGCGGCGCATCACCCTGCCGCTCATCTCGCCGACCCTGTTCTTCCTCACGGTCATCACGACCATCGGCAGCCTGCAGGCATTCTCGCAGGTGTACGCCCTCTCTGGGGGACAGGGCGGGCCCGAGTATGCCACGACCACGCTGCTGCTGCTGGTCTACCAGACCGCCTTCCAGTACTTCCACCTGTCCTACGGCGCGGCGATGGCGGTGCTGCTGGTCCTGATGATCCTCACACTGACCGCCCTGCAATCCTTCTTGGCGCGAAGGTGGGTGTTTTACCAGTGAGCGCGTCGTCCGCCGCCCAGGTCCCCGCCCGGACGGCGACCCTCGGGGGAGGGGGCGGGCACGGGGCTTCCGCGGTGCCGTTGCGGGCCCCGGCTCCGCGCCAAAGGCTGGGCGGCGTGCTGCGGGCGCTGTTGGCCGTCGCAGCTGCCCTGCTCTTTCTCGGTCCCATCTACATCGCCCTCGTCACCTCGCTGGACACGGCGGCCCACGTCTTTGTGTTCCCGCCGCACCTGGTGCCCGATTGGGACTTCCATCCCTACATCCGTGTGTGGCAGATGGCGCGCTGGGCGATGTATTTCGGCAATACGGTGTTCATCGCCGTGGTCACCATCGCCATCGCGCTCACCACCAGCGTCCTGGCTGCCTATGCCCTTTCCTTTCTGCACTTTCGCGGGCGGGACCTGGTGTTTGCGCTGGTCGTGGCCGTGCTGATGGTGCCCGCGGAGGCCCTGCTCATCCCCAACTACATCATCCTGCACGGCATGGGCCTGCTCAACACCTACTGGGCACAGATCCTGCCCTTCGGCGCATCGGCCTTCGGCATCTTCCTGCTGCGCCAGTTCTTCCTGACGTTTCCCACCTCGTACTGGGACGCGGCGCGGGTGGATGGGGCGGGCCATATGCGCTTTCTCTGGTCCGTGGTCCTACCCCTGGCCATTCCGACCCTGACCACCATCGGCCTCTACATCTTCATCGGCGTGTGGAATTCCTTTCAGTGGCCCCTGATCGTGACGGTGAGCCATCACGTACAACCCATCGAGGTCGCCGTGTCCCGGCTGATGATGGCCCACTCGGTCGACTGGCGGCGGCTGTCCGCGGCGGGCACCATGGTGACGCTGCCGTTGGTGGTCGTGTTCCTGTCTCTGGAGCGCTACATCCTGCGGGGCATCAGCCGCAACGCCGGGTTGCAGGGCTAGGGGGGGCGGCGCCTTGGTGCTGCTCCCCCTGAACGCTTGCGGCTTCGCCGCCACCGCGCCGATCTATTCCTGAAGGGTATGGCGTATAACCTGACGCTCAGTATCTATGCAAGAAGCGCCGCGTCCCAAGGACCAAGGGATCGTCCGCGGCGCGGCGACCATCCGGAAGATGTGGTTCCTGCTCCCCGCCACGATCGCGACCCATGCCCGTCAACTGTTTCTGCGACTGCTGTGCCAGGCGGAGCACAGTCACTACGGTCGCGCCGTCTGTTCCCTGGAAAGGATCCCTGCTGCGGGCTGAAGCGGCCTGACTCCTTGCCGTTACCCACAAGTCTTGGATACACTACATCTGGCGTCTATAGGGGATGCGGAGCGCAACATCTAGTGGCTTGACGCCCTCACTGCACTCGGGGGTCGAGAAGTGGGCCACGATGAGGCCTGACTCCCCCGCAACGCTGCTGCCGCCACGTGGACGATCTGCCCGGGCCGTCTAGCGCGACTTTAATACTACCCTCCGCACTGCCTGATCCTAGGATGCGCCGCTGCCGTCTTGGCGTCGTTGACATCCGTTCACCGTGCCAAACCGCCTCCTGCCGTGGTCGTGTCCAGTTGTTCACAGCCCTTTCCGTCACCAGTAGCTTCCAGTGCGGAGGACAGTATTAAGCGGTCAACCGGGACCGGACGTGAACACGCACGGCACCAACGGATTGCGGGCTTACGGTCGCAGCACTCATCGCGCGTGGCAGGAAACCAGTGGGAGAGAAGCGAATCCGGGTTCCTGTAGTATCGAACAGTCGTGATCCCATTAGGTGCTACGCGCCGTCACGCGAAAAGCGTTGAACCGGTGCGCCTTGCGGTCCCCCCCAGTTGGTTCTGTTAAAGTCGCGCTAGGGCTGCGACGTCGAGGTTTTCGTCGGCTTGATGCGCTTCGTCCACCATGGCCAGCGGGAGGAGATCCGCGCGCGGCTCCGCGCCGAGCACGGCCTGAACCTCTCCAGCGGTGAGGTCAGTGCCTTGACCCTCCGCTTCTTGGGGCGCCTGGCGGTCCCGCAACGGGCGAGCACCGGGCGGATCCATCAGGCGCTCGCGGACGATGAGGGCTATCCGCTGCATGTGGACGCCACCGGCGAGGGCGGCCGCGGTACCACTGGCTGTGGTGCACGCTCGCCGCGGAAGCGCCGTCGACCCACCAGATGCAGCGGTCCCCTCGCTGTTCGCCGAACAGGTACCCCCTGTTCTTCTCCGCCAAGGGTTCATGTGCGGCAGGTCGGAGCCGGCGGGGGTTGTGTACGAGTCCGTGCGCCGCGCGCACCACGGGCGGGCCCGCCCCGCCGCAGGTGGCGCGCCGGCCGGCGACAGGGCATGGGCTCCGTAGCGGTCAGGCCGTGCCGCAGTCGCCTCGGGCGCATCGGTTGGTGTGCCCCAGGCCCCCACTCCGCCCCTGCGGGGGCCAGGCTGCGCGGCGCGCAGCAGGCTCACGCTGGTGCACACCGGCCCGCTCGCCGCGGGGGTTTGCGTTCCGGTAACATCGGTCTGCGGGGCGTGGCCACGCGGGAGAGGAGGGCGTGAGGCGCGATGCACCAACGGGCCGGGCTGCACCCCGCGCTGGCCGGTTTGGAGCGCCCGTCGCTGTTTTGGGATGTCCGGCCGGAAGACATTGATCCCGCCAAGCATCAACGCTGGATCATTGCGCGGGTGTTGGAGTGTGGGACCTGGGAAGAAATACGGGTATTGTTCCGCCTGTACAGTGTCCATACCATCCGGGATGCGGTTGCGGCGAGCCGCACGCTGCGAGCCCGCTCCCACGACCTTTGGTTGGCCTTGTTGGTGGAGGAGGTAGCGGTGTTTCACACAGAAACGCTCAGCGTAGCGGCGTGGCAACTGCTGGACCAGAGGGGCGGTCTACTGGGCCAGCCAGGTTTTATGCTCTGTGGAGGCACGGCCGTCGCCCTGCGCCTGGGGCATCGCCGGTCCGTGGACCTGGACCTGTTCACCGGGGAAGACTTTGACGCACGCGCCTTGTGGGACAGATTGTCCAGTCACATTACCGGAGCACTGTTGCTGGAGTCCGGGCGCAACACGCTGCACGCGACACTCGCTGGTGTGGATGTGTCGTTCATCAAGCAGGTCGGGGTCAAGCTGGATGCGCGCGGTGATCTGGCGGGAGTTCCGATCGCGGACCTGGACACACTGGCGGTCCTTAAGTTGAACGCGGCGACCGGGCGGGGGGCACGCAAGGATTTCATCGACCTGTATGCGCTTTGTCAGAACGGTTGGACGCTGCCGGCCCTGATGGATGCGCTGCAGCGACGAGCGCCGGCTCTTGATCCGAGCGCCGCGCTGCGGTCCTTGACGTATTTCGCCGACGCCGAGGGCGAGCCGATGCCGGAGATGCTGACGTCGTGGGCATGGGAGGACGTCAAGAGGTTTTTCCAGGCGCACGTGCGCACGTATGTGGCGGGGGAATTGGGCATCGATCGGTGACCGGCTGCCGCGGCACCTGCAGGCGCGGGCGCAGGGGGCCGCGTGCCCCGTGACGGCGAGCACCTGTGCGCAAGCAAGACTTGGGGCACCGACTCGCGACATGCCGGGGACGGGCTGTGACCTGGGACACAAGGGCTGGTGTGGCGAGGCCTGATCCCGGATTGCAGGTAAGCGTGTAGTACTGCCCTTCGCGCTGGAATAGACTGGTGACGGAAAGGGCCGTGAACGACTGGACACGACCACGGCAAGAGGCGATTTGGCACGGTGAACAGATGTCAACGACGCCAAGGCGGCAGCGGCGAATCCTAGGATCAGGCAGTGCGGAGGGTAGCATTGGCCCGGGGGATGGAAGCGCTTAGGAGCGCGAAGCCTTGCGCCCCAAGGGTCGTCCCCGGCGGCCGGGCGTCATGCGGGGGGGGGGGGGGGGGCCGGTTCGTCTGGGCGCGTCTGCTAAGGCAGGGTGCCCTCCAGTAGTATGCCAACCTCCTTCGCGCCACTACCTGTGGCGCCAGATGGGTGTACTGCCCCTCGCACAACGCTTACGATTGGAGTGCTAGTGCACGGTTTCGCAAGTTCGTGCCGGATGCTCCCCGCGCCCGTGCCCACGGCGGCCTGCCTGCCATAGGGGCCCGTGCGGCGTCGCGCGGTAAACGGACTTCTGGGATGGTCTACTAGTACTGCCCTGAGCACTTCCTGATCTTAGGACCAATCACGCGCATCAAGGCTTTGCGTATACGCGTTCATCGCGGCACAACGCCTCTTGCCTGATCCGTGACCGCATATTGATTCTCGCTCCAGTCACCAGTCGCTGCCAGTGCAAACGCAGTACGAGGCTGTGCCGCACATGCCCTGACCGCTTTCCGGGCGGCCACGCCGCGCACACGTGCGTCTGCAGGGGCTGAACGGCGCGGTCGCCGCCACCCGCCGTGCCTCCTGTGGTGGGACCCGCTGCGGCAAACGGTCCGGCGGCCGCGGTATGGGTGCGCCGCGCCAGCGTGCTGCCAGCGCGCGTACGCCCGTGGCCGCGGTCCGTACCGGCCGCCCGCGCCGCACCGCGGCGACCGGCAGCGGTGCGGCCTACCCGCCCTTACCGCTCGGAGGCTTTGCCGCGCGGCGATAGCCAGAGCGGCCAGCTATCCCCGCAGGCGCTGCGCCAGGAAGTCCGCCGCCGCGGCGATGTCCCGGGCCGGGTCCGGCCCCGTCTCGCGTTCGATGGTGAGGAAGCCGTCGTAGCCGGTCGCGCGCAGGGCCGCCAAGTACTCCGTCCACGGCACGCCGCCCTGGCCGAGCGGGACCTCGCGCGGTCGGCCGCCGGCTTGGCGCAGTCCATCCTTGGCGTGGGTGTGCACGATGCGACGGCCCAGGACGCGCACCCCCTGGATGGGGTCGTTGCCGAACATCACGAAGTTGGCCGGATCGAAGTTGACCCGGAGCGCCGGGCTGTCCACGGCGTCGATCAAGTGCCCGAGGTCGTCGGCGTTGGCGATGAAGCAACTGCCGCTGGCCTCCAGCGCGAAGTAGGCCCCGACGCGCTCGCCGTGGCGGCAGATACGCCGCACCACGCCCACCAGGGTGTCCCAGGCCCGCTCCCGGTCGGCCCCCGGCGCCAGGTGCCCGCTCTCCGTAGTGACGATGGGGGTGCCCCACTGTACCGCGAGGTCCATGATCGCCTCGAAGCGGGCTGCCCGGGCCTGCAGGCCGTCGTCCGCCGTCACGAAGTCCTGGTGGCCGCAGAGCGCGGCGATCGTCAGCCCCAGCCGGTCAGCCTGTTCTCGGAAGCGCCCCCGGGCGGCGGCGTCGAGGTTTGCCGGGTCCAGGGGCCCGCCGACGTTCCCGACCTGTACGCCCCGCACGCCGGGGATGGAGGCGGCTCGCTCCAGGGACGCGTACGGGTCGCCGAGACCGAGGTTTGTGGCAAACACACCGATCTGCATGGGATGTTCCCGTCCTCTCCAGCGGATGCGACGTGCGCGGCCGGCCACGGGTGGCGTTACGCAGATGGTTCCCTGCCGGGGCTCGTTCGGCGGCGCGCTAGACCGCCCTGGGCTTCGGCGGAGGGGAAGGGCAACCTGCCGGCAGCCGGCGGGTTGGGCGCCCTCGGCGCCGGACGGTGCCACGGTCAGGGGTGCCACACCTCGATCACGCGCGCGGGCGGTGTCCAGGTCGGGTGCAGGGCGGTGTCCTGGGCCACGGTCCGGATCGCGGACAGGGCGTCGGCGGGGGTTTCCCTGTACGAGCCCACGTTGAGGCGGAAGAGCACGCTGGCGGATTGGCCCTGGAGGTTGGCCCAGCCGAGGGTGGCGGCGAAGAGGTAGTGGAAGCCGGCCGCGTGCAGCAGGCGGATGAGGCGCGGGCGATAGTCGCCGAAGGGATAGGCGAAGGCTTGCAGTGGGGCGCGGGCCAGCGGGGTCAGCGCGCGCTGCGCGTGCGAGAGGTCCGCCGCGACCCGCTGGTCATAGGCGTTCAGAGACTCGCGGCCACCGGTGGCCGCGTTGTACGCCCGGCCAATGTCCGCGGCCTCGCTGCTGTTTGGACCGCTGGCGATCCCGCGGTGCACGTTCCACCCCTGGGTACCGATGCTGACCAGTCCCGAGGCGACCATGGCGCGCGCGTCGGGCAGGGTCAGGGGGTGGATCCCGGGGGGTGCCGTCTGGGGATGCACCAGCCAGCGGGCGATGGGGAAGAGCGTGGCCGGGTAATGGTAACGCAGCAGCAGGGGATACGCGTAATGGTACATGCTGGCGTAGCCGTTATCGAAGGTGAGCAGCAGTGCGTTCGGCGGTACGCTGGCCCGCCCGGAGACGAAGGCCTCAAAGCGCGCGAGTGTGATGACGTGGTACCCGTCCTGACGGAAGAGGGCGAGTTGGGCCGCGAAGTCGGCCGGGGTAATGTCGTCGCCGGGGGTCGGGTGCAGGCGGAAGGCGTGGTACATCAGCACGACGACCTCGTTGCGGTAGCCGGATGGCCCCCAGGACGGCGGCAGGTGGAGCAGGGGCGGGGTGGAGGACGGCGCCGGACGGCCGGCAGCCGGGTGGGTGCGGCTGGCCGCGGCCCCTGGGCGCGCGGCGGCTGCCCCGGTCGACGCGGGGGGCGTGGCCGCCGTGCGCG
>JAJZZC010000062.1 GCA_021797775.1 Bacillota bacterium
CCCGTTTCGCGGGCCCTCGCTGTCTGGGCCCTGACCCCCGCCATACGGCTTACGGGCTCTCTCGGGAGGGGCGACCGGCATGGGCTGGAACGCATGCTCCGGCCTCGGGCCATTCGCCCCACCGCGACGTGATTCGACAATCGTCATCAGGGGGTGCAGTGTGCAGCCGACGGCAGATGGGCCTCACGCTCGGCGCGGGTCCAGCCGATGTGGCGGTCGCGCGGGGCCACGCTCCAGGCGGCGGCCCCGAAGCCGAGGGCCGCAGCGGGCGATCGCCGGCATAGGCCAGGTAGCGCACCTGGGCGCCGGGCAGCGTGATGGCCCACCGGGTCCACCCGGACCGGGCCGAGATCGGCCAGGGTGCCGGTGATCGGGGCAGCGGGGGCTGAGGCCTCGGAGAAGCCGGGGCCCCGGCTTCTCGCGCGTGGGGAGGGGAAGCCAGATGACCCCGTGCGACCCCATCCGCTGCAGCGCAACCTTGCAGGACAGCAGGACATGACCTTGGGCCGGCTGTCGGGCTGCAACCAGTGCAACGCGTCGCAGACCGCGCGCGCGATCTCGGCGCGGGTGGGCTGGTGAGGGTCGTCGGCGATGCGCCGGATGATGTCCAGTTCGCCCGGGCTGAAGTCGCGCCCACAATAGCGCAGGGTCGCCTGCGCGCGGCTGGCTTCGAAGCTGGTACTCATGGATAGACCCTATGACGGCGCCTGAGCAGTGTCCAGCCCCGTCAAAGGCGCCCAACGCGCTGGTCCCTCCAGAATCCGCCTCCAAGCTCGACCATGCTCCACGTATCTCATCCGGGCCTCCACGAGCCCGCTCCCCCGGCGCTGTCCCCCGGTCCCCCCCCCCCCCGCAAACATGCTCCCGTTGCCCCGGCAACTGCGGAAAACCGGCTAAAGCGCTCTCTCACGCCTTCTCCCAGGGTGGCCAGGAGCGTGGAGCGGACGAGTTCCTCTCCAGGCCGCGATGCGAGAACGGTTGGCGCGGTGAGGCGCAGCAACGGATCCCGCCCCAGGGCGCACAGCAAGGCTAGAAGCGGCCTGCTGGGCACGTCCACATCCCACAGCCGCCGCAAGACCCTGCGGTGGACCCCTGGGTCAAGACAGGCAGTGGGGGGTTCCTAAGCAATCTTCCCTCCCTTCCCCTCCGGGTGACGCTTTGTTCACTTCTGCCTTCTCTTTGCCCTGGACTCCGCCCCCCCGAGGGGGGGCGGCGACGCGAACATGTGGTCGCATCGGCCGTCCGGCCCAAGGCCAGCCTGCCGCTCTCAAGAAGCCCGCCCCTGCGCGCCAAAAGCCCCGCCACAGCCCTCCAGCGGCTCCCCACCCCCTCCAGGGCCTCCGGGGGCCCACCGCGTCCGCCTCGGGCGCGCCAGGGCCTCTCCAGCGCCTTTGGTGGCCTTACCCCTGCCCCTGTGCCCCCCTCTCGCCGTACACCTCCGCAGGGGTCCTGTAGCCCGGCGCGGCGTGCAGCCGCTCCTCGTTGTAAAACCTCAAGTAGCCGGCCAGCCGCTGCCGTGCCTCCCGGGGCGAGTCGTATTCGTGCAGGTACACCTCCTCGTACTTGATGGTGCGCCAGAGCCGTTCCGTGAAGACGTTGTCCAGCGCCCGCCCGCGCCCGTCCATGCTGATGCGCCCGCCCGCACCGCGGACCAACTCCACGTATTCCGTTGCCGTGAATTGACTCCCTTGATCACTGTTCAGAATCTCCGGCTGGCACCTGCTGAGCGCACGGCGCACCGGTTCCAGAACAACCCCTCCGTCCATGGTGTCGACCAGATCCCACTCGACAACATAACGACTGTACCAGTCCAGCAGGGCGACGAGATACATCCAGCTGCGCCGCAAGCGAATATAGGTCAGATCGATTCCCCACACCTGGTCCGGCATCCTGATCTCCATGCCCCGCAGCAGATACGGGTACACTTGATGCTCCCGACGTCGCTGGCTCAGATTCGGTCCTGGGCAGATGCCGGCAATCCCCATCTCCCGCATGTGCTTCTGCACGGTTTTCCGCTCGATGGTCCACCCATCCCGCCGCAACTGCGCCGTAATCCGCCGCGATCCGTAAAAAGGCCAGCGCGTATAGATCTCGTCGATTCGCCGCTGGAGCCGCAACGCTTCTTCTGTCGCTGGCGCAACGGCCTTGTAATAGAGCCCGGACCGGTTCAGCCCCAGAGCGCGCGCCTGGGCGGCCAACGACAGAGGCCCTTCGCCGCCACGGTCCAGCAACGCCAGTCGCTCATCTCGACTCAGATCGGATGCCTTTTTTTTTCAGCAACTCGAGCTCTGTGCTCAAGCGGCCGATCTCCGCGTACAACTCGTGAATCTTCTTCTCGTACTCCGCGCGCTCCAAACCGCCTTGGTCTGCGTGGGCAAACACCTTCGGCATCCCCTCGACGGCCAACTGCCGCCACCGGTGCAGCATGGTCACATGCACTTGGCGCTCCGAGGCGACCTCCGCCAGGGTCTTCTCCCCACGCAGCACCTCAAGCACCGCCTCTGCCTTGAACCGCGCGTCATAGTGCTTCCTCATCCCGTTCCCGATTGCTTAGCCGACCCCCCTTCGCCTGTCCAGTTTTAGGGGTCCACTATAGCCGGATCGAGGCCGTAAAGCTCATGCAGGCGTCGGTACGTGAGCCGGCGGTTGGAAACCGTGCTCTTGCCGACGGCGTTGTCCTGGACGATGGCGGAAGCGTAGTCCGCGCGCGATGCGGAGGCGGGCATAGCAGCAAGCAGGTCGGTCAGCCCCGTCAGCATGATGGTCCGGCTGCTCTGCGTACCCTGGTCGCCGAAGCGCAGGCCCGCGCTTGTGGCGCCAGGCGTCGCATCAAGGCTGGTCCAAGACGCCGAGTCGCGGCCCATCAAGTCTTCACGGCGCCCCCTAGCTCTTGCCGGCAACTTTGCCGGCAAGAGCTAGTTACGCCGACTGGCTCCGATTTCCTCCCCGAGGCCTCCCGAGATCTCTCGATCCACATGGATGCCGTGTCCTGGGGCAGATTACCAGCAACCTGGCACACCAGCTGCCCCCGGCCCCGTCCATGGCTCGCTGGCGATGGCCAGTCGCCCACCCGTGTCCGTGCCGGTCGGGGCAGGGAGAGACGGCGTGCTATACTGTTGCATGCGGCGGAAGGGGGCCGACCGATGCCGGCCAAGACGGTGCAACTCCGCTCCGTCACACTGTTTCTCGGTGACGAGTGGTGGGCTCTGCAGAAGCGGCACGTGACCGATGTCGCCGCAGAGGTTGTCCTGCGCGTCCGGGTTGGCGATGCCCCGCAGCGAGATGTGGTCGTACACGTGCCCCCGATTGACGTGCAGCAACTGGCGGAAGCTCAAGGGCTTGACAGGAACACGGCTGCCATGGTGCTGGCCCTGGCACGGGTGGAAGATGCCGTCGCGGACAAGGAGTCGCTGGAGCCCGTCCCCTCTGTGCTCCTCGTCCAGCCGGATCCGTCGGGTCGGCCCAGCGTGTCGCCCGACGTTATTGCACGTGCGCAGAAGCTCCTGGCGTGGGAACCGGTCCAGCCGGGCGAGGTGTACCAGCCTGCCCGCTGACGACCTGACCATCGCGGTGACGGATGGGCAGGCGTACTGGCACGTGGCGACGCTGCGTGCCGATCCGCCGCCTGACGCACGGGAACACCAGGTGGTGTTTGTCCGTCGCGAACCGGCCATGGAAGATCACTGGACCTACCACGCCAGTGGCGTCTCCCACAATAATCGGGAAGGCCTCGTGGATGCGGAACGTCTCGCCCAGCCGCTCCCCCTTCGGTCGCTTGAGCAGTTTGTCACCGGGGCTGTCCTGGACCTGTCCGCCTATCGGGAGCGCCACAACCTCCAACCTGGGCGGCGTTCCCTTGTGCTACGGACAGACGCTCTCGCCACCACGGCGCCGCTCGTTGACATTTACCTCATCCCGCCGGGTGACGAGGCCCAACTGCGGCAGACCTTCCACCTCTCACTGCTACGGGGGACGACCGGTGTCACGGTTCTCTGCCGCGACACCACGCCGTGGCTGCTGGTGCACGTGATCGGTTCCACCCCCCTCGTCCGGCCGGCAGCGGAGTGATTGCTACACGGGTCGGTGCACAACCGTGGCGCCCTATTGTGGCCCAGAGCCCGCACCCATCCTCCCCCGCAGTACCGCCAACGACTGGTCCTTCTCCTGCACGCCCAACTGGTCCAGCCGGTTCATCAGCGCATCCCAGGACACCCCCAGCCGCCGCACCAAGTCCCCCATCACCCGCCGGTCCACCGGCGCCGCGACACCGCGAAACGCCTCCGCCGGCATCAGCAACTCGGTCGCGAACACATTCGCATCCCGCTCGCGTCCCTGCGCGGCCTCTGGCGAAGCGTCCGTCTCGGCTGTGGTCAGATGCCCCATCGCGATATGCCCGGCCTCATGCGCGGCCGTGAAGCGGAGCCGCGCGGGTTGGCTCCGCAGGCGCAGATTGAGCCAAACGCCGATGGTGCCGCTCCCCGGGTCCCGGTGCGTGAAGCCATCCTCGGTGGCCAGGTCCGTCCAGAAGACGCGGGCGCCGAGACTGGGGAGCACCCGTTGCACCACCGGCGTCGGTCGCTCAACGGTAACGCGAGCCGCGACCGCACACCCCGTGCGGCTCGAACCGCCGCCTCGCTCCAGCCCTCCGCGGCGAGGCTCATGGCTCCGGCCTCTCCGGTTTGCTGCGCCGCTGGCGGTTCATGTCCATGAACGCCTCCATCGCGCGGATCATCGCGGCCTTGGCCTCGGGGGTCAGTTCCTTCCCGGCGCGGCGCAGGAACTGTGCGTCTTCCGGCCAGTCCTGGTCAGCGCTGGAGGCCTCCCGGCCGAGCAGGCTGTCCACCGAGACGCCGTACAGGTCGGCGAGCTTGTGCAGGAAGACGGCCCGCGGGAACCACACCCCGTTCTCCCAACGGCTCAACACCGTCTGGTCCACCCCGAGTTGGGCGCAGGCCTCCGGTTGCGACATGCCTACCGCGCGGCGCGCGGCCTGCAGCCGCCGGCCGACCTCGACCTGCGCGGGATCGCGCGGGCGCCCCGCCTCGCGTTTGTTCTCGTCGCTCACGACCCACCCCAACCGGGCCGTACGGACCGCAGCAACACGCTTCGCCGTACCCAATTGACGGTCCGCGCAAGTGTTGCCGTCTGTTCCCAGACGGCGCACCGGTCCCTCGGACCGGACCCGGCACAGCCGGGGAGCGCCCGGCCGTCTGGCCCGCGACTCCCGTCGCCGGCCACCGTGGGCGGAGTGGGTTCCACCGAGCCCGGTTGCGGAAGGCGGGAGCACTATGCCCATCGGCAACCCGCAGCCCCCGGTCCGAGTGTACTACGCCAACTGGATGTTCGCCGGCATCTGGAGGCGGCGCGATGCTCTCCGCGAGGCCGCGCGCGGGCGAGCCGAATGGGTACCCCTGCGGCGCGCCCCACGTCCGTCGCTCTGGGCCGATGCCGGCGCTGGCGGCCAGGACGAACTGGTGCTCCTCGTCCATCGCGACCCGCCGTCCGCCCACGAGGCCGCGGTCGGCTGGCGCGCCGAATTGCGCCGGGGCGCCGCGCGCGACCGCACCGCCCGCATGCTGCCGGTCTCTGTCCTCTGCACGACCCACCCCGTCTCCCGCTTCGCACGCACCGGAACGTGCAGCGCTTCCTGGACTCCGCGCTCAAGAAGGCGGGACTGCCGGACGTACGCGTCCACGACCTGCGGCACACCGCCGGCACCCTGCTGATGCGGCATGACGGCCGGGTGGTCGCGGCGCAGCACCGCCTGGGGCACGCCCGACCCAGTACGACGCTGAACCTCTACGGCCATGCCCTGCCCGGCGACCAGCGGCAGGCGACCGAGCACATGCTGGAGGCCATCGAGCGGGAGCGGCGCCGAAATGCTTCGCCCCCCGAACGTTAGCAAACGGTTTGCAAAACACGGGGAAGCCCCCGGCCGGCTGACCGGGGGCTTGCTGCAAGCCTTGCAGTCCAACGCCTTGGATGGTGGGCGCGGCTGGGATCGAACCAGCGACCTCTCGGATGTGAACCGAGCGCTCTAACCACTGAGCTACGCACCCGCGAGCGACTACCAGCAGTATACCTCGACGCCACACGTGCCGCAACCCAGTTCGTGAAGAGGGTGAAGAGGCAAGGCCGAGCCAGGGCGGCAGCCGCATGGCCGCGTGGCGCCTCCGGCGGCTATCCGGCGCCGGGGCGGTACCCCCGGCGATGTCGTCCGCCTCCGAGGGACCTCGCCAGCGGGCGGGCGAGGCACGGATCGGCCCACCGCCCCCCGGCGACGTCTGCTCTGACCAGGGCCGTATCCTTCCAAAGGTCAACGCGGACCAACCGGTCCCTGCACCCACCGTCTGCCGTCAGTTCGCCTGCCACCGCCGCTGATCGATCTGCGCCGTCGGTCCTGATCGCGTTCGTCCCGCCCCCAGACCTCGCTTCTACCGGCCGATGAGCCGTGCGAGCAGGAACGCCGCGCTCGCGGCCAGGCCGCCGGTGACCATGGTCTGGATGGCTCCGCGCAGGGCGCGGGTGCCGCTGACCAGGCCCTTGACGTAGCCGAAGGCGAAGAGGGCCAGCAGGGTGACGGCAACCGACAGCGCCAGCGCGGGGCCGATGCGCGAAATAAAGATGTAGGGTGAGAGGGGCACCAGGCCTCCGGCCACGTAGGACGCCGCGATGGTCCCTGCGCTGGCGCGCGCACGGCCCGGTTCCGGTTCCGTCATGCCCAGCTCGAAGCGCATGAGGAAGTCGAGCCACGCCCGCGGGTTCCTCCGTAGGTGGTCGGCCACGCCACTCGCCACCTGCGGGTCTACCCCATAGCCCCGCAGGATGTCCACCACCTCCTCCGCCTCCTCATCAGGGTGGTCGTCGATCTCCTCCTGCTCCCGCTCCCGCTCGATGATGTAGTGTTCGGCGTCGGTACGTGCGGCCAAGTAGCCGCCAAGGCCCATGGCAATGGAACCGGCGGCAATCTCCGCCAGGCCGGCGATGACCACGACGTGCACCGTACCCACGGCGCCCGAGATGCCCGCGGCCAGGGCGAAGGGTACGGTCAAGCCGTCGGACATGCCGATGACGACATCGCGTACGGTGGCCGATGCCCGGAAGTGTCGCTCCTCGTGACGGATAGTGGTTTCCACGAGCCCGCCACCCCTCCCGTGCCACTCCGGTGCAGCCTTGGCGGGCGGCAGGCGCCCTATCCGAGCAGGGAGGCGTCCTCGGTGCGGCGGTGGCCCCTTTGCGTGCCCCGGGGGCGCGCCGCCGGCCGCATGCGGTCCACCACCAAGCGCTGGAGGAGCGGCCGGAGCGCGTAGCCCACGGCGCCGCCGGGCATCCTACCGTCGATCCGCACGTCGGAGGAGGGCGCAGTATGCCGTTTACGGACTCGTTCGAGCGCTTCAAGGACAGCCTGTCGCACAAGCTGGACATGGCGCACCGCGTCGGGGCCTCGCGCGGGACGATCCTGAACGCCGCCAGGGACTTCTCCGAGTGGTTGGCCGAGGAAGTCGATCCGTCCAACCCGGAGCAGCGGCTCCTCAAGGAGATGTGGGAGGTCGCCGACGACCACGAGAAGAACGCCCTTGTGAACATGCTCGTCAAGTTCATGGACCAAGAGCATGCGGCGCGGGGGGCGGCCGGCAAGCCGCACTGAGACCAACCCCGTCTGGCGCAGAGAGGGACCGGTGCGGACGGATTTCCCAGGCCGGACGCACCGATCCCCGCTGGCCCGCCTATCGCCTTGCGTCGTTCCAGGGCAGCGGCATCCTCCTCGCCTCACCCGTGCGAAAGGCGGTTGTGGACCCCCGCGATTCCACTCCCGGCGCGCTGGCGTACGACTGGGCGGGCACGTCGATTCCCACTGGGTCCAAGCGCCTGGCGCCCGGGTGGTCCCTGGCTCTTCGGGCACGGGTCGTTCGGGTGACCTGTGCGGGTACGGGCGCATGGGCCCCGCTCTTGGGCGAGCGCCCCCCCGGCACGTTGGGTCGCTCGGTCGTGGCGTTCTCCGTCACACCTGGCGCAACGGGCCGTGGCGGGCAGCGGCCGACTCCACGGTGTCCGCAGCGCCCCTCGGGCATCGGGTCGGAGCGCGGTTGGCCGTGACCCGTTAACGGGCACCCTGGTGGCGCCCGCGCGGGCCGCCCTCGCGCTCCGCTGAGCCCGGTACCCGCACGCAAGCCCTGCGGCCGAAGACCGCCCGCCGGCATGCTGCCACCCTGCGCGTTCCTCCCGGCCGGCAGGGCGGTGGCGGTCAGCCGCGAACCTCTGGGCCCCCGGAGCCCGGCGCTGGGGGCCAGGGAGGATGGTGGCAGGGTGGCCGTCGCGGGGCGTGCGGTGGTGCGCTTGCGTCCGGGCAAGCACGTCCCCCTGCGCGCGGGGCGTCCCTGGGTATACAGGGGCGAACTGGAGCGGGTCGAAGGGACACCGGCGTCCGGCGACGTCGTCGCCATAGAGGACGCGCGCGGTGGGTTCGTCGCATGGGCGTTCTACCACGAAACGTCTCTGCTGGCGGCGCGGCTCCTCACGACCGACCCGAACGAGCAGGTCGATGAGGGCTTCCTAGGCCGCCGCCTTGCCGCGGCCGTTGCGTACAGGCGGCGCCTGCTCGACCCGGTCTGCTGGGAGGATGGCGGCGCCTGCAGGCTGGTCTTCGCCGAGGCCGACGGCCTCCCGGGCCTGGTGGTCGACCGGTTCGACCATGTGCTGGTGCTGCAGGTCCTGACCGTGGGTATCGAGCGGCGGCTGGACGCGGTCTGCGAGCAGCTCGTGGCGCTGACTGGGATCGGCGACGTGTTTGCCCGCGACGACTCCCCCGTACGGCGCCTGGAGGGTCTGCCCGAACGCGTCGGCGCCCTGCGCGGGAAGCCGCCGGACGCGGTGGTGGTGCGCGAGGGTGGCCTGAAACTGGAGGTCAACCTGCGCGCGGGTCAGAAGACGGGCCACTTTCTGGATCAGCGAGAGAATCGGATCCTGTTCGGAGAGTTGGTGCGGCGCCTGCTCCTCGCCGGGCGCGCCACGGCCGCGCCCCCTGAGGTCCGCGTGCTCGATGCCTTCTGCCACACCGGTGGCTTCGGCCTCCATGCGCTGGCGGCGGGTGCCACGAGCGCGCTGTTCGTCGATTCCCAGGCGCCCGCGGTCGACGCGGTCGGCCGGCAAGCGTCCCTCAACGGCTTGACGGGCTGGACGGCCGAGCGCGCCAACGCCTTCGACCTGCTGCACGAGCTAGAGCGCGAGCACCGGCGGTTTGAAGCCGTGGTCCTGGACCCCCCGGCGTTCGCGCGCGGCCGCGCGCAGTTGGAGGGCGCCTACCGGGGCTACAAAGAAATCAACCTGCGGGCCATGCGCCTGCTCGCCCCCGGTGGCCTGCTCTGCACCAGTTCGTGTTCGCAGGCGGTCAGCGAGGGGATGTTCGAGGGGATGCTGCGCGATGCGGCGGCCGACGCTCGGCGCCGCATGCGCGTGGTCGCGCGCTGCGGTGCCTCCCCGGATCACCCCGGACTGCTCGGGGCCGACGAAACGCGCTATCTGAATTGCTTCTTCCTGCAGGCGGTGGACTGAGTGGCGGCGTGTGCCCCGACTCCTCCGACCGCGCGCGCGGGCTGCCCGCCACGCCCGCAGAGCCGCGATCCGCGAGGGAGGGATCGCTCCGCGGACGCTGCGCTACGGGGCGTGAACCCGCCACAGGGGCCCTCCCCAGGGTCTCCGCAGGCTGGAGCGTGCCGCCAGGGGATGTGCGGCCCGGGGAACGAAGAGGCCGCTCCGCGGGAAACTGAGGCCGGAGCCGCGTACCCGTGCGCGCGGGGCGCGGGGACGGTCCCACGGGCCGCCGCGCGCCCCGCTGCGTCTCCGCCGGGCGACTCCCCATGGCTGTGTCGCGCTAGGGGAAGCGGTCACGGCGCCGCCTCGGCGAAAGATCCGCCGCCGCAGGCGCCCGGCCCGCGCCGGGGTCCCTCGGCCGCGCCCGTGCTAGAATGCGGTGGATTTGGCCGGGACGGGCGCCGCTGCCCACCCGGCCGGACGGATGGGCGTGGGGGAACGCATGCACTCTTCGTTTCTGGCTCCCGTTCTGGGGGCGGATTGGGTTGCCATGATCCCGGGACCGCCCCGGATCTACCCTCCCCTGCCGTGGCCGGTGCTCGGGTTGATCGATGTGCTCGAGTGGGTTTTCGTCCTCTATTCGATCTACACGATTCTCATCCCGCTGGCCGGCCTGTGGACGAAGCAGCTCCGGACCCGGATCGCGCCGCGCAGCCGCTTCGCCATCGTCATTCCCGCGCATAACGAAGAGCGGGTGGTCGCTAACCTGATCGAATCCTGTCAGGCGCTCGACTACCCGCCGGAACTTTTCGACGTGTGGGTCATTGCCGACAACTGTGACGATGGAACGGCCGACGCGGCCCAGGCCGCTGGGGCACGGGTTGTCAGTCGCACCAACCGCCAGGACCGGGGCAAGGGCTATGCCCTCGACTACGCCTTCCGCGTCATTCGGGCCGCTGAGGGCGGATACGACGCCTACGTCATTTTCGACGCCGACAATTTGGTTCATCCGGATTTTCTCAATGTGATGAACGCCCACATCACCCGCGGCGACCGGATCATTCAGGGGCGTATGGACGTGAAGAATCCCACAGACACGTGGGTGACCGGCACGTTCGCCATGTCGGTGTGGGTGAGCAACCGCTTCTGGTTCCTGGCCAAGCACAACCTCGGCTTCTCTTCGGTGCTGGGGGGCACCGGGATGTGCATCGCCGCGGACCTCCTGCACGAGATCGGCTGGGGGGTTACATCCTTTACGGAGGACCTGGAATTTACCATGAAGGCGTTGAGGGCCGGGGTCAAGACCGTCTGGGCCCACAACGCTATTTGCTACGATGAAAAGGTCCAAACCTTTTCGGCCTCGTGGAGGCAGCGGCGGCGCTGGGTGCAGGGGCAAGCCTCCGTGGCGCGCGAGTACCTCCTGCCGATGTGGTGGCGCGGCGTGAGCCAGCTCAGCCCGTTGCACCTGGAGGCATCGTTCCAGGTCTTTCAGCCGATCTACCTGCTGCTTGGCACGACGCTTATGGCCATCGGCTACCTGCTCCCCGGCCAGTTTATGCGCGATCCCGTGCTCCAGCGGTTGAGTACCATGTGGTTTTGGGGGGCCCTCGCCACGATCGAGTACGCGCTGCCGGCGGCCGCCGTGCTCATGGATCGGGCGCCGCTGCGCACCTTGATCTTCCTCCCCTTCTATCCGGTCTTCCTCAACAGTTGGATTCCCCTGACTTGGGTGGGCGTCTTCGGACCGCGCCCACGGCACTGGACGCATACCGAGCACACGCGTGCCATGGCGTACAGCGATTTGCTCGCCGTCCGTGCGGAGCGGCGCTGAGGTGGCGGATGATCCGCGCGCGTCGGGTCGCGAGCCGCCGTCGGCGCCTGTCAGTGGGTGGGGCCTGCTGATGGTTTACGCGGGGGCTCAGGTCGGTGCCATGGTGCTCGTCGCACTGGCCACCGCCCCGCATCAGCCATCGGTGGCTGCCGCGCGTTCCCTGCTGGCGGTGCGCCTGACGTACCTCCTCTCGCCGGCCGTCCTACTGGCGGCCGGCCTGCTGGGGGTGCGTCTCGGCCGCCTCTCCGCACCCGCGACGCCCCTCGCGCGTTGGCCCGGCGCCGCGGCGATGCTGGCGGGCGTCGGGGCCGGCCTGCTGCTGCGGCTGGCCGGCGACCTCATCGCCGTGGGGGAGCAGGCCTTCACGGGGCCGATCGCCGGTAACAACCCCCTGGCCCTCTACCCGCATGCCTTTCCCACCGTGACGGCGCGCGTGCTGCTGGTGGTCTCCGTGGGTATCGTCGCCCCCGCCGGTGAGGAGTTGTTCTTTCGCGGCCTGCTATTCGGCTGGCTGCGCCATCGCCTGGGCAGGTGGCCGGCGGTGGTGCTCGCCGGTGCGCTCTTCGGGTTGGCCCACGTCGACCCCGCGTCCGCCGGGGCCTTGCTGCAGACGCTGCCGCTGGCCCTGCCCATGGCCTGCATCGGTGCTGGCCTCTGCCTGCTCTACGAGCGGTACCGGACGCTCTGGGTGAGCACCGCCGCGCACGCGGCGGTGAACCTGACCGCCATGGCCCTTGTGCTCGGCGCGTGAGCTCCAGGAACGGCGGGCTGGCCGGCGAAAGTGCGTCCCCCGTGGAGCGCGGCTCCACGGGGTGGAAGCCGTGATGCGCGTCGGCGACTTGGCGCGCTGGCTCGATATCCTTTGCCCACCGGCGTGGGCCGCGTCGTGGGACAACGTCGGGCTGCTCGTCGGCGACCCGGCGAGTGAGGTGCGGCGCTGTTTCTGCGCCCTCGACGCGGACGCGCGCGCTGTGTGCCTGGCGGCGGATGCCGGCGCAGAGGTGCTGGTGGCGCATCACCCCGCTCCCTTCCGCCCGCTGCGCCGCCTTACCGCCAGCGATCCCGCCGCCGTCGCGGTGTGGGACGCGGCTCGCCGCGGCATCGCCATCTATGCGGCACACACCAACTTCGACGTACACCCCGATGGGGTGAACCGCGCGCTGTCCTCTGCTCTCGGCCTGCGAGAGACCAAACCGCTGCGCGTCGTGGGGCGCGACCCCCTCTACAAACTGGTGGTGTATGTGCCGGCGGGGCACGAGGACCCCCTGCGCGAGGCCCTGGGCCGCGCGGGGGCCGGACACGCTGGCCGTTACAGCGACTGCAGCTTTGCCGTTCGCGGCGAGGGGCGTTTCCGGCCGCTACCCGGCGCCCAGCCCTTCGCCGGCCGGGTGGGCGATTGGCACCGCCAGGATGAATGGCGGCTGGAAGTGCTGGTCCCCGAGGGGGCAAGGGACGCCGTCCTGGCCGCCATGCGGTCCGCACACCCTTACGAAGAAGTGGCCTACGACCTGCTCCGCCTGGAGAACCCGGGACCGGCCCGCTGCCTCGGGCTCGTGGGCGTGCCGGCGCGGCCCACGCGCCTCGACCGCTTCGCCACCGGGGTGGCGAAGCGGTTGCGCGCGCCCGCTGTGCGTTTCGTGGGCGCACCCGAACGGCTCGTTCGCCGCGTGGCGGTGTGCGGCGGCTCCGGAGCGGACCTCGCCGCCGAGGCGCTGGCTGCGGAGGCGGATGTCCTCGTCACGGCGGACGTTCGCTACCACGAGGCGCGGGATGCCGAGGCGTCCGGCCTAGCCCTGGTCGATCCGGGGCATCAGGCGACGGAGGCCCCCGCCGTACCCCTGCTGGCGGAACTGGTCCGGCGGGCCGCCGCGGCGGGCGGCTTCCCTCTGGAGGTGTTGATGGAGCCGCCGCGCGCGGACCTCTGGCGGGTTCCCCCGTCCGCCCGGGGCACGCGGCAGCGCGAGAACGCGCACGGCGGGGCGGCCGACCCCGGACCGGCTGGCGGTCCTTGACCGGTCGTGGGCGGCCACACAACGGGTGGTGGGCAAGTTGGACGGGTACCGGGCGTGGTAGGGGCCCTGTGCGGCGGGGGGACAGCGGCGAATAGATGCGCTCAGCGCACCGCTACGCGGGCCGCGGCGGAAGGCCAGTTACGCGGCGTTGATGGCTGCGAAGGACGATGCCGTCGATGCGGGCCAAGGTGCGCGGGCCGGGTGGCAGAGGAGTGAGCGACATCGACTGGGCTGGTGAACTACGCAAAGCGTTGACGCTGCAAGAACTGGATCGCCAGGGCGATGCCTTGCGGGACGAACGGCGCGCGCTGCTCGCGGATGCGGAGGGGGCCGCGCTGGAACGGCAGGCCCGTTCCTGGGCGGCCCGGATCAAGGCCATCGAGGCCGACCTGGCAGAGACGGCGCGCCACCAGCGCCTGCAGGAACTGGAACGCCAGACCTTGGAGGCGGAACGGGAGCGCAACACGCAGCGACTGTATGGCGGAGCGGTTAAGAGCCCGCGCGACGTGGAGGGCCTGCAGAAGAATATCGCGGGCGCGGACGCACGCATCGGCGACCTGGAGACGAGCATTCTGGAGGCGATGGAGCGCACCGACGCGCTGCGCAAGCAACTGGCCGATGCGCGGCAGCAGTCCGGCGCCGCCACGGGCGCCCTGCACTCGCGGGTGCAGGCGGTCCGGCAGCGTGTGGCGCGGATCGACGAACTGCTGCCCGTGCTCGCGACGAGACGGGAGCCGGTGCAGCGCGCCATCGCCCCCCTGGTCCTGCGGGAATACGACCGCGTCCGCGCCCGGGCCGGCGGCGTGGCGGTCGCGGCAGTCCGCGAGGGCGCGTGCGGCGCCTGCGGCATGGCGCTCCCGCCGCGCCTGCTGGAGTGGGTGCGTCAGGGCGACCAGCTTGTCGCATGTGAACACTGCGCGCGGCTGCTCGTCGATGCAGGGAGGGAGGGGGCCACCACGCGCGGGGGCGAGGCGGCTCCCCGTGACGTGGTCAATCCGGAGGGGGGGGCATGAGGCTGCGCCTGCGCACCGACGGCGCCAGCAGGGGTAACCCCGGCCCGGCTGGCGCCGGCATGGTCCTTGAGCCCCTGGACGGCGACGCGCCGGTGGAGGAGTGGGGCGAGTACCTGGGGGTTGCCACCAATAACGTCGCGGAGTACCGGGCGCTGATCGAGGGGTTGCGGCGTGCCCTGCAACGCGGCGCCAGCGCCGTGGAGGTCGTCAGCGACAGCGAACTGATGGTGCGTCAGGTGCAGGGCCGCTATCAGGTCCGCAGCCCCCAACTGGCCCCGCTGCTCCGCCAGGTGCACGAGTTGCAGGGCCGGTTCCCCGCTGGCTTCAGCATCCGGCACACGCTGCGCGGGGGGAACGCCCGCGCCGATGCCCTGGCCAACGCGGCCATCGATGGCGCCACCCGGCACAAGGGCCGAGACCGGCCCGAACGCGACCCGGGGGGGACTTCCGCCCCTCAGGCGGTCGAGGGCCGGCGCGCCCGGATACCGGCACCCGCGGCCGCTGCGCCTCTGCTGGAGGAACCCTTGGACGGCAGGCGTTCCGAGCCTGCGCCACCCCCGAAGGGAAGGGCAGAGGGCCTTGCGGCCGGCCCCGAGCCTCAGGCGCGCGTGGCGGGAGGTGCAACCGCCGAGCGCGAGTCCCGATGGGCGCAGGGCGCCGGACCGGTCGGCGTAGGGACGGGCCTCGGGGCTGGCATCCCGGTGGAGGCGCCATCGGTGGTGCTGGACGTATCGGATGTGGCCGCCCGGCTCGCGCCGGGGGAGGATGCCCCCGTCGGCGGTGGACTTGCGGTGGCGCGTCTGGGACCGGGGGAGCGGCGGGCCGGCCTGGCCTGGTTGGCGGTGCTCCAGGGCGGCGTCCGCGCAGGGGCGGCGCAACTGGCCGCGTGGCAATGCTGCGCGCTGGCCGGTGGCGACCTCGTCACTGCCCTGGACGCCGGCGCCTTGGTCCTCATGCTGCGCGCCGGGCCAGCCGCCCCCTGATGCGCGGCGGGTACCGGGGGGGCCCGATGCGCAAGGCCGGATAGGCTCGGCGGTGGTCCGTGCACGGCGCGGGGGCGACCGCTCTGACGACCTACGGCGCGCCGGGGGCGACTGGGAAGCGTCCCGGGGGGCTCCGGCCCTTACCATTGCGCCCGCCGCCGCCGTGTACTATCCTCATGCGGTGCGAGACGACCCGGTCAAGCGGTCGCGGACGCCATACGGCAACGAGGCGTTCGAGGAAAGTCCGAACAGCGCAGGGCAGGGTGCCGGGTAGCGCCCGGCGGGGGCGACCCCAGGGCTAGTGCAACAGAAAGCAAACCGCCGGGCTGCCCCGCAGAGGGGCGGTGAGCGTCGGGGCTCGGCCTTGCCGGGCGTCGGTGGGCACGGTAAGGGTGAAACGGGGCGGCAAGAGCGCACCGGCGGCTTGGTAACCGGCCGGCCAGGTAAACCCCACCCGCTGCAAGACCAAATAGGGGAGGCATGAAGCGGCCCGCTGACCTCCCGGGTTGGTCGCTGGAGGCGCCGGGCGACCGGTGCCCAAGATAAATGACCGCACGCGACAGAATTCGGCTTATCGACCGGGTCGTAGTAGACATACACGGAGGGAGGCAGCATCCCGGCGGGTGCGTCACCGCCTGGCGACGTATTCGGCGTAAGATGCCCGCTCCCTTTCGTGTTTAACCGCGTGGCCCCCCCCCTCCATGGTTGCGTCGTTCTGGGCGAGTTGCTTGCGCCACAGGCGATTGCGGGCGCAGGCCGAATTCGTGGCGTACGGCCGTCAGTGGCCCCCGTGACCCCACGGGCGCCGCGGTCGCATCGTGGCACCAAACCTGTGTGCGGCAAGAGGTGGCAGGCGCGAGCGGACCGGCGCACCGCTCCGAAGTCACCCCCGCTCGTGGCGCCGTCTGGGCGAAGGCCCCCGCCGCCCCCTCCGGCCCGGCAGGTGCGGTCATGTGGCCGTCGAAGCGCGCCGTCGACCGGCAGGGCGCGGGGTCCTGCCGCCTGTGGTAGCGGGCAGGTGGGATAGCGGTGTCTAAGCAGTTGAGCCAGGCGGAGATCGATGCGCTCCTCAATGCCGTTGGCGCTCAGCCCGCGAACGAAGCGCCGGACGTGGCGGACGCCCTGCCGCGTGTGGGCTGGGCTGCGGCGGGGGAGGTGCTCGCCAGCGCGCTGGCGTCCGCGCTGAGTACCGCGTGGCGGAGGCGCGTGCCGGTGTTGTCCGTCGTGCGCGCGGAGGCACTGCCGCCCGGGTTTAATCCCCTGCGTCCCTTCCGGGTCGTGCGTCTGGGACATCCCCTGAACCAGCGCGTGTGGTTCTTTTGGGACGAACCGGGCGAGGCGGGGGACGAGGCCGTCGAGGGATTCCTCAACGCGTTGGAGGCCCTGCTGCCCACCTCCCTGCACCGGCAGGTGTTGCCAGGCCAGACGGAGTTCCCGCAGGACGGGGTGGTCCTACCATACCGTGGAGTGACTTCGGGGGACAGCATTCCCCTGGTGCTCGGGCTCGAGGGTGGGGTGCACCTCAGGGAGTTGCGCGATCGGTTGAAACCGGCCGGGGGACGGGTGGCGAATGCCGCGCCCTCCGCGGAGTCGTTGTCGGCCGCAGCGCCGTCGAGCGTCTCCACCGCGCCGGTCGTCGGCGCGGAACTGGACGGGGTCGAGGTGGACGCGTCGGTGTTCGTGGGGGGGGGGCATTACCCGCTCGCCGATCTGGCCGGCCTGCGACCCGGCTCCGTCTTGACGCTGGGCATGCCCAGCGAGCCAGCAGTCGTGGCCATCAACGGTCGAGTGGTGGCCCTTGGCGAAGTGGTGGTGCTTGCGGACGATACGTTGGGGGTCCGCCTCTCCCAGGTCGTCCTTGGTGGAGACACCAAGGCGGTGGCGCCATCCTGGATGCGGTGAGGCGGTACGCTCGGGGCGAATCACCCGCCACTTTCCCCAAGCTGCGCACGGGCGATGCCGTAGTCCGGTGAAGCGCTCGGCGCAAGGCGGCCGGCCACGCTGCTGCTGCATGCCCTTTCTGCAGCCGGCCGAGCCTACGCCGCGCCGCCTCCCTCGATGCGCGCCACGTGCACGCCACGCTCGAAGTTGAGCAACTGTCCCATGGCCAGCAGGCCGGACGGGGTCAGCTCCCCGATCTCCAAGCGCAGGACGACGGACTCCCCTGCGCGTAGGAGGTCCAGGATCGTGACGGGCGGGGGAGCGGGCACGGCCGGAGGCTGTACGGGACGGTTGAGCCGTTCAAGAAACTCATTGTAGGCCTGGCGGACCGTCTCGGGTGTCTCGCTGCCGCACATCACGAACATCTCGCGTTCGACGGCGAAGAGTTCCAGGATCACGGTGTCGAGGATACGCAGGCGCTGCACGTCGTCGGCCGTGTGCGGACCCGTCGGCACGACGCCGCTGATTTCGGCAAAGGCGCTGCGGGCAGCCTCGTACCGCTCAAGCAGCGCCTGCGGCGGCTCGCCGCGGCGCCGCGCCTCGGACAACTGTCGCGATAGCGACTCGGCCCCGTCGACCCGGCCGCGCCGCCGACGCGGCGCTGCACGCGTGGGGACATCGACCGCCGCCATCCCGGGTCATCTCCCTCACTGCCGCACCAGGGCGGTTGGGTACCACCTGGTACGTTGCCTTGCCAGCGGGGCCCCGGCGCCCCCCCCCGCCCCTGCGCCGTCCATGCTGTTCCGGGGGGCGCTAGCAGCCACCGCCGACGGTTGGGCCGGACGGTGGCAACCTATGCGCATCCCGGCACGCGCAGAGCCACGGGATTCCCGCGGCGCGATCCCCATCCGCCGCCCGCTTTCGGCGTACGACAGAGCGCGCCCCCTCGCGACGGCAGTATAGCACGCGACCGCTTGTGTGCCGCCGGTGGCCACCTGGTGGGGGGAGATGCCCTCCTTCCCTTGCGCGCCAAGCCCTGCTGGGCAGAGGTCACCGAATCGGGGCCGGCGCACAGCACTTCCCATGGCACGCAGGGCCACGCCGGTATCAGCGCGCGGCTCCGCGCAAGGCGATTCCGGGAATCGTCCCGCGCGCTCCTCGCCCCTCCCGCTCGCATGACCACCGCCCGCACTGGCGGGGTCGCACCGGGCTCCGCCAAGCCAACCTCCCCCCACGAGAAGGACGCCGTCTTGTCAAGGCATGCAGGACTGGTCCGTGGCGAAAAGCCTGAGCGACAATCGAAACGCGGGCCGGAACGGCGCCTTGGCGCGGCCCAGGGGAAACGCCCGCGGCCCTACCGGTGGCGCACGCGTGGGCTACCTTCGCACCGCGCCAGCCGGGACCCCGGCAGGGCCTCGCTCCGGCCAAAGGCCCCCCCGGAACGATGTCACCCTGCCCCGGCATCAGGATGGCGTCCTTCTTGGCAAACCGCTTGGGCCAGATACGGCGGCCGGCACGGCGCAGAAATCGCGGGGCACGTCACCGGCCACGCCGGCCGCGGTGGTGGAGGCGGGCGGCGGGGGCTCCGAACCCACGCGCGGCAGGTGCGCACCCATCTGCGGCCGACCTCTCGTGCGGGCCCGACGTCACCCTGCTCGCCAAGCGTTCCGGCCGCGGGCCCCCCGCCAGCATGACGCCACCGTGGTCCCGGCATGGCGGGTCGGAGGACCGTCCGCTCTTGTCCCGAAGTGGAGGAGCGTGTCCGTGCCGCAACGACTGCGAAGGAGGCCTTTGCCGCCATGGCGCGACCGGGTCCGGCGTCGAGCCCCTTGCATCGCCCGGTGCTTCTCGGCGTCGATGGCGGAGGCACCCACACGCGGGCCTTGGTGGCCGATGCCAGCGGCAGCGTCCTGGGCCGTGGCGAGTCTGGGACGAGCAACCAGGCCACCGTCGGCAGCGGGGCGGCCGGCCTCGGCATCGAGCACGCAGTGCACGCCGCGCTGGCCTCCGCCGGGGTTGGTCCTGCAGACGTCGACGGGGCGTGTTTCGGCCTGGCTGGCTTGGACCGTCCACAGGATGAGCGCGCCTTCCGGCCCGCCGTCGACGGGCTGGGGCTGGGCGGTCCAACCGCCGTGGTCAACGACGCGGTGAACGCATGGGCAGGGGCCACCGGTGGCAAGCCTGGTATCGCGGTGACGGCGGGCACCGGCTCGGTGGCGTACGGGCGTTCGTCCGACGGACGGGAGGCCCGCGCCGGTGGGTGGGGGGCTCCCTTCGGTGACGAGGGCAGCGCCTACTGGATCGCATGCGAGGCGTTGCGTGCGGTCCTGCGTGGTGTGGACGGCCGCGAACCGCCCTCGGGCCTCGCACGCGGCCTGGCCCGCGCCGCGGGCTTTACCGATCCCGCGGACCTCTGCCTACTGGCACGCGCGGACCGCACCGCCAGCGGCGTACCGCTAGAGGCGGCGATCGGCGCCTTGGCGCCGGCCGTCGTGGCCGGGGCGGAGGCGGGGGACCCAGTGGCCGGGGCGATCCTGGACCGTGCTGCCGAAGAGCTGGCGCAGCTCGCCCTCGCGATTGCCGGCGCCATCGGCGCCGCCGACCGGCCCCCCCCCCGTGTTCGGCCTGGGCAGCGTCCTCCTGCCCAGCTCCCCCGGCGGGCCAGCTACGCCCGTCGGCCGCAGGGTTGACGCCCTCTTGCGCGCCCGTACCGGTGGCGGGTTGCGCCCCCCGGATCACTCGGCGGTCGTGGGCGCCGTGATCCTGGCCTGGGAGCGGGCGCGCCCCGGCCTGCCGCCACCGGCCGGCATCGCCTCCGCCTGGGGGAGGGGGGCATGAGCGCTGGGGATGCCTTGGTCGCCAACGCCGAGGTCATGACACCGGAGCATGTGTTCCGCGGATGGGTGCGTGCCCGCGGCGGCCATATTACCGCGCTGGGTACGGGCGCGGCACCGCGCCCATGCGACGGGGAACGTGTCATCGACGCCGGGGGGCTCGTGGTGGCGCCGGGGTTCCTCGACATCCACGTCCACGGGGCCGCCGGCCGCGACATGATGGACGGACGAGAGTCCGTGGACGCCGTTGCCGCCTTCCTTATTACGTGCGGGTGCACGGGGTTTTTGCCCACCACCGTCACCGCCCCCTGGGCGGAGACGGTGCGCGCCGTGGACGCCTTCGCCGACGCTTGCGCGCACCCGCCGGCCGGGGCGCGGCCTCTGGGCCTGCACCTGGAAGGGCCGTTTCTCAACCCGGCGCGGCGCGGGATGCAGCCGGCAGAGCACATGCGCGCCCCGAACGCCGCGGATGCCGCCGCCTTGCTATCCAGCGGGAGGGGCTGGGTGCGGACGGTGACGCTCGCTCCGGAACTCCCTGGTGCCCTGGCCCTGGTAAGCGTGCTTGGCGCACGTGGCGTGATGGTGGCGATGGGCCACTCCGATGCTTCGTACGCAGAGGCCGTGGACGCCGTCGCCGCGGGGGTGCGGCGCGCGACCCATTGCTTCAACGCGATGACGCCGCTGCACCACCGGCAGCCCGGGCTGGTGGGTGCCGCCCTCGACCTGGACGCGCTGTGCGTGGAGGCCATCGCCGACGGCGTCCACGTACACCCCACCGCCCTGCGGCTGCTCTGGCGGGTAAAGGGCTGGCGGCGCGTGGCGCTGGTCAGCGACGCCATGGCCGGGGCCGGCGCGCCCGAAGGGGCATACCGGTTCGGCGGCCAAGACGTGGTCGTGCGCGGCGGGGAGGCGCGCCTGGCCGACGGCACGTTGGCGGGCAGCGTTCTCACCATGGATGCGGCGGTGCGCGTGATGATCGCCGCTGGCGTGCCCCCGCGCGAGGCCGTTGGCATGGCGACCCTGGCCCCCGCCGAGGCGGCCGGACTGAGTGGGACGGGCCGCCTGGTGCCGGGTTACGCGGCTGACCTGGTGGCGCTGGATGGCGGCTGGAGGGTGGCTTGGACCATGGTGGGCGGACGGCTGGCGTGGAGGGCTTGAAGCACCACCGCCTTTGCGCCAAACCCGAGGGAGGAACTGGCGACTCGCCCACCTCCGCCTCGCGGCCTATCGGACGAGTCGGGGGGCGCGCCCTCGCCCCGCCTCGCGGTGTCTGCGGACCCGCAACGCCCCGCCGCTCCCGGGATGCTACACTCAGGCGTGGAGCGGTGGCGGTGGCCCGCCGGGCGGACGGACGTCGGGTGCGCAGTTGGCGGATGCCTGCCTTTCGCCTGCGGGGCAGAGCGATGCACGGGACGTACCCCCCGTGAACGGGCGAGGGGCGGTTTTCCCGGGGGTGGCCGCGGGCCCGGCCCCTCCTGTCCTCTGGGGCTGTGGCAGCGTGCGACCTTCCTCGGACAACACGCCGTGGCGATCTTGGCCGCTTGCGGGTGAGCCTCCGCAAGGCCGGCGCTCCCGGCCCGCCCGGCGGGCGGCTTGAGGCCGGTGGTACAGAAGCGCAATGCGCACGGGGTCGGCGGGGGCGGGCCGACGACGGCGCGGGGTGGGGAGGGACGCGCGACGCTGACGTGGCGGCAGCGCGTGTTGATCGGCCTGATTCTGTTGGGCATCGTGGCGGGCATCCCCGATCTGCGGAAGCGCGTGGCGGCGGAGGGGGCCAGCCGCCATGTGTTGCTGGTCGCGGACCAGCCGTCCTTCACCGAGCTGGCCCAGGCCTACGGCGTGCCAGAGGCCTCCCTGCTGGGGAACCTGAAGCGGAGCGGCGTCGGCGCGCTGGGCGTGGCCGAGGATACGCTGGCCTCGCTGAACTATCAGGGCAGGCTGACGGTCTTTTCTGGCTCGCAGTGGCTGGATGCGCGCCGTTCCGCCGGCAGCCCGCCGCTGCCGTTTGCCGTCGACCCGCAGGGAACGTATGCACTGACGGCGAGTACCCGGCTGGCCGCGTGGCTCGTCCCGGCCCTGCGGGCGGCGATGGGGCCGGCGGTGGCCGTCCAGAGCCTTTCCTTCGGCTCGACGCGCGTCGTGTTCGCCAGCGCCTCGCCGCTCCTGACCGAGGGTGTGCCGCTCGGCTTCGCGCCGGGGGCGTTCGCGCTCGCGCGCGGGCTAGGCATGGCCGCGGTGCCACGGCCGGAGGGTAGCCCAAACGGCCTGGATGCCAGCGCCACACGGGCGTTGTACGCGCGCATCGCCTCCGCCGCGGTGCCCATCGACACCGTGATCTTCGCCGGCACCGCCACGCAGCCGTTGCCCGGGTATCCACACGCCTTCGCCGATACGGTGGCAGCCTTCCAGCAGCACCACTGGGTCCTGGGGGTGGTGGAGACCCCCCAGCAGCTCAGCAACATCGCCCAGCCCGGCACGCGCCATCTGGACCAGGCGTTGGGCGAGCGTACCGTGCGCACGTACAGCATCCCCGGCTGGATGCTGGCGACCTTTCCGATCCATCAGATCGTGTTGGCCGTGCTCAGCCAGGTGAATGAGTTCAACATCCGGGTCGTGTACATGCACCCGCTGACCACGGCCGTCAACCCCGTGGCGGCGACGGAGCGGCTTTACAGCGAGGTCGCCCAGGCGCTGCGCGGGCAGGGCTACGTGCTCGGGCCGCCACAGCCCTTCGCCCAGGTGGTCGTGGGGCGGGTTCAACGGGTGCTGCAGGGCCTCGCGGCGGTGGCGGGTGGCCTCCTGCTGCTGGAGATGCTCTTTCCGTTCGTGGCGCGATTCGGCTACCAGCCGCTTGTCGTGCTGGGCGGCCTGATCGCCCTGCTCTGCGCGGGATCGGCCACGCTGT
>JAJZZC010000063.1 GCA_021797775.1 Bacillota bacterium
GGCCCGGTCGCCGCAGCGGCGGCTGCAGGTGGCCCACCGGCCTGGGGCGCCGCCCGCGCCTGCGGTCGGCCGCCCGCGACCCGGACGGCTCGCGCCCCGGCTTCCGGTGTCGGCGCCATGCTCGCGGGCCCCCAGCGCAAGGGGGTAGCCCCCTGCGCACGGGGTTCCGACCGCGGGGGCGGCGCGCCGCCGGCGTCTATGGCCGCCGCACCCGTCAAGCCGCCCGGCCCAACCGACCCAGCGCTCGGCGCCGTTGACGGCCAGCCCCCCGGCCCGGCGGCCGTGCGAGCCACCCCCGGGCCCCCGCCGCCTGTGGTCGCCGGCCAGAGGCCCGGACCCTGGCCTCCGGGATCCGACGGACGCACGGTCGCCCCCGCCCCCGCGGGGAGGGCCGACGACCCTGCGGCTGACGGGCCTCGCCCCCCGCCTGCGGACCCGGCGCGCGCGGCGGCGCCCGCCGCTGCCGCCCGTCCAGCCCCCGAGGCATGCGCCCACAGGCCCTCCGCCGTGATCGCCGGCCAGAGGCCCGGCGCCTGACCATCGGGACCCGACGGGCGGGATGCGCCCTCCACCCCCGCGGGGAGCGCCGAAGGGCCTGCAACCGGCGGGTCGGCAGCCCGGGCACGCGCGGCTACGATCACCGTCCCCCCCCCTTCCGGCTCGGAGCGGGCACCCCAGAGGCTAGCGGCGGTGACCGCCGGCTGGCCGAGCACCTGACCCCCTGACCAGGACGGGCGAGTGGTATCCCCCGCCGCCTGGGAGAGCGCCGGAGGGATGGGCGTCGCCCGCCCCGCATCGGCCGGCCAATCCCGCGCCGCCCCTTCTGCACGCGCCGCAGCGCCCTCCACCGGCCGGGGCCGGGCGGCGGACCCCGTTGCCGTGCCGGCGGCTTCCCGGCGCACCTCGCCACCTGGCGGCGTGGCCGCGATCGCCAGAGACGCCGGTGCCGTGGGGCCACCTGTCGGCCGTGCCCCCTCGGAGGCGGCCAGGGACACGCCCGGCCACCCCGCCCCTGCCTGCCGCGGCACGGACCGTGACAGCGCCCCCGACCACGCCGCGCGCGCGGCACCGAGAGACCCACGCCCACCCGGCGCCGCGGCGGATGCGCCCTGGTCCGCCGGGAGACGTTCATCCGAGAGCCCCGCCCGCGCGGGACCGGCGGGGGCGCTTACCCCCGCCTCCGGCGCCGCTTCGGCCGGCACCCCAGCCTCGGGCGCCAGACCCGCCACCCCAGCGGCCGGGGGGCCCGCCACCCCAGCGGCTGGGGGGCCCGCCACCCCAGCGGCCGGGGGGCCCGCCACCCCAGCGGCTGGGGGGCCCGCCACCGCAGGCCCCTGCTCGCCGCGGCGCTGACGCGCGGTGTGCCGGCGGGTGCCCCCACGGGCCTCTACCCCGTCACGGCCAACCACCGCGGGCTCATGCCCCGGGGCGGCTGGCCCTGACGCCGGAGCCCGCGCCAACTCCGCGAACAACGCGGCGAAACCAGCGCCTCCAGCAGACGCCGGTTCGCGACCCTGGGCCAGGGCGCCCGGGTCCCCGGCGCCCACGGCGCCCACCGTCAGAGCCCCCAGGCTGGCGGTCAGTGTGGCCCCCCCCTTTCGCCCCGCGCCGCCCGCACGCCCGCTAGGTCGTCTAGCGCCCGGTGCTCCACCAGGACGCGCCCCTGCCGCCGCTCGGCCGCACGCCGCAGCGAAAGCCGCCGCAGGGCCTCGGTCTCGCCGCGCGCCTGCAGGTAGACGGCCCGGCAGCGGTCGGACTCCCGCGCCGCCCCCTCCAGATGCAAAGCGGACTGGCGCGCGTCCTGGCGGGCGTGGAGCAGCGCCCGCCGCTCCGCCGTCCAGGCGGCGAGGTCACCTGTCACGTCCGCGGCTCGCGAGTTCATCAGCCGCTGGCTGGCCACCCGGGTCGCGCGTTCCACCGCCCGGCGCAGGTCGTCCTCGCGGGTGCGTGCCGCGCGCAGCCGCTCCGCCTGTGCCCGCTGGCGCGCGGCGGCGAGCCGTTCCAGACGCTGCAACCTCCAGCCGGGCTGGCTCATCGCGTAGCGCCCTCCCCCGCGGGTGCGCCGACCGGCTCCACGGCCGGCGCGCCGACGCTAGGCCCCGAACCCGTTGCGTCGCCAGCGGGCTCCGCGCCGAGGGCCAACAGTTCGGCGTACGTCCGCTCCCAGGCAGAGCACTCGTCGCGCCCCTGGCGCAGGAAGGCGTGCACCCGCTCAATCCAGCGCAGGGCGAGGTCGACGGCCGGATTCGCCCCCGGGCGGTAGGCGCCGACATCCACGAGATCCTGCGCCTCCTGCATGGTGGCGAGGATGGCCCGTACGCGCTGCGCCGCCGCGGCGTGCTCCGCGTCCGCCAAACGCGGCTGCAGCCGGCTCACGCTCTGCAGCACGTCGATAGCGGGGTAGCGCCCCCGCGCCGCGATGTCGCGCGAGAGCACCACGTGCCCGTCCAGCAGGCCCCGTACGGCGTCGGCCACCGGCTCGTTCATATCGTCCCCCTCTACGAGCACGGTGTAGAACGCGGTGATGCTGCCTCGTGCCCCGGTGCCGCTCCGCTCTATGAGCCGCGGCAGGGCCCCGAACACCGAGGGCGTGTAGCCGCGGGTTGTCGGCGGCTCGCCGCTGGCCAGGCCCACCTCGCGCAGGGCGAGCGCGAAACGGGTTAACGAGTCCATCACCAGCAGCACGTCGGCGCCACCGTCGCGGAAGTACTCGGCCACCGTAGTCGCCACCAGGGCCGCCTTGACTCGGGCCACGGCGGGTTGATCCGAGGTCGCCACGACCACCGCCGCGCGGCGCAGCGCCTCAGCGCCCAGGTCGCCCTCTACAAACTCACGCACCTCGCGTCCGCGCTCCCCGACCAGCGCGACGACCACCACGTCGGCGGCCGTGTGGCGACAGAGCATGCCAAGCAGGGTGCTCTTGCCCACGCCGCTGCCGGCGAAGATCCCTAGGCGCTGTCCCCGGCCGCACGTCAAGAGACCGTCGACGGCGCGCACCCCCACCGGCAGAGGGCTGGTAATCGGTCGGCGGCTCAGCGCGGGCGGCGGCTCGGCCTCCACGGTGCGCCACTCCCGTGGGCGCACCGGCCCGCCGCCGTCCAGTGGCCTGCCCAGCCCGTCCAACACGCGCCCCAGAAGCTCCGGTCCGCAGCCCACGGAGAGGCGGCGGCCCAGGGCCGTGGCCAGGGCCCCCGGCGCGAGACGGCTGGCCGCCTGGAGCGGCATGAGCAGGACCCGCCCGCCGCGAAACCCGACACACTCGGCCAGGACAGGCGCAGAACCGGGCGGTCCTTCCGCCTGCAGACCGCCGTCGTGGGGCGAGATGGCCACCAGTTCCCCGAGTTCCACCGCTGGACCGGCCGACTCGATGACCAGGCCCACCGCGTCGCTGATCCGCCCCCGGCGCGCGACCGGGTCGGCGACCGCGACGGCGTGGCGCCAGGCGGCGACCTTGCGCGCCAGGTGCCGGTGCGCTCCGGTGAGATGCCCAGCCCGGCCCAAGGGCGCCCGGCGCGGGCGGCCGGGCCAGATGCCCCGCAGCACCGTGGGCGCGGCTACGGCGCCAGACCGCCCCTCTACCTGTTCTCCGTCCTCCGCAGCTACGGCCGCGCGGACCTCAGACGCCGCCATCGCCGTCCCCCCCTCGCATCGCGCCCAACACCTGGGCGAACCGGCCTTGTACGGTGGCGTCCAGCACGCCGCCAGCGGACTCCAGCCGCAGGTCGCCCTGCGCCAGGGTGGCGTCCGGCACCAGCCGCACACCGGGCGGCAGCGGTTCGGCCGCAAGCAGCGGCGCGTCTTCCGGGCGGACGCGCAAGACCGCTGGCCCGTCGACCCGCCGCACCAGGCGCCGGGCCAGATCCACCACCTCCTCGGGCGCGGCCTCCAGCTCGCGTCCGAGGACCCGTGCCGCCACCGCCATGGCCAGGTCCGCAACCTCCGCGCGCAGCGAGCGCAGCAGCGCGCTACGGGCAGCGCGCGCCTGCCGCAGCGTGCCGGCGGCGGCCCCGATCAGCTGCCCCCACTCGGCGCGGGCCTGCCGCCGGCCCTCCTCCCACCCCGCGCGGCGGGCAAGGCTCCGTTCCGCCGCGGCCTCCGCGCGCGCAGCCCCGAGGATGGAGGCCGCCTCGGCGCGGGCCAAGGCGAGGACCCGTTCCGCCTCGGCCCGCGCTTGCGCCGCCGCGTCGGGCTCCGGCGGCTCCGCGGCGAGGGCCTGCTCGTCATCCGTCTCCCTCGCGGGGGCCGCACCGCGCACCGGCAGGACGGCCAGCCAGTGGACAGGATCGGTCCCGGGCGCGGCGGGCTGCTCGTGCCGCCGCCCTGCCGCCCAGGGCGCCGGACGGCAGGCGCCGCCGGGCGAGGGGCACGGCGGCAGCCAGCTGCGAACGGCGCCGCCGCCACGCGCGCCGGCCTGCGCGCCCAGCCCACCGGTCCCCAGGGCCCTGTGGATCAAGGGACCCACCTCCCGTCCCAGAGATCGCCCGGGCGCGCGGGCCACTCAGACCACGACCTCGTCCTCGCCGCCGCGCGACACCAGGATCTCGCCGGCGTCCTCCAGGCGGCGGATCACCGCCACGATGCGTTGCTGCGCGTCCTCGACGTCGCGCAGGCGGACGGGACCGAGCAAGTCCAGCGACTCGTTCAGCGATTCGCTCTGGCGTTTGCTGATGTTGCGCCCGATCTTGGCGCGGACCTCTGGGCTCGCGACCTTCAGCGCCAGGGGCAGGTCGCTGGTGGTATCGACATCGCGCAGGGCGCGCTGCAGGGAACGGTCGTCCAGGTGCGCCAGGTCCTCGAACACGAACATGCGGCGCCGCAGTTCCTGGGCCAGGCCCGGGTCCTCGGTCTCCAGCGCCAGCAGGATGCGTTTCTCGGTGGCCCGGTCCGCGCGGTTCAACACCTGGACGGCCATCTCCACGCCGCCGGTGCGCGACTGGCCGGCGCCGACCAGCGAGGCGAAGTTGCGCTCCAGCACCCGCTCGACTTCTTTGATGATCTCCGGCGAGGTGGCATCCATCTGCGCCAGACGCCGTGTGACGTCGATCTGCAGATCGGCATCCAGCGCCCCCAGCACGGCCGAGGCCTGCTCGGGGTGAAGGTGCGCCATCACCAGAGCGATGGTCTGCGGATGCTCCTGCTGGATGAACGTCAGCAACTGCGCCGGGTCGGCCTGTCGCGCGAACTCAAAGGGCCGCACCTGGAGCGTCGCGGTAAGCCGCTCGAGCACCTCTGCGGCCCGCGCCGGTCCCAGGGCCTTTTCCAGGACCGAGCGTGCGTACTCAATGCCTCCGCGCTCGATGTATTCGCGCGCCGCCAACACCTGGCGGCATTCCTCGAACACCAGCAACTGCTGTTCTGTGTCCACCTTGCGCACCGCGGCGATCTGCAGTGTGAGCTGGTCGATCTCATCCTGTTCGAGGTGCTGGAACACCTGGGCCGCAAACTCCGGCCCGAGCGAAACCAGTAGGACGGCCGCCTTTTCGCGTCCGGTCAACGTCGCGGCTCCGCCATCCGACGCGCTCAACGCACGAGCGGCCACGCCCAACCCTCCTTCCGCCCCGCCACAAAGAAGCGTCCTCACTCGTCGTCCGTCAGCCAGGCCCGGACGACCCTCGCCACTTCCTCCGGTCGCTCACGCAAGGCTTCTTCGGCGCGCCGCCGCGCGGTCGTCGCGGCCAGGAGTGCCTCGCTGAGCGCGTCCTGCCCCGCGCCCACGCGCGCCTCGACCTCCGCCGGCGCGGGGAGGGCCGGGGGCCCGGCCGGCTCCGGTTCGCGCCCCCGCCGCCGCAGCAGCGCCAGGAGGAGCAGCAAGAGCAGGAGGCCGATCGCGCCAAGGAGCACGGGCACCCGGGCCCAGACCGGCACGGCGGCGGTGGGCGCGGGCTGCTTCTGCAGGGCGGTCAGCAGCGACTGATTGAAAGGAAGCCCGACGACCGAGATCTGGTCGTGGCGGGCCGGGTTGTAGCCGACTGCCGCCGCGACGGCCGACTGCACCAGGCGTTGCTGGGCCGGGGTCAGGGCCCCGTTGACAATGACCGAGACCGACAGACGCGAAAGCGTGCCCGGAGCCACGATCGTGTGGGTGACCTGGCGGCTGATGTCGAAGTTCTGCGAGAGTTGCAGCGACGACGACTTGCTGTTCTGCGGCGCCGTCTTGTAGGTCGGCGGGTAGCTGTTGGCCGCGGTGCCGGCCGGGGTCAGCGCCGTGGCGCCTTGGCCGGTCATTGTCTGCTTGAGTTCTTTCATGCTGGCCAGCACGGCCCGGCTCTTGCCCGGTAGGAACACGGTCCGGTCCACGGTCCCGCTGTTGAAGTTGAACTGTGACTGGACCTGCGCGACCACATTCCCCGGACCGAATACCTGTGCCAGCAGACCTTCCAAACGCTGCTGCAACTGCTGATCGAACTGGTGCTGCACCAGCAGGTTGTTCTGGGCCTGGGCCGCGGTGCCCGACACCGCCGGCCCGCTGGTGGTGGTGCTTCCCGGGGTGATGGCGCTCAGGATCTGTCCGGTCTGGTCGAGGACCGTGACACCGGAAGGGGAGAGGCCCTGGACGCTGCTCGCCACGAGGTGTTCGATACCCGCCACCTGCGCTGGCGCGAGGGTGGCCCCCGGCTGCAGATTCACCAGCACGGCCGCTGAGGCCGGCGTGCCGCCTCCCCCGAACACGGGGGCCGCGGGCATGACGATCGCCACGCGCGCGGAGCGCACGCCCTGCACGGCGTCGATGGTCGACGCCAACTCGCCTTGGAGGGCGTTCTGGTAGGCGACCTGGCGCGTGAAGTTCGTGGCGCCGAAGGGCAGGTTGAGCACCGAGCCCAGGCCGACGTTCCCCTGGTTCGGCAGCCCCTGCCCGGCGAGTTGCAAGCGCAACGCGTCGACCTGCGCGGCGGGCACCAGGATCGTCTGCCCGCCGTTGGTCAACCGATAGGGTGTATGCGTGTGCTGCAACTGGGTGAGTATCGCGGCCCCTGCCTGGGGGGACAGGTTGGTAAAGAGGGGCGCCATCGTCGGACCGCGCACGGCCAGGCCGGCCCAGACCAGCAGACTCAGGAGGACCGCCACGGCCCCCCCCACGATCGTCCGGCGCTGGCCCGGTTGCAGCCCTTGCCACTGCTTGTTCAGCGAGGACAGGGTCGCGGTCAGAGACACCTGCGATGTGGCGGGCGGCACGCGCAGTCCCCCCCTTCATCCCTGATGGGTCCAGGCGCCCCTCCCTGAGACGGGGCGGAACGCGATCGCGGCGCCAGGCCTGAGGCCACGGTGGTCTTGCCGCCCAGCCCGACGGCCGGCTTAGACCTGCATCTGCATCAGCTGCTGGTAGCCGCTCACCACCCGGTTGCGGACCTCCACCGCCAGTTGCAGCGAGAGGTTCGCCTTCTCCGCGGCGATCACGGCGGTGGCGAGGTCGGTGCCGCCGCCGGTCGCGAGTTGTTGCGCCGCCGCATTCGCGCCCAGTTGCAGGCCGTTGACCGCCTGGAAGGCATGGCTGAAAACGCTCGCGAACGTGCGGCCGGCCGCGGCGGGGGCCGGTGCCACCGCGGCCGGCCCGGCGGCCGGGACCTGCGGGGCTCCCGTCAGCGCAGCGAGAGGACCAAGACCCATCCTGAACACCTCCTGCATGGAACGCCGCCGGTCGACTCTCGGCACGCGCTATCACGCGGTCGACCGGCCGTGGGCATGCGCGGCCCCCGTCAGGGGGCGGGCAGACGTCTCGCGGGCCCGGCGCTCAGAGCTGCAGCGCCTTGCGCCCTTCCTTGACGAAGTCGGAAAAGGCGGTGGCGCTGGCACCGTACGCCCGGCTGGCGGCGAGCAGGTCGACCATCTCGGCCGTGACGTTGACGTTTGGCATGCGCACGTACCCCTGCGCATTCGCGCCCGGGGCGCCGGGGTCGTAGCGCAAGGGGAACGGGGTGGGATCCCCGATCACCGCCGCCACCTCCACGCCGCCGGGCTGAGTGGTCGTGAGCGGCATGGGCTCCATGACCACCATCTCCCGGCGGTACGGCCCGCCCTGCGGGGTCACGGTGGTGTCGACGTTGGCGAGGTTCTGCGCGATCACGTCCATGCGCAGCCGCTCGGCAGTCAGGCCCGATGCGGCGGCGTTCATCGACCCGAAAATCACGTTCAGGCCCCTCCCACGTCGATGGCGGCGCTGATGTTCTGGTAGGTGAGCTGCAATTGCCGCAGTACCGCCTGATAGCCGAGGTCGTTGGTGGCAAGTGCCGCCATGGTGGCGTCGAGCCCTACGCCGTTCCCGTCCGGCGTGACCGCACCTGGGGCGGGCACGGAGACGGGGAGGACGGTCCCGGCCGGCGGGCCAGTCGGAGAGGACGCTGCAAGAGAGGCGAGCGTGCCGGACGTGCCTCCCGCCGCCCCGGTGGCGGAAAGGAGGCCCACAGGTGTGGGGGCGATGGTGGCGCCCACGGTTCCGACGGCCAGCCCGTTCGGCGCAAGGGCAGCGGTCGCGCGTGCCACCTGCTGGGGCACGCCGAGCTGCGCCGCGATCGCCGCCTGCAGCGCGGGCGCGAACGCCGCCGCTGCCGCCGGCTGGTAGCCAGGGGTATCGACGTTGGCCACCGCATCGGCGAGGACCGTCCGTTGCGCGATCAATCCCGCCAACCGACCCTCCAGGGCCAGTTGGCCAGGGGTGGAGAACATGCCCCCCACGGTAGCCGCCCCCAGACGCGCGAGGTCGTGAGGCGAGAGCCGCGGGCGTTCCCTGCCCGCAGGCTCCCACACGGTCGCCGCCGGGGACGGACGACCATCCCGGTCGCCCTCCCCCGGCTTGCCCCCGCCGCATCCCGCGCCGGGGTACCCGGAAAGACAGAGGCGCCCCTTTTCCTGAATGAAAAAGGGGCGCCCCGTTGGCGTGGCCCCTTTTCTTCGGCAACCCGGCTGCCCACTGCGGGGCCCGTGGCTTTGCGTCACCGCCTCACGACGGCTTTGCCCGTTCGGAAAAGGACCCGTATGTACCCGTCCGTGGGTGTTATGGGCCCCGACTTTCGTCGAACCCTGCCGGACTCCTTCGCCCGGACATGCAAATCGGACCAAAGGATGTCGACATGTTTCGACAGGTTTCGACAGGTTGCCTCCGCCGCGCCCGGTATGCCTGCGCGCCACACCTTCCCCATATGATGGCCGCGCCCGTAGGGCGCGGCCATCTGGACGGTCCGCTGCTCGCCGCACCGGTCACGGGCGAGGGACATCCTCCCCGCGGCGAAAACCGGGGATTCCCCTTGCGGGCTCTGGGGACGCTTCCTCGGCGAAGCGTACGCCCTCTCCCGTCACAGGCGGCCACCGCCCGCCCGGCGGCGGACGATGAAGCGCCTCTAGCGCCCTCGCCTCGGAGATCTAGTAGCGATGGGTCGCTGGCTGCGCGCGCCGGCCAGCATCCGCACCCCACGCGTTCTGCCCGAAGTCCTGGGAGCCGCCGTCGGCGGGGCCGGCGCCTACGCCAGCGTATTCCGGGCGGCCCCTCCCCTCATCCTCGCGCGTGTTCCAGCGGCCGGTGCCGCCGGCGGTCCAGCGCCCCTCTTCGGCGCGGCCGCCCCAACCGCCGTCGGCCCCCCGGGCCGCAAAACCGGACGCCGCATCGTGGGTGCGGGCCAGGTGCTCCATGCGAGACCGGGCACTGTCCACCTCTTGCCGGTTCGCCTCATCGACGCGGTACTCGTTGCGCTGGTGCAGGAACTGCCACACGCGCCACTGGTCGCGCAGGCAGTCGTCGTGCAGGCGGTGCATCACCTCGCGACACCGCGGCGTCGCGGACTCCAGCAGGGACGCCATGTAGGACTGGGCCCCCTGCTTGCACCCGTACAACAGGTCATAGGCGATGTCCCGGTCGTTCAGGCTCCGCAAACGATGGTCCCCCCTTCGTCTTCTCCCGGCGCGTGGCAGCCCCACCCCTAGCGCAGCAGGCCAAGCAGTTCGTCGATGTGCCGCTGGGCGGTCTGGAGGCCGCTACGGCACATCTCGCGCAGCTCCGGGTCCGAGGCCTCGCGCTCATAGGCCTGGAGCTTCTGGACGCAGAGCGCCTCCATCTTGATGGACTCCTCGATGGCCCCGATCTCCTTGGTCGTCAGCCCGTGCATGTGCTGACCCTCACCTCCGGGGCGATAGCCTTTGCCCGGAGGGCGGCATGGTATGAGCCCCGGGTGCGCCTCGCGCGGCGCGTCCCCTGGATCCCGCCTCGCCCCTGATCCCTGCGCGTGCCGGCGGCAGCCGCCGGCCACGTACCACCGCTCCCTGCCAGGAGGGACTCGAATCGGACGGGCCCCACGCACCGCCGCGTGCCAGAGGGCGACCTCGCTCTTGGCGGCCACGCGCAACCTGGGGCCGACGGCGGGCGCGGCGGCGAACCGAACGCGGTATCGCTCCGGTCGGCAATCGCCTGCCGTGCGGGCGATCCGCTGCGTGATCCGCGGTGTGACGGCGGGAGCGGGGCCCGCCGGCACGCCGCAGGCGGATGGTATACTCCGCGCGGGCCGGGTCCTGTCGGCCCGTTAACTATAGAGGCAGGGATCGCACCGATGGCGGTCCAGAAATTGGCCATCGTCCAGGCCCTCAACCATGCCCGTCTCGCCGGCAGCGACAGGGGCGCGTCCGCGATCGGCCTGATCATCGACGTGCTGATCGACCGGGACGACACGGTGACGTTGATCCTCGTGGACCGCACGGGCGGTCCGCAGGGCACCCCGGTCCCCGCCGATTGGGTCGCCGCCCTGCGCACCGCCGCAGCGTCGGTGCCGGGCGTGCGCGGGGTGCGCGTCGAGCAGAAGCCCGCGGGCAGCGTCGCGCCGTCGGTCCAGCAGGCGGCCGGGCGGCAGCGCCCCATCGTGGATCTCGGCAGCACGCGGGTCCTCTCCGTGGCCAGCGGCAAGGGCGGCGTGGGAAAGTCCACCGTCACCGCCAACCTCGCCGCCGCCCTGGTCGCCGCCGGGCGGCGCGTGGCCGCCGTGGACGCCGACATCTACGGCTTCAGCCTGCCCTCGCTGCTTGGCGTGACCGAGGGACCGGGCGTGACACCGGAAAAGCGCCTGGTGCCCGCGCGCGCGCCCTCCGGGGTCGAGTTGCTGTCCATGGACTTCTTCGTCCCCGGCAACCAGCCGGTGATTTGGCGCGGGCCCATGCTGGGTAAGGCCCTCCACCAATTCCTCGCCGACGCGGAGTGGGACGGCGTGGACTACCTCCTTCTTGACCTGCCGCCAGGAACCGGCGATGTGGCGCTGGATGTGCACGAGATGCTGCCGACGAGCAGGGAGCTCGTGGTGACCACGCCCGACCCGCTCGCCGCCCGGGTGGCGGTGCGCGCCGGGCAGATGGCCCAGAAGACCGGACACACGGTGGTCGGCGTGATCGAGAACATGAGCTTCCTGCGCTGCCCACACTGTGCAGCAGCGCAGCATCCCTTCGGCCAGGGGGGCGGCGAGCAGGTAGCCGCGGCCCTGGCGGCGCCGCTTCTGGGGCGCCTGCCACTGGGCGAAACGCCGCAGCAGGGCACCGGCCTGTTCGCCCCGGAAACCGAGACGGGGCGGGTCTTCCGCCAGATCGCCGATCGCATCCTGGCCACCGATGGGGCCGGTGCGACGCGACCAACCGCAGCTGGCGGGTAGAGGGGGCCGCGAAGGTCCCCTTTGGCGGAGCCCTCTGGGTCCGGGCGCTCCTGCGACCACCACGCGGCGGAACCTACCGGTCGCCTTTGGGCAACGTCCGACCCATTAAGATGCACGGCCGACCGGGGCCGCTCTGTCTGCAGGCCGCGTAGCGCCGGCCCAGCGGCACGGGGAAGTCCGGCGAACAGGTGCCGCGTAACGCCGCCGGCAGTGGGTCCTGCCCGTCGCGCCCTGACGGCGCGACGGGCGCCCGACCGCGGTTGCGGGCCCGCATGGCGCAGGCCACAGCACCCGCGCCGCTCTGGCGTGTCTGGCCGGCCACGGCTTGTGACTCAAAGCCCGGCAACATGACGCGGCGGGACCTGGCTCAGCCGCGCGGGCCGGGCTCCGCACGCTCCACAGCCCTCCGCGAGGCGCCGCCCCGCGGCCCCCCGGCCCACGGTCAGGAACACCACGGACGCGCTCCTTAGGAACCGGGAGCGAACAACGTCACCCGAGAGTCCTACCGTATCGTGGGATCGGGGTATCCGCGGTGCGCCGTCGACATGCGCGGGCCGGGCTTGGGCCCTCGTCCTGAAGGCCACTCCTGCGATACTCCGTTGGGCCACCGAGCGCCTGTAGCCCTCAGACCGTGCGAACAGGCCGTCACGTGACGGAGATCCGTCCTGACTCCTCCTGCGAAAAAGGCCGCGGGTGCCACTACCAGTAGTGGTCATGTGCGCCAAGGACTACCAGGCGCCGTCGCCGACACCCGCCCGCGTTTTCATGCCGCGTGGCGCAGGCCCCGCCGGCATGGGGGGCTTATTGGAAGGCGGCTCCTCACCCAGGGACGCCCCCCTGCAAGACGCCGGTCACCCGGGGGGACCCGCGGGCAGCGCTGGGCAGGGCCCCCGACCTCAGCCGAGCAGGGCCCTGGCAATAGTCACCTTCTGGATCTCGGCCGTACCTTCCTCGAAACGCTGCGCCCGGGCGTCGCGGTAGATGCGTTCGATCAGCGAGTCCTTAAGATACCCGGCCCCGCCGAAGACCTGCAGCGCCCGGTCTGTCACCCGCTGCAGCATCTCCAGCCCGAAGAGCTTGCTCATGGCCGCCGCCTCAGCCGTGCCGGCGCCGTCCTCCGGGCCGGCATCCCACACGTCCGCAGCCCACCGCACGAGTTGCCTTGCGGCCTGCACGTCGGTGGCCATCTCCGCCAGCATCATTTGGATCGCCTGCCGTTCCGCGATAGGCTTGCCGAATGTGACGCGCACCTTGCTGCGGGCAACGGCAAGCTCCAACGCCTTCTGCGCCAAGCCAACACACGAGGCAGCGACGCCGATGCGGCTCGGATGCAGGAAGCCGCGAAGCGCGACCGCGATGCCTTCGCCCTCCTGGCCCAGGCGATTGGCCACCGGCACGGGCGTGTCGCGGAACACCAGGTGCGCGTGGTCGGTGCCGCGCAGGCCCATCGCTTCGGACTGCGCGCGCGCCTCCAGGCCGGGCGAGAGGCGCGGCACCATCAGCGCCAACGTGCCGTCGTATCCCCGCGTCCCGGGCAGCCGCGCGAAGGTCAGCAGGTGGTCGGCCCGGGTGCCGAAGGTGATGAGGTGCTTCTCACCGTTGAGGTAATACGTGTCGCCCTCGCGACGCGCCGACAACTGAATGTCGGCCCCGGTGCCGGCGTGCGGCTCGGTGAGCGTGAAGGCGCAAATGCTCTGCCCCGCCACCAACGGCCGTAGGAAACGGTTCGCCTGCTCCTCGTTGGCCCAGCGCGCCAGAGGGCGCCAGACCCCGTTGCAGACGTGCACGATCATCCGAATGCTGCCGTGCGCGCGGGAAAACAACTCCAGCAAGGGCAGGTAGTCGGAGAGGCTGAGCCCCACCCCGCCGTACGCCGCTGGCGCGGCGAGCCGCAGGTAGCCGCGCGCCACCAGCTCACCCCAAAGCTCGGCGGATACCTGCCCGGTCCGCTCGATCTCCTCGGACCACCGCTCCGCCGGCCCGTCGACAAACCCCCGGATCTCGGCGGTCCAGTCGGCCGCCGTCCGCAGCTCCCCCCCCGCCAGCGCCGGCCCCCCCCGTCCCTCGTCCGATTCCGCCCTGACGCAATTCGGCGCGCGCCCCACGACTCCCCCGCGCCCACCCGCGGGAGCGGGCGGATGGCCCACGGCACCGGCCAGGGGCACCCCCCGCAGGGCGGTGCCTCCGCCAGCGGCCGCCCCACGGGCCTGGGGCGCGTGACCGCCGCTGACCAGCAGGCGCCCGGCGGGCGGGCAGCCCCCGGCACCGCCGCAGGTCCTTCCCCAGACCCGGGCACCCCGCCCCCCGGGACCGAGTCCGCGTGCACCCGGGGGTCCGCGACGGCGCCCCCCGATAAAGCGGCGCGGTATGCGGCCCAACGGCTGCACATCAGCCTGCGAAGGAGCGGGATAGACCGCCCGCTGCCTCGGCTTCCAGCCCATTCCCGGAGAGCACGCCCACGCGCCGCGGAGCGCCGGCCACGCCGCGCGGGCGTGTGCCAAGGCGTGGCGGGTCCTCCCGGGACCCGGCATGCCGTCAAGCCTGGCGCGGGGCCTCATCGACCAGGGTCGCGGCGATGCGGTCACGGAGCACGAACTTCTGCACCTTGCCACTCGGTGTCCGTGGCAGGGCGTCGACCAGTTCCAGCCGCTCCGGCCAGTACTGCTTGGCCACGCCCTCGGCCTCCAGGTACCGCTGGACATCCGCCAGCGTCACGCGCTGGCCCGCGCGGGGCACGAGGTAGGCGCAGGCCCGCTCCCCGAAGCGTGGGTCCGGCATAGCCACGACGGCGACCTCGGCCACCCCCGGGTGCGCATACAGCAGGTTCTCGACCTCGGCCACCGGGATCTTCTCGCCGCCGCGATTGATGACGTCCTTGCTGCGGCCCTTGATGCTCATGTACCCGTCGGCGTCGATCACGGCCACGTCCCCGGTGTCCAGCCACTGCCCGCCGCCCAACGCCCTGTCGTACCACTCGGGGTGGCCAAGATACCCGACGAACATCCCCGGGCTGCTCACCAGGAACCGCCCCTGGCGGCCAGCCGGCAGGTCGCGCCCGGCCTCGTCCACCACGCGCATGCCAGCCCCGGGCAGCAGACGCCCGTCCGTCTGCCATGCGCGATCAGACGGGTCCGCCGGCGCGCCGGCGGCGATCAGACCGCTCTCCGTGGTGCCGAAGGCCCCAGCGACCATGGCGTGCAGCCTGCCTTGCGCCTGGCGCGCCAGCGCCCGAGGGACGCTGGCGCCCGTCGCCACGAACATCCGCAGACGGGCAGGGCCGCGGCCCCTGCGCGCGGAGGCCTCACACAGGTCGGAGAGGAAGGGGGTGGCCGCTTGAACAAAGGTGACGCCCCACTGGTCCATAAGCGCGTGGCCAACCTCGCCGGACCAGATGTCCTGATAGACGGCGGTGGCGCCTAGGCGCAGCGCCAGCCAGAACCCGTAGAGGAACCCGGTCTGGTGCGCCACCGGCGACGGGACGAAGACGACGTCCTCCCCACCCAGGCCGAAGTGGTGGACATGCAGGTCCAGTGCGTCCAGCAGGGTGCGATGGGTGTGCAGCACGCCCTTGGGTTCCCCGGTGGTGCCGGATGTGTATAGCAACTGGGTGATGTCGTCGGGCGCCGGGCGGCGTCCGTCCAGGCCACCTCGCGGCGGGTCGGCGTTCAGAAGGTCGTCGAAGGCGTGGAACAGGCCGTCGGTCGCTCGGCCCGGCCGCTGCCCCCCGGCCTCCCCGCCGGCCACGACGTAGACCGCCCGCAGGTCCGGTAGATGTGGCGCCACGGACGCGGCCAAGGCCATGTGATCGATCTTGCGAAAGCGGTCCGGCACGACCAGCACCCTGGCGCCAGTCTGCCGCAAGACGAATGTCAGTTCGCGTTCGCGGAATATGGGCATGAGGGGGCACGACACGGCGCCGGTCCGCACCAAGGCGAGCTGCAGGGCGACGAACTCCCACCAGTTCGGTAACTGGAACGCCACCGGCTCGCCGGGGCGGACGCCGGCCTGCACCAGCCCGTGGGCGATGCGCTCCACCCGGGCGCGCAGGCCCGCGAAGTCGCACACCGCCTGCCGGCCGCGGCTGCCGTCGACGATCGCCACCTTGCCGGGGCACTCGGCGGCGAAGCGGTCGAGGTCGTCGGTGATCAGGCCCCGCGGGGGCAGCCTGCCGGCCCGTTCCACGGCCCGACGGCGCTCCATGGCGGCAGGGGCCGGCTCGATCGGCGCAGGGTCAGGACGGAGGCGCGACTCGGTGACGAGCCCGGCAGCGCGCGGATCGCCTGCAGGAATCAGCACAAAGGGCCCCCTTCCGAGGACATCCGGGGCCGCCCGCCTCCTCTTCAACCTACGGCTCGAACCTACGGCGCCCCGGCCGGCGGCATGCAGGCGCCACCGCGGCACCATGCATTCTTTGGCAGAAAGAAGCCTCCTGCCAGGGGCTCACCACCAGCAGGGTGGCGTCATTCCGGCGGGGGGCCTTCGCCCAGACGGCTCCGCGGGCGAGGGTGACTTCGGAGCGGCACGCCGGTCCGCTCGCGCCTGCCACCGCTTGCTGCGCACGGGTTCGGCGCCTCGATGCGGCCGCGGCGCCGTGGGGTCACGGGGGCCACTGACGGCCGTGCGCGCCGAATTCGGCCTGTGGCGCAAGCGACTCGCCCAGAACGACGCGGCCCCGGGCCCGCCCGTTCACCACAAGCAGGGTGGCGTCACGCTGGCGAGGGGCCTTCGGCCGGCACGCCCGGGGAGGGCGCGCGCGGGTCTGGCACGACGCTCGGACACGACGGACGCTCCCCGTGATCGCCGCAGGTCGGACGCGCGCGTGCGCAAACCGCGGACGGCCTCCCGCTCCACCACGGCGGGATGCACCGGCACCGCCCGCAGCGGTGTAGGATAGGGATGTGGACGCGCCCGCCCCGGATGGCAGGGTGGCAGGCTCCCCCATTGCGCAAGGCGAACGGCCACGCTACGCTCGCTGGAGCCGAGGCGACGGCCCGGCGGCCGGCCTGCTCAGAACAAGGCGCTCTGCCCCCCGAGCACGCGGGAATCGACCCGTAGGGGGTCCCCCGCAGGCGAAGCCCGCGGCTGTAGCCGTGGGAAAGATGTCAAGGTGAACGCCATGTTGACCGCGTTGGTCCTGGCCTGCGCCCTGGCGGGTGCCCTGTTCGCCACGTTGACGGCGCGGCGCGAAGGCGCGTGGGGCCGCTGGCCGGCACGCCGCACCATGCAGGGCGCCCTCGTCGGTGCCGTGGGCGGGTTGCTCCTGATCCCGGTGTTGGGGCTGCTGGCCGCGGTGGTCTTCTTCATCCTGGCCCTGGCCGTGGTGGCGGCCCTCGCCGTCGGCATCTTCCTGGTCAGCCGCCGGCTGCCCCACCGCTCCTGGCACGGCTGATCGGCGGGGCCGCGGCGACCGTTGGCCGTGCCGCAGAGGCCGCCGGACTGCCAACCCGATACGGGAGCGCGGCCCCGCCGTCGCGTTGCGCTCGGCGAGACGAAGGTTTCCCGCTCAGGGGGCGAGCCGGGCGAGCAGCGCGCGCAGGGCGCGATTACGGCTCGCCGGCAGGCGCGCGGCTGCCACCCAACTGCCGCCCGCGCCGAGCAGCACCCATCCGGCATAGAGCGGGGCATCGCTATAGGCCAGGGTATCGACAGCTGCACGCCGCATCCCGGCTCCTGATGCGGCGGGAACGGTCATCCCCCACGGCCGGGCCAAGCGAGCCACGAGGATCCAGCCGTCGGCGCCGCCGCTGATCTGACCAGGACCGCGCACGACGGGCATGACCGGCAGCGGGCCGTTGAGCGCCCAGGCGGCCTCCTGGCGCCACCGCCCCAGCGCCGCGGCGCCAGCGGAGCGCGTGCCGGCCCCGTCCTCAACCCGCAACTGCGCGATCCGTGGCGGGGGCCCGGCGCGGAGGCGGCCGAGGCCCGCCGCCACCTCCAGCCCCAGCCAGGGCCAGGCGCCCACGGAGCCCCCCGGGGGCGGATCCTGCCAGAGCACCGTGCCGGTCCGGTCCGCCGAGACGGCGGGCACCAGCGGGAGCGCCCCGAGGCCGCGCGCGGCGAGTCGGCGAAGGGCCCTGCGCAGCGGGAGCCCGCGGACATCCGGCGCCGCCCCCGCAGACCGAGCCCGGGACGACCCCAGAATCCCGGGGGGGGCGGGGGCGTCGATGCCCGGCCCCAAGCGAAACCGTCCGTCACGCCAGACGACGGTCTGATAGGCGACCGAACGGTGGGAGGAGTCCCACGTGCCCAGGACCACGATACGCCCACGGCCGGGGGCGGGCACGTCGGTGGCCAGGTCGCCCGCCCCCGCGAACAGGCGGATCGCACGCCAGGCACCCGCGTCGTGCCGGATGGCGTAGATCGCGAGGCCGCGGGCCGCGCCAGAGCCAAAGTACACGGTCAGGTCGGTCCCGCCCTGGCCGGTGACGTCCCCCCACTCCGGCTGCGGGGGGCTGGCCAGAGCCGACCCCACGGGTCCCAGCCCGACATAGCGCCACGTGCCCGCGGCCCTCCCGGGGATCAGCAGGCCCTCCACCGCCGCCATGCCCTCGGCGAAGGTCACCGCCCGCGCACCGCGGATGGCCCCGCCCACCGGCGCGGCCGCGGTGACAAACGCCCCGGCCGGCAGCGCGGCCGCCTGGGCACGGGTCAACGCGACGTGGACGGCCGACCAGTACGGCAGGGTGAAAACGGTCGGCCCCTGATCGTAGACGGTCACCAGTGCGCGCCCGCCAGCGCGGAAGGTGAGCCAGCCGGCCGCGACCGTGCCGCCGCGCACCGCCGCCCAGAGGGTGATGTCCGCCGGCCGCACCGGCCACCCCGGGTCACCGGCGAGGGAGACGCGCGCGCGGTACAGGGCGGCACCGGACCCGGGCCACCCGAAGCCGGACGCGCGCGCGGCCAAGGATGCGGCGGCCCAGGACCACCCCCCGGCGGGCGGGGGCCCACCGACGACGCCCACTCGCCGCCAGGAGCCCGGCTGTAGCCGCCAGTAGCCGAGGTCCACCCGCCAGTAGGTCGCGAGGTCCCCGAGGCTTGCGGTCGTGACCCCTGGCGGCGCCAGTGGGTCGAACACCTCGTGCTGGGGCGGGCTCCACCCGCGCAGGAGGGAGGCGGCCGGCGGCGGAGCGGCCGGCCGCGCCGCGCACCCGGCCTGCACCAAGACAGCGAGCACCAGAGCCAGCGTCACGCGCAACGGCCAGGCAGTCGTCGCCACGATCGGCCCCCCCCCGGTGTCCCCCCAGCCCCACGGAGCCCGCATCGCGTCGCTTCGGGATTCGCCGCGCGGGCCCAGGGCTCCCGCTGGAAGGCCGCCTCGGACAGGGTCGCGTCATTCCAGCGGGGAGCCTTCGCCCAGACGGCGCCACGAGCGGGGGTGACTTCGGAGCGGTACGCCGGTCCGTTCGCGCCTGCCACCGCTTGCTGCGCATAGGTTCGGCGCCTGGATGCGGCCGCGGCGCCCGTGGGGTCACGGGGGCACTGACGGCCGTACGCGCCGAATTCGGCCGGTGGTGCAAGCGACTCGCCCAGAACGACGCGGCCCTGCCGCCCCGGACCCCCCGACCGCACCGGACGGGCATTCGTTCACCGGCAGACCGGCACGAGGGCAGTCCGCAACCGGCCGAGGGATTCCGGGCCCCCCGCGCGGAATCCCCCCCCCAGGTCGCCGCCCTGCGCCCGCTGAGCGGCCGCGACGGGAGGGGATGACCCGTGTCTGCGCCGGTCCCGCTACCCTTTGAGGCCATCGTGGGCGATGCGCCGGCCGGTGGGGTCAGCGCCGAGGGGTTGGCCGCCGTAGCCACCACGGCCGACGGACCAGCTGGCGCCCTGCCGCTGACGGCCGAGATGCTGCTGCGCGGCGCGAGCGGCGAGGTCTTCGGCTGGAGCCAGAACGTGGGCATGGGCTGGAGCCCGCGCGCGCTCGGCGCGAAGGAGTTTCTGGTGTTGTCCACGCAGGGCGGCCTGCGCGCCCCGGACGGCTCGCCGATTGCGCTCGGCTACCATACGGGGCACTGGGAGCTGGGCCTGCTGGTGCAGGCTGTGGCCGAGGAGCTGCGGGCCCTGGGGGCGATCCCGTTTGCCGGCGCGTGCTCGGACCCGTGCGACGGCCGCAGCCAGGGCACCGACGCCATGATGGACAGCCTGCCTTACCGCAACGACGCCGCCATCGTGCTGCGGCGGCTGATCCGCTCGCTGCCCACCCGCCGGGGGGTCGTGGGCGTCGCCACCTGCGACAAAGGGCTGCCCGCGATGCTGATGGCCATCGCCGGAACCCCCGACCTCCCCGGTGTGCTCGTGCTGGGCGGCGTCACCCTGCCGCCGCGCGTCGGGGAGGACGCCGGCACCGTGCAGACCGTCGGGGCGCGCTTCGCCCACGGGGAGATCACCCTGGAGTACGCGGCCGAGATGGGCTGTCGCGCCTGCGCCAGCCCGGGCGGCGGATGCCAGTTCCTCGGGACCGCCGCCACGGCGCAGGTGGTCGCCGAGGCATTGGGGCTCGCCCTCCCCCACTCCGCGCTCGCGCCGTCGGGGCAGGCGGTCTGGCTCGATGCCGCGCGCCGCTCGGCCCGCGCCGTGCTCGCCCTGGAGGCCGCGGGCCTGCGCGGCGCCGACCTGCTCAGCGGCGCGGCGGTGCAAAACGCCATGGCGGTGCACGCCGCCTTCGGCGGATCGACCAACCTGCTGCTGCACATCCCGGCGATCGCCCACGCCGCGGGCCTGCGCCGCCCCACGGCGGCTGACTGGGCCGCCGTCAACCGCAGCGTCCCGCGTCTGGTCGACGTGCTGCCCAACGGGCCGCGCGGCCACCCCACGGTGCGCGCCTTCCTGGCCGGGGGCGTGCCCGAGGTGATGCTGCACCTGCGCCGCCTCGGGCTCCTGGACACACGCTGCCTCACGGCGGCCGGCCGCACGCTCGCCGACGTGCTGGACTGGTGGGAGGGCTCCGCGCGGCGGGCGGCCATGCGGTCCCGGCTGGTCGCGGCGGACGGCGTCGACCCGGACGAGGTGATCCTCTCCCCCGACGCAGCGCGCGCGCGCGGCCTGACCAGCACGGTGACCTTCCCCGTTGGCAACCTCTGCCCCGAGGGCGCCGTGGTGAAGAGCACGTCGATCGACCCCAGCGTGGTGGACGCCGACGGCGTCTACCGGCACACCGGCCCGGCGCGGGTGTTCACCAGCGAGCGGGCCGCGGTGGCCGCGCTGAAGGACACGGGTCCCGCCGGTATCCACCCCGGCGAGGTCCTGGTACTGATCGGCCGTGGCCCCATGGGCTCCGGTATGGAGGAGACATACCAGGTCACCTCCGCCCTGAAGTTCCTCCCGTTCGGCAAGCATGTGGCTCTGCTCACAGACGCCCGCTTTTCGGGCGTCTCCACGGGTCCCTGTATCGGGCACGCGGGCCCCGAGGCCCTCGCGGGCGGGCCGATCGGGCGGGTGATCGACGGCGACCTGATCGAGTTGGTGATTGACCGGGGCCGCCTGACGGGCACCGTCAACCTGGTTGGCCACGGTGCGGCGCGCTACACGCCGGAGGAGGCGGCGGCGGAGCTGGCGCGGCGCCCGCCGCACCCGGACCTCGCGCCGGCCCCCGGGCTGCCCGACGACACCCGGCTGTGGGCCGCCCTACAGGCTGTGGGCGGCGGGCCCTGGGGCGGCTGCGTCTACGACGTGGACGCCATCGTCCGCACGCTGGAGGCCGGGGTGGCGGCGCTGAAGGGGGCACCCGCTCGCCCGCGCGGATGAATTCGGTCGACGCCGTGCAGGGCTGGGCGCGCCTGACCGCCATGGCCCTCTGCGTGGCGGAGGGGATCGCGGTGGTCGGGTGGGACGCGCCGGTGCCGGCCATCGTGGTCGCGGTCGGCGATCGGTTTGTCCGCTGGCACGGTTCCCGCCCGCCGGACGTCGGGACCACGGTCGCCCGCGCAGCGACCCGCGCCACTTGCGGATCGTCGTCGCCAGGGCGGCGAAGTGGCGAGCCAGCAGCACCCAACGTTTGGCTCCGTCGCGTCCTCTTATGGGGCAGGTGCACGGCGCACTGGCCTCGGGAAGGCGGGGGCGCATGAGGCACCACGGACAGGCCAGCCACTGGTGAGGGGGGGGGTAGGAGAATCGCCCCGTGGTGAGCGGCGGTCCCTTGGCTGCGCAGCCGATCACTCCAGGAGGGGAAGGTACATGTCGCATCGCGCGCATCGCGCCGCACGGCGATGGGGTGCGGGTTTGTTCGTGGGTATGCTGCTCTCGGCGACCATGGCACTGATGGGCGGAACGGTGGCGGCGGCGGACACGGCGCCTGGTTCCGCCTTTCCGCCTCTGCCCACCTATTCAGCCTCCCCGGCCACTTGGCGATCCTGGGCCCATGCCCAAGGCAACGTGATCCGCGCCGTTCCGTGGACGGCTTACATGTCCGCGCACGGGTGCTCCGTCTCCTCGCTCGCGTTTGAGCAGACCCCGACCCCGTCCGGTCTGGGCAATATCCCCCCTGGCGTCGAAATGACGTCGGTGTCGATGGTGGCGCGCTGTGCGTCCAGCACGACAGACTTCTCCTCGCAGCAACGCACCTCTTCACCATCCGCTAGCACAAGTGAGACGTGCGGAGGGATTTCCGGCCCCGGCACGGCTTGTGTGGGACCCGCCACGGTCAACGGCAACCCGAACTATATGTTCGCGTCGTATGAGTACCAGGGCGGCAGCTCTGCGACAGGCTATGTGGAGCTGGGCAATGTCGGGATCAGCCCACCCTCCTGCTCCCCTGGCAGTGAGGTCGCGTCATCGCCCGTGAAGACGCTTTCTCCGGGGGCGACCGGCATCCTGTTCTGGGGACCGCGGAGTATCTCCACCACATGGTCATCCACCTGGTGGGAAGGGAGCACTTCTCCCTACACCGACTGGGGAAGCGTCTGCGGAGTATACTGACAGACGCCGCGGGGAAGGATGCCGGTTGCTCGCGCATCCTTCCCCGGTTCCGTCCTGTCGGTCACCGCACTCCTGCCGATGCAGATGTACGCATCGCCGTATGGATGTGGTCTTCCTGCGCCAGCGTCAAGACGTCAGGACGGGACAACGCTATGGTGACCTCGGTACCGCCCTCCCGCCAATGGGGCAGATCAAGGCATGCACGCGGGCAGGCCACCCCGCCGGCGGGCGTCACCCTTCTCTCAGCAATCAGGAACGTCTGCCCGTCGGGCATTCGATACGTGAACATCACGGCCAGCCCGCCGAGCGGCGGTGTCTCCAGGATCTTGACCGGCCGCGCTTCTGCCGGCAGG
>JAJZZC010000335.1 GCA_021797775.1 Bacillota bacterium
ACTGCATAAGACAGCGACCACGCGCCGGTACCGCATGTCCTGGTCCCTCCTCGTTCACGCCACCGGGCCGACCTCTTGCGGCCTCTCGGGAGAGCGTTCCTCTCCTCGTTCACCCGGCGCGCCGGCGCCCGCGTCCGAGCCTCATGGCCCCCGCACGTCGGGGCCGGGGACCACTCAGTGCGCCGGCAGGAGCCGCTCGGCCAACTCGCCCAGAAACGGCAGGCGCAGAGCCTGGCCCCGGAAGGACCGCACCACGCACAGCGGCCAAGCCGCGAAGAACACGGCCCCCACCAGGAAGCTCACGGGGGCCGCCAGGGCGAACACGACCAGGCGCACGCACGGGACCAGGTCCAGGACGGCAAAGAGGATCGAGTAAGCGATCCACGCCGCCAGCCACGCGGCGGAGAGCAGGATGGACTGCACGGCGGCGAGCCGCACGGGCCGATTCCGCCGCTCCAGCACGAGGAAGACGATGCCGCCCATGAACCCGAAGAGATAGGCCAGGTCCGCGACCACGTGGGGCGCCAGGCCGCTGCGCATGCCGGCCGGCCCGCCCCGGCGAGCAGCACAGCTCCATCGACACCACCCGCCACTCGCCGATCGGCCTGCGCACCCCTCCACCCCTGGCCCAACCAGCGTTCGCACCCCGGACGCAGGGGCTACCGTCGTCCCGCTGCGGGTATCCCTGCCCCCACCGTAGTCCGACACGAGGGGACAACAAATCAGGGGGGATCCCCCGGATCCCCCCTGATCTTTAGCCTCGGAACCCCCTGATGTTAGCCGGAAGCCGGCTGCTACCCGCCGGCGTGGCGCTTGAAGTGCTCCCTCAGCACACCGCGGGTTGTGAGCGCCAGCTTGGCGTAGACGTGCCCCAGGTGCGTCTCCACCGTCTTCGGGCTGATGAGCAGCGCGCAGGCGATCTCCCGGTTGCTCCTGCCCTGGCTGACCAGCTCCGCCACCCGGTACTCCTGGGGCGTGAGCAAACCCAGCAGCCCCGTGCCCGGCCGGCTCCGGTGCCGCCCTCCCGCCGCCCGTCGTTCCGCCTCGGCCTGCCGCCGCCAGAGGCCGGCCCCGCATGCCTCAAACAGCGCGGATGCCACATCCAGGACAGGGCGCGCCCGGAGCGCGTTCCCTTCGCGGCGCCGAAACGCGCCCAGCGCCAGCAGGGTGCGGCCCTCCTCCAACGCTTCCCCCGCCTGCCGGTGCTGCGGCAGCGCCGCCGCGAAGTCCGCCTCCGCGTCGTCGACCCGTCTCTCGGCCGCGGCCAGCATGGCGCGGCAGCGCAGCGCGATGGCCCTGTCCCCTCGGTGGCCGGACCGGCGCGCATCGTTGCCCAGCCGGTCGATCAGCCCTGCGGCCGCCTCGATGTCCCCGAGATGCAGGAGACACTCGATGGCCTCCTGGCTCCAGCGGAAGGGGTCCGGCCCCCGGATACCCAGCGATTCCGCCAGGCGTCGACCTTGGGCGAACAACGCCGCTGCCCGGTCCCACGCGCCGCGCCGCGTGGTCAGCGTCGCCTGTGCAAACAGACTCAGCATGAGGGCAGGCTGCAGTCCCGCCGCACGGGCCTCCTCGGCCGCGGTGGCGAAGTGGGCCTCAGCCCCCTCCAGGTCGCCCATCTCCATCAGCACCCGGCCGCGGTGCACCCGCGGCTCCGCAGTCATCCAGGACAGGCCGGCGACCTGGTCTAGGACCGCGTCTCCGTGCGCGAAGGCCTCGCGCAGGCGCCCCTGCCGCCAGGCCAGTTCGGTCAGGAACGTGGCCGACCAGATCATGGCTGGCAGGCAGCGGCGGGCCAGGGCGAGGGCATGGACGCGCTCCAGCGCAGCCCTGGCCTCTCCGTAGTGGCCCGTGTATGTCGCCACGCGTCCGAAGACCGTCAGCGGGCTCCAGCCGACGGACAGCTCCAGGCTGTCGGGCGGTCCGGCAGGCTGGAGCATCGCCCCCTGCCGGGCCCAGCGGTAGGCCCTTTGCTGGCCACGAAAGCCGACGATCCACGCCCTGCAGGCCGCTGCCTTGGAGCGCGCCCCGACGTCGCCGCTCCGTCTGCCCCGGCTCCAGAGACGTTCCGCAGCCGCCTGCGCTTGCGGAACGTCTCCGAAGGACTGAGGTAGAATGACGGCCTCGACGCCGATCTCCACAGCCTGCGCGGCCGAGCATGCTTCCGCCTCAGCTTCGGCCAGGGCGATGTGCTGGCGGGAACCGTCCAGGTCTCCGGCGAAGGCGAGGGAGAACGCCCAGGCGGCGTGGATGCGGGATCGCAGACCAGCAGCGGAGGGCCGCGCCGCGGCGGCCGCCGCAAACGCCCTGCAGGCCGAGCCGTAATCTCCTGCCCGCTGCTCGGCCAGACCCAGTCGAAACTGCAATTCCGCGCGTTCGGCACCGTCGGCCAGGCAGAGCGCGGCCGCCTGGCGCCAGTGCAGCGCCGCCGACTCGTAGGCCACCAGCGCCTCGGCCTCATCGGCGGCGCGCCGGAGATCGGCCACCGCCGTGGCGTCACCTGGCTCTGCAATTTCAGCCAGGTGCGGCGCCAGCTGAGCGGCCGGAGCCCCTCGCGCCCGCAGCGTCGCGAGCGCCTGCCCGTGTAGTGCGCGCTGTCTGGCCAGTCCCAGGCTGTCGTACAGTGCCCGCTGGAGCAGGGGGTGCAGGAAGGACCACCTGTCGCGCCGCTGATCCGGCAGCACCAGGCCCAGGGCCTCCGCGGGCAGCAGCGCTGCCTCCGCCTCAGCCGGCGACATATCGGCGACCTCCCGCGCCACCTCCAGCAGGAAGACGGGACCCAGGGCGCTGGCCACCTCCAGCAGCTGCAGGGTATGGGCTGGCAGCCCCCGCAGGCGGCCAAGCAGCGTCGAATCCCGCCGCGAGGCGCTCCGCCCGGGGGGCGCCACCGGCTGCGCGCCGCGCCAGAGCCGTCCCAGCTCCTCAACGAGGAAGGGGTTGCCGCCCGTGAGCCGCAGGGCCTCGCTCACCTGGACGGGAGTCGGTGGCGCCCCGAGAACGCCTGCCAACAGCTGCTCCGCCGACGGCGAGCTCAGCGGGCGCAGGTCCCAAAGCTCCGCGGCCCCCTTCCGCACCAGCCCTTCCGCCAGTTCGGACGCCGCCGCCGGCCAGGCCCGCATCGCCCCCACCACCGCCACGGGCAGCCCGGCCAGGCGGCGCGTCACGAAGCGCAACGCTTCCAGTGAGTCCGGGTCGCTCCAGTGCAGGTCATCCACGCAGAGGAGCAACGGACGCGTCTCGGCCACGCTGGCCAGCAGCCAGTACGTGGCATACAGGAGCGCCGCCCGCCCGGCCGCGCCGCCGCCAGCCAGCGGCTGCTCCGCCACCGAGCCATAGAACCAGCCGCGCAGGACGTCCACGCCGTGCGCCAGCTCCGCCGCGCCAGTCCCAGGTAGGCGCACCAACGATTCGAACACCTGATGGAGCACGGCGAAAGGGTATGCCTGCTCCTGCTCCTGGCCGGACGCCGAAACCACCGTGAAGCGGCCCTCGGCTTCCGCCGCCGCCAGCGCTAATAACCGCGTCTTGCCGAGACCGGGGTCGGCGCGGAAGAGCAGTGCTCCTCCGTGGCCCTGGTGCGCCGCGTCCAGGACCGCGGCGAGGCGGTCCCGCTCGATGCCGCGTTCCCACAGCCCTGACGTATTGGTCATGATGGATGCGTACCTGGAGTTGCGCTTCCCTCCCTCACGCGCACACCGGCCAACTGGCCGCGACCCCCCAGCCGGTGGAGGGTCGACGACGATCCCTCGCCCGTTCCACTCCCTGTTCAGTCAGAGGGCCGGCACCTGGGCCTGCTCACTCCCACCAACGCCCCGGACCGACGTCGACATCGTCTCGGCACGCCGTGCCCCAGCGAAGTGAATGTATCCTCAGGAAGCGGAGACGCTAACACGGAAGCCGAAAAGAAGCTGTTCGCTTGCGGCTCCGACGGCATATGAATTCCGCCCTCGGTCCGCGCAATCCTGCTTGGGACGCAGACGCCCGTGGGCAGGGGCACCGCACCCGACACCGATCGAGGACCGGAGGGGCCGAACTCACGGATAGGCGAATGTTCTGTTCGTGGACCTCGCCCGTCCGCAAAACCCATTTCACTGCGCCAACACCATCTTGGGGCTCTGAGGCCCTACGTTCGTGCAGGGGTGCTGGGCCCACGCCACCTGGTAAACGTTGCGGGGCGGTCTGGACGGGTCCTCTCGAGCCACCGTGTTGCAGTCCCGCTGTGCGCTCCGCTACCCTGTTCTGGCGACCGCGAACGCTTTCGCGGCCGGCG
>JAJZZC010000064.1 GCA_021797775.1 Bacillota bacterium
GGCTCAGCACATCGTGCCGCACCATTGTTTCGGCGACCTCTGCAGGCCCCCGCGCCCGGTTGCCCCTTCGCCCTGCTCCGGCGTTTTCATGCTCCGTGGCGCCCCGCAGGGGCATGGGGGACTGTCACGTCCCGTGAGGTTCCAAAGGCTCCCGCGGCCGCACGCGGAGCGCCTCTTTCCAGTGGCCGTCTCAGACATCGGGGGGCGCAACAGCCCAGACTAGATACTGGCTCACTACCTGTCGCGCCTTCCAAAGGCCATCTCGGACATCGGGAGTCGCAACCCACGAGTGGACGAGCCACGGCCGGGGTGCCAGCCTGGTTGCGCGTGCCCCACGTGGTTCGGGCGGCGGCAGGACGTCCCCGCCGCCCCGCCGAACCCCACAGCCCAAGTCGCCCGAGGGGGATCCGCCGTGGCCCTGGACCCCGAACTCCGCGCGTTCCTGGAAGCGATGGAGCAGCGCATCGACCAGCGCGCCGCCGCCCGTGACGCTGAGACCCGCCAGGTTCTGCGCGCCGAGATCAAGGCCACCCGCGCCGTCGCCGAGGCCGCGCTCTCCGTAGCCGTCCAGGCCCGCGACGCGGCCAGCGCCGCCCGCGCGGAGACCCGTCAGGGCTTCGAGGCCGCGAGCAGAGAGGCACGCATGCTCCACGAGGACACCTGGGAGAAGATCGAAGGGATGAAGGCGGGCCTTTCCACCCACGAGCGCGCCGAGGCAGACCGTCTCGACGCCGCCCGCGAGGAAGCGATGCTTACCCAACACGTTCTTCCCCTGGAGGCCAGCGCCACCGCGACCGCAGCCGGACTCACTCGCCACCAGCAACGCATCAACGACCACGACACGCGTATCCAGGCGGTGGAGAACCGGTAGCCTGCCCCCGCCTAGCCTCGCCCCTTCTGACCGCTCCAGCCCATCCCCCGCCCCGGCCGATCCTCCAGCACGTCTGCCACTTCGGCCGCCCACGCCGCACGCGCCCGGCCCAGCGGCGTCGCCATCCTTCCCTCTCCCCGGTCTCCCAGCGCCCCGACCCACCGCCGCGGCAACGCCTCGCCCCCCCACACCGCCCCAGCCAGCCCGCCGGCCACCGCCGCCACCGTGTCCGCGTCGCCGCCCAGGTTCGCCGCCAGCACGATGGCCTCCTCGGCCGTGGCTCCCTGCAGCACGGCCCACAGGGCCGCGATCAGCGTGCGGACGGAATAGCCGGTGGGGTTCTCCACCGCACCGCGCGACAGGCGTCCGGCGGCGCGCACGTGGGCCCAGAGACCTGTGGCCTCGAGGTCCGGCGCGATCCGCCGCATGTCGGCCGCCGCGGCGTCCATGGCCGCGTCCAGCGGCCCCTCGCCGCGGAGCAACCGCAGCACCAGCAGGTTGTAGTAGGCGCTGCACCACTCGGCGTGCGGTGCGGGGTGGGTCATGCGGGTGAGCGCGCGGCTGACGGCGATCGTGCGCGCCGGGTCGTCCGGCCAGAAGAAGCTGACCGGGAGCGTGCGCATGAGCGCGCCGTTGCCGGCCGCCCGCTCGCCCAGGGCGGCGGCGACGTCGGCGCTGGCGGAGTCCCAACTCCCGTGCCGCTGAAAGGCCTGGATGGCGCGGGCAACCGTGGCCCCGACATCCGGTGGCCGCGATTCGTACCAGCGCACGAACCGCTCGCCGACCGCGTCCACGATGGCCGGCACCAGCGCGTCGGCGCCGTCCCCGGCCGGGAGCCGTGCGGCACCGGCGGCGGGGGCCTTCTGGATGACCCGGCGAAGCAGGAGGCGCACGTCCGCGCCGCCGCAGATCCCGGCCCCCCCGTACCGCCCCGCACACGCGAAGCGTTGCGCCGCGCCGCCGCCTGCCGGCATCACCCTTTCTCCGGGCGGAGGGCTTCCGTACGGGGCGCGGACTGTGCCGGAGGCGGCGCCACCGCCAGCAGGAGGGTGTCGCCGCGGAGGACCGGCACGCTGCATGTTGCCCCGGCGCGGTGGATGTCCGACGCATTGATCGAACAGACAGCAAGGCCAGCGGCGGATGCCTCCGCCGCCAAAAGCGCATCGGCCAACGCGACTCCGCTGTCCCGCCAACGCAGGATCCCATCGGCCAGCACGCCAGCGTCGCCCGAAACCCGTACGCCGGGGGCAAGGATCAGCGCGAGAAGCAAGGATGCGATTTTCGGCCGGTCCCAATGCAGCAAGTTGCGCAACACGTAAGTGAGTTCGTGCAGCACGATCAGATGCAACCAGCCCTCGACCGATCCGTCTCCCAGGCCATGGATCAGTGCCCGGCACGCGGCGCTGTGCTCGTTGTTCTGGTAGGCGTGCACGAAGAGGTTGGTGTCCAGCCAACCTGCCTGCTCAGCCAAGTTGGGCGGCGGCAGCCTCCCCCCTGGCTGCGTCCACTTCGGGTGCGTACTCGGCGGCGACCTCCCTTCCCATCTCCTCGCGCAGGCGGTCCAGAGGGACCTCCCGGGCGGGGCGCTCCTCGAAGAACGTGGAGAGGGCGTGGTGGGGCAGGGCGACCGCCTCGAAGCGACCCGGGCCCACCGCGCGCAGGAGCAGCGTGTCCCCCGGCTTCAGTCCAACGGCTTCACGAAGCTTGGCCGGCACGGTGAACTGCCCACGATCCTGCAGCTTGGCCAACACCAATACAGTCATCCCCAAGCGGGAACGTGTCTCGTCCATTCTACTGCATTCCTCCGAGACGGCAACATTCCTTGCGCAGCGTCCATGCATACCAGACGGGCCGCGAAAACATGCCCCAGACCACGTCCGGTCGCGGAGCGCGATGAAGGGAGATGGGCGTCCCGAGCGGATGGGGGTATGTGGGCTCGACCGGTGCCGCGCCGACTGGTCGGGACGAAGCGACCGCCGAGCCTGCGTCCGCATCCTGGGCCTCGGCCGACTTACTGCGGCGTATGGCGCTGGGGGTGTCGGCAACCGCGGCCGACCCCACGACAGACGGGACCGCCTCGGTCAGCACTACTCCGAGTCCTGCCAGCATCGGGGCGGGTATGTCGGCGGCGGGCGGCCGGCAACCCGGCTGGAGCACCGAGCCTCCGATGCGCGAACGGGGTTAGGGCGGCGCTGGTCGGGCCGCCGCCCCCTACCAAGACGGGCAGCGCCGCGGATGGCGTGGCGTGCTCCGAGCCGTGGCCCGAACGCGCCGCCGCGGGGGAACGGCCGGGCGGCGCTGGCGGCCGAGGGTCGGGGTCCAGCGGGTCCGCCGCACCCAGCCCCGCGCCAGAACGGGGGGAGCGCCCACCGCGCTCATCGCAGCCCCCGCCCCCCCGGCCTACCCCGGCAATGCCCCGGAACGCGCCACCAAGTCCCCGTCGGGCCGCATGAGGGTGGCCGCGTAGCGGAAGCGCGCCAGGCACCCGCGCATGGTGGCCAGGGCCGTGTAGTACTCACGGTAACGGAAGCCGCCCGCGGCCGGGTCGCGGAAGATCTCGTACGCCTCGCAGGCGGAAAGCCAGCGATCGAAGGAGGCCGTGGTGTCCACGTAGACGTCAGGGCGGTAGCCGTCCATGTCCTCCCAGTTCTCGGCGAAGAGCAGATGGCCCGCGTACCAGGCCGGCCGCTCCCGCTCGATCGTGCGCAGGCCCGCGAAGAAGCGGGCGTCGACGACGACGTCGTGGGTCCGCCGGTGGTCGCGGTGGAAGCTGCCGCGCCAGTGGGTGATGAGCACCCTCGGCCGCACCTCGCGGATCACGTCGGCCACGGCCAGCTTCACGGCGTCGTCCTCGGGCAGTTCCGCGTCGGGGTAGTCGAGGAAGCGAGCGCGGCAGCCCAGGGCCTCGGCCGCCCGCTCGGCCTCCCCGCGCTTCTGCGCGCCGTACTCCACGGGCGAGAGCGCACGGTGCCCCTTCTCGCCGAGGGTCAGGTGCAGGATGGTCGTGGGGTGCCCCTCCGCCGCGTAGCGCGCCAAGACCATGCCCGCGCTGAACTCCGCGTCGGCCGCGTGCGCCCCGATAGCCAGAACCGCATACGGGGAAGCCGCCTGTGCCATGTCTCTCCCTGGTCCGCCACAAGCGCGTACCGGCGACGTTCGCCGGCGTGCCGCGCCGTCCGCCTGACCAGGCGCTTTCCCCTTCCGGCCTCGGATTTTGCCCCCCCACGGGGGGGCCGTAGGCCACAGGCGGACTTCCTCTGCGCGGCGTCCGTCCACCGCGCGTGCGACGATGCGCTCCCGCACGGGATGGCGGATCCGCGCCCCATCACCGGCACGCCGCGCGCTCGGCCGGGACCCCGCCTCAGGGCGCGCCGCTCGCTGCGGGGGCCGCCGCCGCCAGGTCCCGCTTCAGCAGCACGAAGCGGCGGGCAACGCGGAAGCCGGCGCCCTGGTAGAGCGCGCCGGCCGGGCTGCGCTCCCCAGTCCAAAGGAACCACGCGCAACGCAGGCCGTCGCGCTGCATCGCCTGCAGGCAGGCGTGGAGCAGCACCCGGCCGATGCCACGCCGACGCGCGGCGGGATCCACGCCGAAGGGCCCGAAGCGATCCGCGCTGTAGTCATACGCGCCGTACTGCGCGAAGCCGAGGATCGCCCCGTCCGGCGCGAGGGCCAGCAGGGTACGGCCCCACGGCAGCCGGCGGGCCACCGCCTCGCGCACGGCGCGCGCCCAGTCCGCGTGAAACACGCGGCCACTCCACTCCAGCAGGGGCAGCACGGTCGACGGCTGCAGCGGGCAAAAGCGCACGCCTTCCCGCTCCAGGGCCGCGCGCCCCGCCAAGGCGTCGTCCGGGGGACAGTAGCCGAAGAGGCTGCGTTCCATGGCCACGGCCTCGTAGAGCGTGGCGAAGCCCCGCGCCGCGAGGAGGGCCAGGGCCTCGGGGTAGGCGGCTCGGTCCACGCCCGGCCAGAAGTAGCCGGGGGCGTACGGCGACACCTCGACGCGCCGGCAGCCGCGCGTGGCGAGTTCGCCACATGCCGCCTCCAGGAGTGCCGTCCCCAGCCCGGCGCGGCGCACCTCGGGTCGCACGCCAAAGGCGGTGAGCCAGCCGGTGTCGGCCTCCAGACCCTCGCCCGGCGCCAGGGGAACGCGGCGCGACAGCGCCAGCACAAAGCCCAGGAGGGAGCCTGCGTCCACCCCGGTCGCCCGCGCCGGGCCCAGGGCCTCGGCGACCAGGAGGCCGGACGGCAAGAAGTTCGGGTCGACGAGCACGCGCGCCGCGAGCGTCGGCTCGTCGATCGGATCGACCGGCAGCGCGGCGTTCCACAAGGCGACGAGGGCCGCCTCGTCGCCCGCCCGGTAGGGACGCACCCGCCATGCGGCACCGGCCACGGCCGCAGCCCCCTCACCCGGCCCCTGCACGGACCCCGGCCGGGTTGGCGGGACCGGGGTACAGTTGCTTTCGGCGCGGGCAGGTCCGAACCTGCCGCGGGTCGTCTGCCGCCAGGGTCGCGTCATTCGCGGCGGCGGGCACCCCGCGCGGCCTCCACGCCGCGGCGGCCGTGCACCCGCGCAGGTGCCGTTGTCGGCGTGGTGAATACCCCATAAGGGTGATGCGAATCCGGCGGGGACGAGGGCGGTCCACTCCCTCCGGCAACGCGGTCGCCCGTGAAGGGGCGGTCGGCCATGGGGTCGGGGGGACCGGCGCGAGGCCCGGCGCGAGGCCCGGCGCAACTGCTGCAGCTGTACCACCAGATCGACGGCCTCACCGCGCTCGGCTGGCGCGCGCCACGCTGCCGGCGCTGGCAGGCCGAGACGCTGAACTGCCTGCGCACGACGCTGGGCTTCCATCCCGCGGTGGTGCAGTTCCAGGGCCTGCGGTTCCGCGCCGGCCCCGTGACGGCCACCCCGGAAGACTTGGCCGGCATCGCGGACGAGCGGCACGACGAGCGCCTGCGCGCCGACCTGACGGAGGCCCGCCGCCTGCTGCGTAGCGCCTTGGCCGGACTCGGCGTGGACGCCGACGCACCCGCGCCCGCGGTGGCAGGCGGCGCGGCAGCTGATCCCCCCGCAGGGACCACGACCACCGCCCCACCGCCCGCTTTGGCCACCACGCCGCCGCCCGCCACCACGCCGGCCGACCCACGGGCTATCGTGGCGGCCGCGCGCACGGACGCCGCCCTCACCGCGGACCAGCGCGCGGCGGTGGAGCGGGCGGCCGAACGCCTGCAGAGCGCCCTGGATGCCCGCCCCCTGGTGTGGGAGGCGGTCGCCGCGCCGCTGCGGCTCCTCCTTGGTTACGGGGCAGCGGTTGGCCGTACGGCGGTGGGTTACGTCGCGGCCCGGCTGCCGGTTCCGCGGTGAGGCCGCCGTGGCCGTTTGGCCGAGGGCTCTTCCCGCCACCACGCCCCCGCCGTTCCCGGCGTGTCGGGCCGCACGCGTTGGGCTGGCCGGGCACTGCGGCCATGGCGTGGCTGACGCACGGCGCAGGCGGCGACCGGCGCCGGCCCGGCTCTTGGCTCGCTGGCGCCGGTCCCGGCGGCGACTATGGGGGTGGCGTCACGGGGATGATGCGCCCGGAGGTGGCCGCCTTGTTGCTCCTCATCGGCATCGTGCTGATCGTCTTCTGGGCCCTGGGCCTAGTCGTCTTCCACTTCGGTGCCATCATCTACGCCGCGCTCGTCGTCGGACTGGGACTGCTCGCCTACCACTGGTGGAACACGGGGAGAAACGCACAGCGCCAGTGAGCGGTCGGGACGACCGCGACGGCCACGCGGCGGCAAGGCCACATGTTCACTTGGATGGACGGCAATAAGAAGAAGAACACCGCCTGGCGCAACAATCTTGGGATGCACGCGGCGGCACCCTTCGGAGGCAGCACCCGGGAAGGCAGGTATAGCGGGATCCGTACCGCCCGCAGGTGGGGAAGGACGGGCCGGAGTTGCGGCGCCATGGTGGCGGGAGAGCAACCGTCGCGACCGGGGCACATCCTGCCAGGAGCAGCATACGGACCGGAACACCCAGCGGATAGAGTTCACCCGCCCCGATGCCCCGACCACCACGGCGTTGGTGTAGGGTGAGGGCGCGCTGACCACGGTATCTGCGACGGCCCGGCGGCCCTGGCGGGCGAGCCTCTGGCGCCGCCGTTCCCGGCGGCAGCGGCATGGCCGTTGAACGGCATGCCGCCCGGCAAAGACAGCCTACGGCGGCGGCGCCCAGCGCCACACAGGCCGGCGCCCGCCGCTCACGGGCGGGGAACGCGGCGGGCCTCTCTCTGGGCCAGGCCCGCCGCGCCCGCGCGTTAGAAGGCCCCAAACGGGGACGCGTATGCGCCGGCAGCCGCGGCCACGGCTTCCTCGCGCCCCCTGGCGTCGAGCCCGTGAAACCGTTCGGCGGCGTCGATCACCTGGGGCAGAAGGTGGATGTCCCCGGGCCCGGCGATGGCGGTAACGCCCGGCTGCGACAGGGCAAACCACACGGCCCGATCGACCTCCGCCTGCTGGTCCAGCGGCTGGTACCACGTGGCGTAACGCCGGTCGCTGCCCTCGGGCCACGGCCCACGCGCGACGGCCTTGATCACCCGCACCGCCGCGTCCTGGCGGCGGGCCTCCGCGACTAAGGCCTCGAAGTCCTCCCGGTAGCGCGGGTTGGAATAGAGCAGGGCGTTCAGCGGCGTGAGGATGGTCGCGAACGGGAAGCGGCGCAGGGCCTCCCGGTGCGTGGCCGGGGCCTGGTGGCCATGGCCGGTGATGCCGACGGCACCGACGAGGCCCTGCTCCTTGGCCTCGATCGCCGCCTCCAGCGCACCGCCGGTCCGGGTCACCTTGTCCAACTCCTGCAGGTCGCCCACCGCGTGCAGTTGGAGGAGGTCGACGCGCTCGACGCCCAGGCGTCGCAACGACGCGCGGATCTGCGCCGCGGCCGCTTCACGGGTACGCTCCCCGGTCTTGGTCGCCAGGAAGACGTCGCCGCGCACACGCGCCATCGAGGGTGCCATGCGCACCTCGGCGTCGCCATACGAGGCCGCCGTGTCGAAGTGGTTGATCCCATGGTCCAGCGCAAAGCGGATCGAGCGATCGGCGTCCTCCTGTGTGACGGAGCCGAGCGCCGCCCCCCCGTACATCACCACCGACGTCATATGGCCCAAACGGCCCAGGCGCCGCTGCTCGAGCACGACCACCGCCCCCTTCCCTGCGAGGCCCCCCGCCACGTCGCCGGGCTGCCGCGGGCAGAGCCCCTACCCCCGTCGCGTCGCCCGCAGATGCGCGTCGCCAAGGGCCCGCCGGGAGTCTGCTACGCCACGGGTCCCGCCAACCCTCTGCCGGGGCGCGCCGGGGCGGGAGGGGACAGAGCCCCAGGGGGCGCGTGGTAGCCTAGGCGCTACGGCGTCGCGACGAGCGTGACCGCCGCGGACAGGGAACATGGCACGATGGGAGCCCCGCTGCGCGGATCCGCGCACGTCGCGGAAAGGGCGGAGACGGCAACCGTGTCCGAATGGGAACGTGTCCTCGAGACCCAGCAGCAATTGCAGCACCACTTCCCCGAATGTGTCTTAGTCAGGGGTACCGCGGCCGCGTTGCACGCCGGGCACCGCCACTCCCTCGACGGAGACCACGTCATGCAGGACCTGCGCCAGCGATTTTCCGAGGTACTGGCACGACTCGAACAACTGGCGGGTTGGCGGTCGCGGCGCATCATCCCGCCCGTCGAGATCCTGGGCAACCTGGAGGGCGTGCCCACCGGTATCCGCCAACTCCGGCGGACCGCCCCCCCCTGCAGACGCAGGTGTTCGCCGGCATCCGCGTGCCCACCTTGGCGGAGATGCTGCGGGTCAAGGGATGGCTGATCGTGACCCGCAACGCGACGCGGGACTTCCTCGATTTCTGCGCCCTCGCCACGAAGCTGGGGGATGGGTTTGTGGACGCGCTCTCCTCGATGGATGTCCTCTATCCGCAGGAGACCGGCGAGAGCGTGCTGCGGCAGTTGGCGCAGCAACTCACCGAGCCCAAGCCCAGGGACCTGCATGGCATCGACCTGCGGCGTTACCGCGGCCTTCAGCCTCCCTGGGACGGTAAGCATTCGGTGAAGTGCGTGCCGAGCCGCTAGCTGTGGTACGCGCTCGCCACGAGGGTGCCGTCGACCCACCAGGCGTAGCGGTCCCAACGCAGTTCACCGAACAGGTACTGGGACTGGGACGAGTGGAGCCAGGTGGAGACGTTCTGCCGCCGGCTCGCGCAGCAGTTGTTTCATCCTGAATCTCGCAGTGTCAGGCGGGCGCCGCTGCGCAGAAGGACCCCGCGACGCGAGCGGGTGAGGGCGTGGCGAGGGGCCGGTCCCTGGGCACCAAGGCGACCGGCCGCCCCTTTGCGAAAGTCAGGTTCATTCCCTGCTGGGCCTGCCGGCTGGCCGGGACGGTGCTGGCGATGCGCCATAGGCACATCCGCGAGGGCGATGAGCACTGCGTGGAAGCGGTTGAGGACGTGCTGGACCGGGGAACGGTCGAGGACTGGCGTCGGTTGGCGCGGGAGGTCCTGACCCACCCCGGCGGCGAGGCGGCCCACTCGCTGCGCGTCGTGCTCGGGTACGCACGCATCTACGGCACAACACCTCTGTGGCAGGATTTCCTGGCGGATGTCGACAGGGCGAACGAGGAAGGCGACACCGGGACGCCCCCTCCGGCTGCGGGCTGGGGCAAGGCGTGGGATGCAGACGGCTGAGCGGACCGCTATGGACAGGGGCCGGCCGTCGTCCGCGGTGGAGCGGCTCACGGCAAATGCGTGGAAACCGCTCATGGTAGGGGCGAGGGACGGCGCCCCGGCCAACCGAGCCTATTCTTGGGCGACAAGGCGTCAAGGGCCCGCGGCCCGCCACGCGCCCTTGACGCCCCGCCGCCCAAGGGGGACAGGCATTGCGGGGCGCCGTCCCGAAAATCGCCGTTAGGGTGCGTGCGCAGGATTCGTTCACTCCCACGGATCGTGAGCGGCTACACGCGGCGCCCGCCGCGCCCACCCTGTGGAAAGGGGCCGGGCGCGGCGGGTGCCGCGCCCGGTGACGGGAGAGCGCCGCTCGCTCGCGGGCTTACGCGATCACGAGGGTGAACGCGGTGCTCGCCGTGCCGCCGACGCTGTCCGTGACGGTGGCGGTGAACGTGTAGGTGCCGGCGGTCGTGGGCGTACCGCTGATGACGCCGGTGCTGGCGTTCAGGCTGAGGCCCGGAGGCAGCGCGCCCGCGGTGATCGTCCAGGTATAGGGCGTAACGCCGCCGGTGGCGGTCAGGGTCGTCGAGTAGGGGGTAGCGGTCGTCCCGGGCGGGAGCGGTGAGATCGTGGTGATGGTCACGGCCGTCGCGATCGTCATGGTGAGGGAGGCACTGGCCGTGCCGCCGACGCTGTCCGTCACGGTTACGGTGAAGGTGACGGTACCCGCGGTCGTGGGCGTGCCGCTGATGACGCCGGTCGTGGCGTTGAGGGTCAGGCCCGCCGGCAGGGTACCGGCCGTCACGGCCCAGGTATAGGGAGTGGCCCCGCCCGTGGCGGTCAGGGTGTCCGAGTAGGGTACGCTCACCTCGCCCGTCGGCAGCGGCGAGGTCGTCGTGATGGTCACGTGCGCAACGATGGTCAGGATGAAGGTCACGCTATCCGTACCCCCGAGGCTGTCGGTGACGGTGACCGTGAAGGTGTAGGTGCCCGCGGTCGTCGGAGTGCCGCTGATGACGCCGGTGGACGTATTGAGGCCCAGGCCCGGTGGTAGGCCGGCTGAGACGGACCAGGTGTAGGGCGTCACGCCGCCGGTGGCGGCCACGGTGGTCGTGTAGGCCACGACGACCTCACCCGTCGGCAGCGGTGAGGTCGTCGTGATGGTGACGGCGGCCACGATCGTCAGCGTGAACGTGACACTGGCGGTTCCCCCAACACTATCTGTCACCTTCACGGTGAAGGTGGCAGTGCCCGAAGCCGTCGGGGTGCCGCTGATGACGCCAGTGGACGCGTTAAGGGTGAGGCCCGCCGGCAGGGCGCCGGCTGTGATCGACCACGCGTAGGGGGTCACCCCGCCGGTGGCGGCTACGGTCGTCGTGTAGGCGACCCCCACCTCGCCCGTCGGTAGCGGCGAGGTCGTGGTGATGCTCACGGCCACGGCGATCGTGATGGACAGCGAGGCGCTGGCGGTCGTCCCCGCGCTGTCGGTGACGGTCACGCTGAAGGTGGCGGTGCCGGATACGGTGGGCGTGCCGCTGATGACGCCGGTGGTCGCGTTAAAGGTCAAGCCGGACGGCAGGCTGCCCGCCGTAACAGCCCAACTGTACGGCGGGATACCGCCGGTCGCGGCCAGGGTCGCGGAGTAGGCCACGCCCACCTCCCCCGCCGGCAGCGAGGTCGTGGTGATGGTCAGGGTGGACAGTACGGTGATGGACAGGGACGTCGTGGCCGTGTTGCCCGCCGTATCGGCCACCGTGGCGTTGAACGCGTAGACGCCCGGCGTGGTCGGTGTGCCGGAGATGACACCGGTCGCCGCGTTGAGCGCCAGCCCGGGCGGCAGGCTCTCCACGGGGATGGACCAGGTGTAGGGAGGAACCCCACCGCTCGCGGCCAGGGTCGCCGAATAGGCCACACCCGCCGAGGCGAAGGGCAGGACGAACGTGGTGATGACCAACTGTCCCGGAACCGTCGTCACGGTGATGGTGAGGGCGGCGCTCGCCGTGGCCCCCGTGCTGTCGGTCACGGTTGCGGTGAAGGCGTAGGCACCGGCCGTCGTCGGCGTCCCGCTGATGACACCCGTGACGGTGTTGAGGGTCAGCCCCGGCGGCAGGGCGCCCGCCGTGATCGCCCACGTGTAGGGCGGGGTCCCCCCGCTGGCCGTGAGCGTCGCGGAATAGGGCACGCCGACCTGGCCTGTGGGTAACGTGGCGACGATGATGAGCGGCGCTGCCGATACGGTGATCGAGAAGCTCACACTCGCCGTGGCGCCCGTGCTGTCGGTCACGGTCACGGTGAAGGTGGTCGAACCCGCCGCGGTGGGCGTCCCACTGATGACGCCGGTGACGGCGTTGAGGGTCAGCCCCGGCGGCAGCGCGCCCGACGTCACCGCCCACGTATAGGGCGGGGTCCCGCCGGTCGCCGTCAGGGCCACCGAGTAGGCCATACCAACTTGCGCGCCGGGCAGCGGCACCACGACGGCAATGTCCGGGGCCAACGGCGCGGCCGTCGCGCCGAGATGGGTCACGATCCGCAGGGGGCCTGACGGGTCGGACATCCCGACATCATCTCCATCGTTGTGTGACGATCGCGCCCAGCGGCAAGGGGCTTGGCCGCTGAGCACGGACACCGTATGTGGCTCGTCTCGTGTCGGTGACCGACGAAAGGTGCGGGCGCCGGGGGAAGCCGGGTGCGCCCACACGGCAGAGGTGCCGGTACCGTGCGCCCTGCACCGTGCCCCGGAGAAACGACTGGCCCACGCGGGGCGGCAGCGCGCCCCACGCACCCGGGCAGCGGTGATGCCGGGTGAACGGCTTCCCCGGACCGGACGGTGCGCCCCCTGGGACGGAGGCGCATAGGGTGGACGGGTGGTGGTGGCATGGACGGGGAACCCGGAACCAGGTATGGCTCCCCTGGGCCCCAGGCACTCGTGGGGTTGCGCCCGTTGGGCGGCGTACGGCTGGTCATCGATCCGGGGCACGGCGGTCCAGACCCTGGACACAACCCCCCGCCCCGTGGCACCGAAGCGGCCTGGGCGCTCGACGTGGCGACGCGGCTGGCGCGGCTCTGCGAGGCCGCCGGGGCAACCGTCGCCGTGACGCGCACCGGCGACACGTTCGTGCCCCGCGCCTGCCGGCGCGCCTACGTCCAGGAGTTGCGGCCGGACGTCGCGCTGAGCCTGCACGTCGGCCCGCCCCACGACAGCGTGACGGCGGCGGTGCATTGGGGTGGGGCGTGGTGGCAAACGTCCCGAGTGCGCGGGCTGGCGCGCCAGATGCAGAGCGCGCTGGAGCAGCGGGCGACGGTCCGCAGCTTGTCGCAGGCGGGCCGCCGCATCGGCCGTTGCTCGGCGCCCGGCGGCGGCTGGCAAACCCTGACGCTACTGGTCGTCGCCCGCCCGGCCGCCGACGGGACCGGGCTGGACCCCGGGGTATGGGCGGAATCCCTGGCGGACGGCCTGGCCGCATTCCATGCGGCCGGTGCACGGGGGGCGTGGCCGCGGGCTTGGCCGGTCGCGACCCTCGTGGGCGAGATGCCGCTGTCCAACGCCAGTGAGGAAGCGGTAGCCGCCGTGCCCTCCGAGCCTCCCGGGACCGGTCAGGCAGCAGCCGACGAGGGGCCACAGGCCGACCAGGAGGATGCCGCTGCGGGAGAGCCCCCCGCGCCGATCCCCGACCCGGTGGCGCGGGCGGAACCGGCGCCCGGGGAGGAGCCGGAGCGCGCGCAGGAACCTGAACCCCAGCAGGGCTTCCCACCTGCCATGGAGGTGCCGGCTCCGGCGGCTGACGAGGGTCAGGCGCCGCCGCCACAAGCGCCACCCCCTGCCGGCGAGCCAGCGGGGTCGGCCACTGACCCCGCCTCCACACCCCCTGCCGCGAATCCTGACCCCGGCACCCCGCCCGCCGCGGCTGTGGCGGAGACGCCCGCGTCCACCGACTCGGGCGCACCGCCTCATCCGGACCCGCAGGGGCACGGCGCGCGGCGACACCGCCAGCCGCGGCCAGACCACCCAGGGACGCCACTCGTGCCGGGCGTGCGGCAGGAGTTCAGCATCGTCCCGGGAGGCCCACGGCTGCTCTCCGTGGTGCCGCCGACCGTGGACGTGGCCAGCATGCGCGCCATGCCTCCGTCGGACTACGCGGAGTCCGGGGCAGGCGGCCACCCGCCCAAAGGGTGAACGAGTTGCGGCGGCGGCCGTGGGTCGCCCAAGCGTGAGGGCTCTGCGGCGCAAGCCCCCTAGCCGTTTCGCCCGTTCCTTCCGGGCGGCTCCCACGTACAGGCCCGCCATCGCGTGGTGGAACGCCCTTCTGGGACGGTCGACTAGGCCCCCGACCCGCGGCGCGCGGGCGGCACGTGGCAGCAAACGCCAGGCATGCGGCGGGACCGCGGCCCTCTATGCCAACCGTATCGACCGGTTCTCCCCGTGCTCGCGCCCCAGCCACCCGCGCCGCGTGCGGGATGAAGGGCGGTGCGTCCTGTGGCGGAGGAACCGGCCGGCGGACGTTCCAGCGGCGTGGCACCGTTCCGCCTCTGGGACCGGCCATCGTCCGGGTGCCCTCGGGTGTCTGCCGGTCGCCGCACCCCCGCGATCCGTCCGCACCGAGCTTCGGGCACCGGCCGTTCCCTCCTCCGCCCCCGCCGCGCTCCGCGACCCGGATCCGCGCGTGCCGCCTGGCCAGCGTGGTGCCCACCTCGACAGGGTGCGACGGCCGATGCACGCCCGTGGGGACAGGTCTCATATGCTGGCGCGCCAGGAGACAAGACCGCCGGTCCCGCTTGGGTCTTCGCGCGCGCGCCACCGGCGGACCGCCAGCCACAGGACGGAGGGGGTGAACGAGGGTCGGGACCCTGGGGTGTCTCCCGATCCGGCATCGTCTGGAGGGTGCTACATGGCGCAGGAGTGTCTGCTCGTCAACCTGGTGGTGGACAACTGCCGCAAGGTGGTCGAGGATACGTCGGATTTCGGGCCCCTGACGAGCACCGCTAACTTCGGCAGCGCCACGTGCGTCGCTGCCGGACTCACGCCGCTCGTCGTACAGTGCTCCAGTACGGCCCCGAGCAACCTGATCCTGAGCTGCCAGATCACAGGTCAAACGTGCAGCTTCGTCGGTGCGTCGCCGGACCCCGTGAATCCCGCCGTCAGCAACGTACTCTTCCACCTGACCTGGAACGAGGTCATCACCGGAACCATCGGAACCCACTCGTGCACGGTCACGCAAACGGGCCTGTTCAGGGACGTCATGGTCCAACTCACCACATCCACGGTGGCCCAGCCCCTCACCTACCTCTGCACGCTCGTGACCATCCCGGCCTGCTTCTGCGCCGCGGTCTTCGAATCCGGCACAGGCCAGGATCAGGTGTGTCACCTGGTCTGTAACGGGGCCTTTTGCCTGGAGTTCGAGAGCGTGACGCAGGTGAAGCGCCTCATCACCACCGACCCCTGCCCGGACGTGGTCTGCGACCCGCTGCCCCCCGTCCCCTGCCCCCCGATCCAGTGACGGCAAGCAGCCTCGGGGGACCCAGGCAGACCCCGGCCTGGGCCCCCCGGCGGCGGGCCTCGCTGCCCCGCCCAGGGCCGCAAGCACGGCCACCGCGCTCGGAGGCGCGGCGGTGCGCACGACGGAGTGCCGTTCCCACGCCGCCCGGCCGGCCGCGGGGCACAGTGCCAACGGACAAGGTAGCAGGCGCGGGGTGCGGGACGACGCGCGGACGGGCGCATGGCGCTGGCCGCCCCGCCAACCGGCTAAGGACTACCCCCGGGGGGCCCCCCGGGACACCCCGCAGAGAGGCGTCCGGCCCGACGACCGCACGCACCCCACCCGGCCCCCCCGCTACCCTAAGCGCACGACCTCGCCCGTCTGCATCGAGCGCCCGGCCGCCTCGGCCACCGCGACCGCCGCCCGGCCGTCCGCGCCACCGATGGGTGGGGCGACACCGTCGAGCGCCGCCTCCACCAGGTGGGCCAGTTCGCGCTCGTGCGGATCCGGCACGTGCAACTCGGCGTCCTGCACGCTGCCCGCCGTCCCGTCGAAGCGTTTCCAATCGATGCGGCTCGGCCAATTGGTGAAGGAGATCGTCCCCTCGGTGCCTTGGATCTCGCCGGTATACCCGCCGCGCGCAGCGCCGATGCTGCTGTGCAGGACGCCGTGGCCGCCGCCGGCGTAGCGTACGGTGAGGAAGATCGTGTCCTCGAAGTCCGCTTGCTTGACCACGGCCTGCGTGCCGCTGGCATACACGGACACGGGCTCGCCGAGGATGTACCGCATGTAGTCGATCTCGTGCGCGTTGATCTCAAAGAGGGGGCCGCCCGACAGATCGCGCCGCTGCCGCCACGCGGCCCGCTCGCCCCATCCCCCAAGCCGCGAGACGCGGACGGCGAACGGCTCGCCGATGATGCCCCCGTCGATTAGCCGCTTCATGTGGTCGAACACGGGCAGGTAGCGCAACACGTGGCCGATGCAGAGGTGCACGCCCGCGGAGCGGGTCACCGCGATCATGCGATCACAGTCGGCCACCGTCAGCGCCATGGGCTTCTCGCAGAAAATGTGCTTGCCAGCCTGGGCCGCCTGACCGACCAGGTCGGCATGGGTGAAGTTCGGCGTGGCGACGATCACGGCGCCGACCGCCGGGTCCGCCAAAACCTCCTCGGGGCTCGTGCCCCACGGCACGGTGAACTCGACGCCCGCCGTGCGGGCCGCGTCCTCGACCACGTCGCAGACCCGGGAGATGCGGGCGCGGGGCACGCGGCCCAGGGCCTTGGCCAGGGCCTTGGCCATGCCGCCACAACCGAGCAGGCCCACGTTCAGCGTCTCGGGCACCGTGCAGAACCCCTTCCGGGACGGGGAAGTCCGTCCCGCGCGGCCTTTACGCGGCCTGGTGCGGCGACACCTGCTGTGGGGAGGGAGCGCCCGGCACACGTCCAGCAACTGGCAACAGGGGCACGAACGTCCACTCTCGGGTGGGGTGGGCGCCCAGGGATGCGGCGTCTACGGGCGGAACCCGGCACTCGGGCCCGGCGGACGCAATCCGGGCCGGGGGAGGGCGCAGAGGACCACCCGGGGACAGCGCCTCGGCCGGTGGGGCACGTCCGCTCGGGCCGTACGTCCCGCAGTACGCCGCAAGCCCCCTCAGAACCCGTGCAGGAAGGTCGAGGCCGGGCGCGATGTAGGCGGCGAAACTCACGTTGTCCAGCTTGACCACGTACGCACCGAGTCCGAAACCGAGCGCCACCAGGATCATGAACGGCTCAAAGGCTCGTAGCATACGCCTTGCGCCAGGCCTAGCAGGTCGCGCTCCCACACGCGCCAGGCACGCCAGCCGAGGCGGGGAAGAGTCGCCGCCCCCAGGCGGGCGCCGCGCCCGGGCAAGGCGCGCCCAGCGCGGAGCCGGCCGGAGCCCGCCGCCACGCGCCTCTCTACGGGGGGGATAGCCGGTCGCGGCCGCCGGGCCAAGGCGGGGGCTGGGCCTATGGCCGTACGCCCCCGCCCGCTTCCACCCATGGCGCCCAGGGTCGACGGAACCGGCAGGGCCCAGGGGACGACCACACCCATTCGCGGCGGGGTGCCCGCCGTCCCCGCGTGCCCCGCCTCAGCCCTGGACGGTGAAGGTCTCCTCCGCGTTCTCCACCGCCTGCCGGTTGGCGTCGAACGCCTGAAAGGACAGGTAGTACGTGCCGGCGGGGGCGTCCCACGGCACCTCCTGCTCCCCGGTCCATTCGTCCCCCGCCCGTTGCAGGGTGAGATCCAACTCGTAGCCCACGGTCAAGCGCACGCCCGCAACCCGGGATGGATCCGCCGGCGCCACCCGCACGCGCACCCGTTCGCCGGGACGCCCCGAGCGCGTGCTCATCGCGACACGCATGCCCCGCCACCCCTCTTCCCGTCATCGCTGAGATTCCCGCGACGCTAGCGCGGCATCCGCTGCCGCCGGATCACGGTTGCAGCTCCGGCGCCTCCGACGGCAGGCAGAGGCCGCGCCACAGGGCCCGCATCACGCCGAGGCTGCTCACCCGCAGGTCGGTCTCGCTGATCTCGCCCCTGCCCGCCAGGAGCAGAGCGCCGACAAACAGCGCCCAGAGGGCGTGGCTGACCACCTCCGGCGGCGAGCCGCCGCGTAATTCCCCGCTCGCCTGCCCGGCCGCCACCAATGCCTCGACCGGCGCGAGCACGTGCGGACCCCGGCCGCCCGCCCCCGTGGTGAACTCCGAGAGCAGGTGCGGACGGTCCAGCACCAGGATGCGAAACAGGCCCTGCTCGGCCCAGTACGCGTCGTGCCACAGGGCGACGACTCGTTCCAGACCGTGGGCCGCGCGGAGGCGCCCGGCCTCCACCTCGGCGGTCACAGGGGCCATCCCGTCGGCCATGCGCCCGAGCAACCCCCGGCCCAGGGCGACGATGATGGCATCTTTGTCGGCGAAGTGTAGGTACAGCGTCCCCTTAGCGAGCCCGGCGGCAGCCGCAATGTCCTCCATGCGCACCGCGGCGTATGGCCGCTCCGCGAAGAGGCGGCGCGCCGCCGCCAGGATCGCCTCGCCCCGCTCCTGCCGCTGCCGCTCGCGCAGCGCGCCTGCCGCCACGTCCCTGCCGCCTTCCCTGACCTCGAGGAATGACCGGCGGTCGTTTCATGACCCTTGGTCATTACGCGACCTGGATTTTATCCATGCGGGCCGAGGGTGTCAACGCCCGGCCGGTGTGCCCAGGCAACCGCCTCGGGCATGGTTCGGCCGCGCCAGCCCCCCGTCGGCGGTTCGGGACCGGAGCGATCCGGGGGGCGCACGGCGGCTGCGATGGTGTCGCGAACCTCCCTACAGCCAAAGCCCAGGGGGGTCGCCTGGACGGCCGTCACGGTCCCTTTGGGCCCGCGCCTCCGCCGACCGATGCCGCGCAAACGACCCCCTGCCACCCGAAGGGATTTCCTGGGGCAGCGGCCAAGCAGGGGGCCAGCGCAACCGTTCCAGGCGCCACCGAGCGGGCCTGGCCGTGGTTCGCCCGCGGCAAGAGCGCGCGGGAGAACGACGGCGGCACCGGCCTGGGAGTCGCCGTGGGGCGGGCTCTGGCACGCGCCACGGGCGGCGACCTGCGCATCCTGGCGCCCGACGGCCAGCGGGGCGGGCGGGTCCAACTGCGCCTGGCGGTCACCAGCGAAGCGACCGACGCCACAGGGCCGCGGTCTCTTCCCGGAGACCGGGCGGGAGCCGAGCGGCCGTAACCGGCACGTGCGGCGCAAGCCCCGGCCGCAGCGTGCGTACTGGAACACGAGCGACGCCGGGCCACACCGGCACAGCGCATCACCTCCCCCGCTACCTCCCGGACCGGGGACAGTTGGGTACCGCCCCCGCGGGGGGCAGATTAGCGCGGGAACGTGGCGCAAAGATGGCGTGAATACGTCAGCAATGAGGCAGCACCGCCGGGGGCCCCGGGGAAGGTTGAACCTGATTTTCGCAAAGGGGTTGCCCGGCGCCTTCGCGCCCAGGCGTCGGCCCCTCGCCACGACCTCACCCGCTCGTATGGCAGAGTCCTTCTGCGACAGGGGCGCCCGCCTGACACTGCGAGATTCAGGTTGAAACCCCGGGCAGAACGGAGCGGGGCGGCGCTGCGCTGCTTTGGGACACGCAGGCCCCGCGCGAGTGTGCCAGAGAGAGGGCCCCGGCGCCGCAGGCCGGGCGCTACGGAGCCCCCCCTGGCGCACAGCGGGTCATGCCGGTCCCGGAGTGGTGCAGGCAAAGATCGCCAGGAGCTCGCCGGCGAAGTTGGTGCCGACCCGTATGGCACAGGAGGGGGCTGTCAGCAAGATGCGCCACCGCCGGGGTCTGAGCGTCCTCAGCATGGTGGCGGCGATGTCCGGCGCGTTGCGCGGCAGGAGTAGGAACGCGCCCTGATACGGGGTGAAAAAGGCTTTGCTCGTGGCAGGGAGGGATCCCGCGTTCGCCGCGACGGGCAGCAGGGTGTCGGCCGCCTGCACCTCGGAGGCGCTGGGGGCGGAGAGCAGCGGGTGGTGACTCGCGCGGCGGGCGCGGTCGATCTGGCGGAGCAGGGCGACTTGCAGGCTGGACGGGAAGGGTTGCCCGTGCGTAGGCGGCAAGGCCAGTACCACGACGGCACCGGTCGTGAGCAGGGCCAAGCCGAGTAAGGCCATGCCGCGCCACGCGCGGGAGTTCTTCCGGTGCCTGGCGCGCATCCCCGTAGCGCCCCCACGCGGCGGGACCCAAGGGCTGAGCGGAAGCCCCCGGCCTTATCCCGCACGGCGGCCCACAGGCGCCGGATGCTCTCCCGCCGGTCCCGCGGCCGGTGCGCGGCGCCGCGGCAGCAGCCGGCGTGGCCGCCCCACGCCTCAGACGAGCCCCCCGCCACGCCCGCTGTTCAGGCCGGCGCCCCCGCCATGGGCCCCGCCGCCGCGCCTGGGTGCAGCGGCGCCGCACGGTCCAGCCCCGCCGCCTTTCCGCCAGCTCGCGCCGCGCCCACCAGGAGCATGAAGGCCAGCAGGCCCGAGAGCAACAGGATCTCGGGTCCCACCTCCCAGCGGCTCAGCGTGAAGCCGATGTAGCCGCCGAGAGTCAGCGCGACCCAGGCCGCCGCCCAGCGGCGATGCGCCGGAGCCAGGCGCCCGCGGAACCCCGGCAGCGTGCCGAGGATCCCCAGGGCCAGCACCGGCGCGCCGATGACAAACCCGGCGTGGCTCGGGGCAACCAGACCGCCGGTGAGTTGTGCCAGCCCGAACCCGGCGGCCAGGCACAGGGCGAGCGCCCCGGTCCACGCCGGTGCCACGCCCTGGCGCCAGCATTGCGCCAGGAAGGGGAACGCCAGCACGAGCAGCAGGTAGTCCTGGTTGTACGCAAAGGTCGTCGTTGCCAGGGTGAGGACGGTGGCGACCGCGAGGTCGCGCTGGGGTGTCGCACCGGGCCGGCGCCAGGCCGCGAGGGAGAGCCCGACCATGCCGAGGCCGACGGCCACGGCCACGGCCCAGTCCACCCGCGCGCCCACCAGCTCACTGGCCGCCTGCAGCGCGCTCAGGGTGTCCCAGGGCTCGATCGCCGCCGCCTGCGCGTGCGGCAGGGTGACAAGGAGCCAATAGACCGTGTCCCCCGGGTGCAGCAGGCAGAGCGCGGTCTCCACGGCGAGGCCCGCCGCCAAGCCGACCATCGGCCGCGCGTCGCGGCGCGCGACCGCGCGGTAGAGCAAATAGAACGCGAAACCCATCAACAGGTGGACGTCGATGGCCGCGAGCGCCGCCGCCAGCCCGGCGAGCAACGGGCGGTCGCGCTCGAGGCAGACCCAGGCGACGGCCAGCGCGGCCGCCACCAGCACGTCCGTCTGCCCGATCCATAGGGTGATGTCATAGGGTTGGAAGGCCATCAGCAACGCGGCTCCAGCGAGCACGCTCCAAACGGTGCGGCGGAAGCCGCCCTGCTGCAGGAGCACGAGGAGCAGGAGCGCGGACAAGGCCAGGTTCAGGATCAGCCAAAGCAGGCGCGCCGTGGCGAAGGGCAGGGCACCTAAGGGCCGCATCAACTCCGCCAGAAAGAGCGGGCTGAGGAAGGGCCCTGGGGCGGGTCCGGGCGGCAAGGCCGTGACGCGGGTCAGCGACGCGGCCCGATAGGGGTCGAGGCCCGCGCCGAGCGCCCGGGCCGCCGCCCAGAAGGTCCAGAAGTCCCCGCCGGTCGGCAGGTGCCGCGCCAACTCGAACAAAAAGCCCGCGGCCAATGCCATGAACCCCAGCAACGGTAGCGCTCGGGACGCCCACCCTCGGCCCAGCACCGAACCACTCCCCGAGCGCGCCCAACGGGCACTCCCACTCCATCCTGACCAGAGGGACATGACGGGAACCTGACGCCGCGGCGTGGAAGCTCCCGTCCGGCAGACGGGGCGGGGCCGGTCGCGGGACCACCGCGGGCACTCCCGTCGGCGGAGTTGTCCGGCCGCTCCTCACGCGACCCAGAGCACTATCTGATCCTGGGACCCGCCACAGGCATCGGGGTGCGGTGTCGATAGGTTCATCGTGCGAAAGCGCGTCCTGCCGGCGGCGTGGCGACCTTTTCACGCCGCGTGCGTCCCCAGGTATACTACCAGCGCAGTACGCGGAACGACTGGAACCGCAGAGGGAAGGGTCCAGCGCCATGGCACCGGCGCTCCCGCCCCGGTAGGCTGCGGCGCCGTGCCTGCGCGCCTGTCGGGGCCCCGCTCTCTACCGGGGCCCCGCGGCGCCGTCGACGGAGCGCAGGGGGCACCCGCCCCCGCACCCCGCGCGGCAACCGGCAAGGCCGGCATGCGGCAGGGGTGTACGGCCGGTGTACGCCTGCCGTGGCCCGCTCTAGACTCAGCGACGCGGGCGGCACGGCGCGCCGGTCGACGGAGCATCGCGCGACAGCTGCCCCGGCCCAGGCGGCACCGGCCTGGCGCCTGCGTTCCCCCGTGGGCGTGCGCTAGACTGGGCAGCGCGGATACACGGCGCCGGCCGGCGGAACTCCGCGGGGCACGCGCCCCCCACCCGGGCGGGGCACCCGGCGGGGTCGGCATCCCGCACAGGGGCGCGGTGCCTGCGCTAGACTGGGCAGCGTGGGACGCACGGCGAGCGGTTGACGCGGGCATGGTGGAACGCCGGCACGCGCCGGGGCCACACCAGGGCCGGTGCACGGGCCGCTCCGTGTATACGGGCGTGGCGCCTGCACTCCTTCCGCGGCCACGCGCGAGACCAGGGTGCGCCCGACGGGCCGGCGGAACGCGGCTGGGCGCCCGTCTCGGGACGCCCGGGTCGCTCGCCGGTCGGCTCCCAGCACAGGCCGCGTGGGACGGGGCGGCCATCCGCGCGTACGCCCGAGACGCGGGCGACCGGGACGTCGGAGCGGGCGGCCGCCGCCCGCTCCCCGCAGCGAAGTCCGCCGGTGGCCTGCTGCCCTGGCGATGGGCAAATCCTAGGCCGGAAGGGGCTAACGCCTGGTCGGGCGGGCGGCGTGGACAACCGGGGCTCCCGGTTCGTCCGCGTGGGCAGGTACCAGGCGAATCCGGGATCGGCGACTCCACGCGCACCCCCCCCCGCCGCAGCGCGCGCAGGGCCCACGCGCACGGGCGCCGCCTGAGCTGGCGCCGACGGCGCCGCTGGTGGCTGCCGCTCCTGCTCGTTGTGCTCGGCGCCGGCGCCCTGGCCCAGCGCGCCGTGCCCTGGGGCCGCG
>JAJZZC010000336.1 GCA_021797775.1 Bacillota bacterium
CGCCGCCTGCCGGTCCGGCCGGACCCGCCGCGGGCTCCGGCGCCGGACGAGGCCGTGCGCGCGTACGGGCTGCTGCTGTTCCGCGCGGGCGCCACCGGCGCGCCGCGAGAGCCGGAGGGCTGAGCGCCCTGCGGCCTCGCCCGTGGGGCAGAGGCATCGCCGCCGGGCGTGGCGGCCATGGGACGCAACGGGGGGGAGCCGGAGCCGGTGCTGGGGAAAGAGGGGGCCCGCGTTCCATCCACCGCCGTGGCCGCACCGCCATCCCAGGAGGACGTCGGCGCCGCGGCGGCTATCGCGGCGGACCTGCGCGCGGCGCTGGCCGACCTCCTCTTTGGCCAGGACGCGCTGATCGCGGGTCTGAGCACCACCCTGCTCGCGGGCGGACACGTGCTGCTGGAGGGACCACCGGGCGTCGGCAAAACCCTGGCCGCCCGCGGGCTCGCGCGAACGCTTGGCGGCACGTTCTCCCGTATCCAGTGTGTCCCTGACCTGCTCCCGGCCGACCTCACCGGCTCCACCGTGTTCCGGCGCGAAACGGGGGCCTTTGAGGTGCGCGAGGGACCGCTCTTCGCCCACGTCGTCCTGGTGGACGAACTGAACCGCGCCATGCCGCGCACCCAGTCCGCCCTGCTGGAGGCCATGGCCGAGGGGCAGGTCACCATCGACGGGCACACCCTCTCCCTCCCCCAGCCGCACGTGGTGATCGCCACACAGAACCCGCTGGACGGCGAGGGCACCTACCCGTTGCCGCTCAGCGAGCGCGACCGCTTCCTCCTGCAACTGCGCGTCGGCTACCCGCCGCCGGAGCGCGAACGCGCCATGCTGGCGGCCAGTGGCAGCGGGCGGATCGGGCTGGAAACGCTGCCGCTGACGCCGGCGGCACCTGCGCAGGCCGCGTCTGCAGGCTCCGAGTCCCCGGACATGCTGCGACGCTGGTTGGCCGCCCGGCGCGCCGTCCGCACAGCGGTCACCGCGGGCCCCGCGGTCTCGGACTACGTGTACCGTCTGATCGCCGCAACGCGGGCGCACCCGGACCTGGAACTCGGCGTCAGCCCGCGGGGGGGCCTCCTCCTCCTGGCCGCGGCCCGCGCCGTGGCCGCCCAGGAGGGCCGCGCCTTCGTCACCCCCGACGACGTGCAGTCCTGTTGGCTGCCGGTGGCGCGGCATCGCATCCGCCCGCTCGCCTCCGTGGAACTAGAGGGTTTCGACCCGGACGCGCTGCTGCAACGCATCGCCGAGGAGACCGAGGTGCCACGTTGAGCCCGGACCGTGACCACACAGGCGCCGCGTCCAGAGGCCACGCGCCCGGGGAGGGGCCTGGTGGGCCGCGGCCAGGCGAGGCCGCACGCACCGGCCGCGGCCCCGCGTGGCGGGGACAGCCCCCCGACGATCACGACTCCGGGGTGGCCCGGCCAGGCCGGAACGGGACCCAGGCGCACCGGGTGCCGACGGCGCGGTTGGCGTGGCTGCTGGCGGGGGTCTCGGTGCTCCTCCTGGTGGAGGGCGCGATGCTGTCGGCATCGCTGCGCGGCGCCGTAGCCGCTCTGACCCTGGGGGCCACCCTGCTGGCCGCGCTCGCGGACGCGGCGAGCACGGCCAGCCCCCACGAGCTGGAGTGCGCGCGCCTCGTGCGCGGCCCGCTCTGCTTCGGCCGGCCCGCGTGCGTGGAGGTGGCCTTCCGCTGGCAACCTGTGCGCGTCCGCACCGGGTGGGGGGTTGCCGCTGCGCGGCGGTTCTGGTGGGCCGATCTGCCCCCTCCCGGGTGGACCGCCGCCGCGCCGCAAGGGCGGGGTCGCCTGGCACCGGGTGCGCCGCTGGCTGCGGCGTACGAGGTGCTGCCCCGCGCCCGCGGGCGGGTCCGTTGGGAAGGGCCGCGGCTGACGCTGGACTCGCCGCTGGGGCTCTGGGCACTCGCGGTTTCCGCCGGCGCCGCTGAGGAGCACACGGTCGTGCCAGGCGGACTGCCGCAGGGCCTGCTCCCTGGGCGGCGGGAGCAAGCCGGCGCCCCGGCCGCCGGGGACTGGGGCGTGGAGCCGGACGGCATCCGCCCCTACCTGTCCGGGGAGGACGCGCGCCGCATCTCCTGGCGGGCCAGCGCACGCCGTGACGAGCCGCTGGTGGCGCGGCTGCGCCCCGAGCGCGGCCAGCGCGTGCTCCTGGCGGTGGACGCCGGCCGCTGGTCGTCGGTCGCCGTCGCTGGCCAGCCCGTTCCCACCACCCGCCTGGACGCCTTTTGCGCGGCCGCGCTGCAGGTCGCGGGGACCGCGCTGGCCGCCGGAGACGCCGTGGGCCTGGCGCTATTGCGTGACAGCGGTCCCGTCGTGCGCGCACCGCGCGGCGGCGTGGCGGCCCTTCCCGGGCTAGCCCACATACTGGCGCTGGCCGTGCCGGGGGAATACGATGTGGATGGGGCCCGCGCCGCAGCCGCCATGCACGAGGCGGGGGCCGACCTCATCCTCTGCTTCTCCGAGGCCCCATCGCCGGAGGAGGCCCCGCCCCTCTTCCGTTATCTCCCGCGCCTGGGACGCCTCACCCGGATCGGCTACTGCAGCCTCTGCCCGGCGGAGCTGTTTTCGCTGGTGTCTGCGCCCGCAGATAGCGAAGGGGACGAGAGGATTGCAGCCGTGCGCCTGGCGGCGGTCGAGATGCTGCGCGGCCGCCGCCAGGTATTGCGCGAATTGGCGCGGTCCGGCATCACCGCCCGTGACGCCATCGGCGACGCCCTAGGCACCGAGTCCGTCGCCGTCTACCGGCGCCTGGCGCGGGGGGCCGCCACCCTGTGAGCGGCACACACGGCCCCGAGCGCGCCACGCCCACGGTCGCGGGAATAGAGCGGTGGGCACAGCCGATGACGGGCGGGGGCGCGCGGCGCTTAGGGCGCGAGCCCGACGGTGCGCGCGGGCTCTGGCGGCGCTACCAGGACGCGGTACGGGCGGCCGCCCTGCCGACCGCACCGCGCACCGATAGCGCCACCGCGACGCGCATTCTGCGTGGGTTCGCCTTCCTCTACCGCCCGGCGGGCCCGTCGCGGCCCGACCTCGCCGAGGCGCTGCGCGGCGGGATTCCGCGCCTGCTCCGGGCGGAGATGCGCTGGGTGGGCTGGGCCGCCTCGGTCTATGCTGTGGTGGCCGTGTGCGCGGCGATCGCCGCCGCCCTCAGTCCGGCGTGGCAGGCCGTCCTGTTGCCCGCGGCGGTGCGCGCCGCACTGGCCGCCTCGCTGCGCTCCGGCCTACACCCCGCCCATGCCGCCGCGGCCTCGCTCTCGGTGATGCTCTTCTTCCACAACATCACCGCCAGCGCGCTAGCCTACGCTGGCGGGGTTCTCCTCGGGCTCGGCGCCGTCGCCGCCCTGGCGTTAAACGCCGCCCTGCTCGGCGCCCTGGCCGGCTGGATGGCGGCACACGGCGTGGTCGCCGGCTTCTGGGCACTTATCGCCCCCCACGGAGCCCTCGAACTGCCTGCGACCTTCTGCGCCGGCGGGGGCGGGCTGGCCATGGGCGCGGCGTGGCTGGCGCCAGGCGACCGCCCGCGCCTGGCGGCCCTCTTCGCCGCCGCGCGACGAACCGCCCCGCTGTTCGCCGCCGCCGTCGTCCTGCTGGCGGGCGCGGCCTTGGTGGAAGGGCTCTTTACCCCGCAACCGCTGCCGGTGCCGCTGAAGCTCGGCGCCGCGGCCGCCCTCCTGCTGGCGCTGGCCGGATACGTGCTGCGCGCGGGCTCCACCCCGCGGCCCGACCGCAGAGACGCGCGGCGCGCCCCCTCCGCCGGGCCGACCCCCGCGCTCGCGCCGCTGGATGCGCCGCACGGCCCCCTGCGCGCGCGCCTGCACCCGGTGACGCGCGCCACATCAGCTGGCGACCCGGCGCTACCCACCCTCCCCCCACACCCTTCCGGGCTCGGCGTGGCGGGCGGGGGCGAGCTGGCGATCCGCCTGCCCGAAGGCCTGGTGGTGCGGGCCCAGCGGGCGGGCGTACCGAGCCGCGCCGTGGCGATGGCCGTAGACACCAGCATCCTGGGTGTGGCGCTGCTCGGCACGCTGGCTGGCATCGGGTTGCTCCGTCCGCGGGCACCGGCGGGGTGGGTGACGGCGGCTGGCGCCGTCTTTGGCGCCGCGTTTTTTGGGCTCTATGGCTTTCTCTTCGAATGGCTGGGCGAAGGGGCCACGCCCGGCAAGCGCGCGCTGGGGCTGCGCGTGCTGCGGGACGACGGACGCCCACCCGGCCCCTGGGG
>JAJZZC010000337.1 GCA_021797775.1 Bacillota bacterium
AAGTGAGCAGCCCGCGTCAGCGCTGAAGCATGAGCGGACCCGGGTGCGGGCGCCACAGGCAGGGGGGGAGGCGCACCGTGGACGCCGCGCGTGGGCACCACCGCTCCCCCCGGCCCTGTGGCTGGGCAGCGGACGTCACGGGTCCGCGACCCGCCGTCAGCTGCTGGCGGTGCGGTGCCTGGCCGCCATGCCCTAGGTCCGTGGGTGGGGCGGCATCCCGGTTCGCTCGGGTCAGTCGAAGGAGAAGACTTCGTCGACTTCCACCCTGAGCCCGGGCGCCACCTCAATGCGGAAAGCCTCTCCGCAGGCGTAGGCGCCTGCCCGGACAAAAAGCAGTGTGGCCGCCGGTACGGTAGACCTCCACCCGGCGGTGTCGGCCATCCACGATCCAATACTCCCGGCATCCGTGTCGTGCATAGAGTTTCGCCTTGTGACCACGGTCATACCCCGCCGTGCTCGGCGACAGCACCTCCACGCAGAGGTCGGGGGCGATGCCGTGCAGGGCCCGTCCATGCAGTGCGGCACACCGTTCCCGCGACACCAGGCACGCGTCGGGCGCCGGCTGGTTACGTTCGCCCAGGTCCACATTGATGGCAGGGAGGGCCCGGCCGAAGCCAGAGCCCCGGGCGTACCGTTGCAGCAGACCAATGATGTTGCCCACAATCGCTTGGTGCTCCACCGTGGGCTCGTCGCGGCAGCAGAGCCCATCCAGGAGGTTGTAGCCCAAGCCCTCAGGGGTGTTCAGGTACGCGCGCAGTGTCATGGGCACACCTGCCACCGGTAGCAGGTCATGGACCACGGGTCTTCCCGGCGCGGCTTGATCCGGGCCTGCCGTACGGCGATGCGGGTTGTGCGCCATCGTCGTCTCCTCCGCTTGCCCGGAATAGCGACATCATGCCCACCTCACAACATGTCCTCGGGCACAAGCATCTGCTCCGTCGCGTGACGCGGTAGCGAACGAGGGCACCGGCGGCGCACGGCCTGGACCGCGGCGCGGACGGCATCACGTTCGAGGTCGGCTGGCATGATCGTCCACGGGGCGTATGGCACGACTTGGCGTGCCGGCAAGACCCCGATCTTGATGAGGCGATGGACGGTCATAGGGGAGACCTGCAGCCGGGTGGCGGCCTCCTCCATGGTCACCCAGTCGCGCGGCTTGGCTGGATCGAATCCCGGGATGTGGTGCGCGTCACGACAGCTACGCACCCGGGTCTGCGTCCAGGTGTTGTCGTGACCGGTACGCAGAGTGAGTCGGTTGAGGATGTTGGCTGCAACGCGGTCGGGCACCATCTGCGCAAGGGCGCGGACGACCTCAGTGACCTCCCGATCCGTCGTATAGCGATGCTCGCCCGTGCGGTAGCGGCGAACACGCAGTTCCGTGTGCGTACCACCGACCCAGTGGATCACCAGATCGACCACCGGCTGGTCTGCCGGCAGGTCGACCATGATCTCCTGGATGAGGATCCGCACCAACTGCTTCTTCTGACGCATGTCGGTGTGGGGGTCATGCCAGACTGCCGGAAGGTCTTGGGCCAAGGCCAGCAGTGCCGCCCGGTCGGCCGCGCTCGGCGCGGGCGGCGGGGGTGGGAGTTGGGCCAGTTCGGCCTCCAAACGCCGACGTTCCTGCAACGCGGCGTTCCAACGCCGTTCCAGTTCGTTGGCCACCAGGCGGTTCTCGGGCTCCACCCGATCGAATTGCCGCTGAGCGCGTTCTGCTTCGTAGCGGGCCTGCTGGATGGAAAGCTCCAGGGCCGTGCGCCGCGCCTCGGGCTGGGTCTGCATCTCTTCCCAGGCCTGCAGAGCGGCTTGCAGCGCCACCGGTTCCACCGCCCGGAGCACCTCGGCCGCGACGGCTTGGTCGACGCGTAAACCGCCGAAAGCGATACAGGACGGGCCGCCGTGCATGACGCGTTCGCCGACGCAATGGTAGCGAACCACGCGCCCTGACCCGCCGTAGTGCACCTGCAGTTGCCGCCCGCAACGGCGGCAGCGCAGCAACCCGGTCAACAACGCCTGGCCGCTCTGAGCGGCACCCCGGGTCGGCTCGCCAATCACGCTCTTGGCGTTCTCCCTGATCAGCCGCTGGTTGCGTTGGTAGGTCTCCCACGGGATATAGGCCGGCAGCCGGTTCGGTAAGAGCACCGGCCATTCCTCTTGTGGCCGAGTACGCCCGTGCCGGCGCTGCGCTCGGCCCCCCACGACCTCGGTGACGGTGTGACGCTGGCCGTAGGCGTAGGCCCCTGCATACAGCGGGTTTCCCAGGATGCGGCGCAGGGCGCCATAGGTCGCCTCCCGCCAGATGACGTGTCGGGCTCCCTGCTGGTAGCGGACCGCCGGCAGGCTCAGCCCCTCCTGCCGGAAACCGATGAGCACCTGGCGTACGCTGCCGGTCTGCGCGAACCGTTCGAACACCGTGGCGACGCCTTGCCGTATCCGCTGGTCCGGGTCCTGTTCGCAGCGGCCGTCCGGCGTCAGCACGTAGCCGACCGGCACGGTGAAGAAGAGTTCCCCCTTGGCTGCCTTGTGCCGCAATGCCTCCTGCGAACGCTGCCGGAACAGCCCCAGTTCAAACTCGCTCATGGTCCCCTTCAGCCCCAGGACCATTCGATCCGTGAGCAGTTGCGCGTTGTATACGCCGTCGAAGTCGACGATCAACGTGTCCGTCAAGGCGCAGAGATCGACGAGCTGGGACCAGTCGCGGTTGTTGCGGGCCAGTCGCGAAACCTCCAGACTGAAGACCGCGCCGACCTCGCGCAGGCCGACGGCGCCGACCAAGCGCTGGAAGCCGTCTCGGGTGCCCGGCGTGGCGCTGGAGTGGCCCAGGTCCTCGTCCATCACCTCGACCTCGTGCCAGCCCATGGCCCGCGCCTGCTCCGCCAGCTCGTACTGCTGCTGCCGCCGCTCATGATGGTGGCGTACTTGCTCCAGGGTGGACTGCCGCACGTAGACGACAGCCCGGCGTTGCAGGTGCGTCACGTGGACCTTCTCGCTGTTCGTTTCCGTCCACCTCCTGCCCGCTCTGCACGGCCCCGATCAGGATCTGGGCGAGCAATTGCTGTGCCCGCTCTTGCGCGCTTGGCGGCAACCGGCCCCAGGGCCCGTCCTCGGTCCACAGAGCCAAGGGCCGCGCCCTGGCCCGGTTGACCACATCTCCCACCCCCTAGAAGACCTCGGGCGGCCGACCCGGACGCGGCGGATGGGCCGCCACCTCGGCCCGTTCCGCGGCGAGTGCCGCCAGCGCCCTCTCCGCACGCTGCCGGACGCCTGCGGGCAATGCGGCATCGTCAGCGCCTTCGCGAAGTACCCGCTCAGCAATGCTCAACAACCAGTCGGCGCGGCTTTGTACACTGCCGCGTGCTACGGCGATGGCGCGCGCCGCCTCCAGCGCGTCCGCCTCCCGCCAGGAGACGGGAGCACCCCAGGTCTGCTGTCGTCGGCCACCTCGTTCCGCCAAGTCGACACCTCCAAGTCACACATTCTATGTCCGAGCATAGGAACCTCTCTCCGAGGCGGCAGGGGGTCGAGTCACCTCCCATATGACACACGCCATAGCATGGCGCCATGCGATTTGCGATCCGTCTCCGCCGTCCCGTAGACTCATCCACATCCCAATCGGGCCTCTCCTCTGCACTCCGTCCGATAGACAATGGCGGCATATCATGGCGCCATTGGCGGATGAGACCCTGGCCGACCTCCTACCGTCCCTTCAGGTGAGACAGCTCTTCTCTGGTGTCTTCTGTCGCAGGGGAATTGACCTTGCGCCCGCCGGCCCACGCGTCAAGCTGGGCACGCAACGCGTACAGGGCGCCGACGTCGCAGACGGGCTTCGGGCACACGGCCATCGTCTCGCAGACGTCGACTTGCGTCATCCATGCCGGTAGGCGCTTGAGCACCCCACTCGCCAGCCGGACTTCCAGTACCAGCCCCGTCCCTCGGCGGATCCGGCGATACACCACCACCTCCTGACCCCGTAACGGGTGCCACGGATAGCGGACGGTCACCCGCGACCCCACAGCACCTGCAGAATGAGCACTTTGTGACGACTCTCCCTATGTACCAAAACGTGGCGCTCGCCGCTAGGCCATGCCCACCGCGGCCCGGTCCCTGTCTGCCATAGTGGGGTGAGACAGGTCTCTCCCGTAGTTCGGTTCCCTTCCCTGCCCCTGGCTCCGGCTTCCATGCCCCGATGTTCGCCCCCCCGAGGGGGGGCGCGGGC
>JAJZZC010000338.1 GCA_021797775.1 Bacillota bacterium
CCAGCGACGCTGTGGGCAAGCAAGGTGTGGGGCCTCCGTCCGCCGGGCGGGGCGCCGCACCCGGCGCGGCATGGCGAGCCCCTACGGGGCCCTCGGCGGCGCGAGCGAGGCGCCGGGGACGCGTTGCGGGTCCGAGCGCGCTGCGGCCTCTCCGCCACGCGACGCGTGCCCCCTCAGCGCAGGGCCCGCAGCACGGCATCGGTGCGTTCCAGCGTCTCCGCCACGTCCGCGGGGCTGTGAGCGAGGGAGATGCTGCCCTGCTTGCAGGCCTGCGGGAAGTGATAGACCCCCGCCGCCACGAGGGCCCGGCGGTAGGTGAGATCCAGCGCGAAGTCGTGGTGCTCGGCGATGTCGTGCCAGTCGCGCGGGGCGTGGTCCATGAAGTAGAGGCAGAAGGCCGAGCCCTGGCGCGCCACCGTCCCGCACACACCGTGGGCGGCGAGGATCTGCCGCAGCCCCTCTTCCATCTCCCGGCCGCGTCCCTCCAGGTGGCCGTAGATCTCTTCCTGGCGCCCCGCGAGCTTCTCGATGGTCGCGATGGCCGCGGCACACGCGAGCGGGTGGGCATTGTAAGTGCCGGCGATCAGCACGCGCCGGGCGGGGTCTGGGTCGGCGAAGAGATCCATCAGGTCCGCCCTGCCGCCGATCGCGCCCAGCGGGTGGCCGTTGGCGATGGCCTTGCCGAGGGTGCAGAGGTCCGGCCGGACGCCGGCGAGGCTTTGGTAACCGCCCAGGGCATGGCGGAAGCCGGTCTTGATTTCGTCGAAGACCAGCACCGTGCCGGTGCGGTCGCAGAGGCGGCGCAACCCGTCCAGGTAACCGGGCTGGGGGTGGATCACCCCGACGTTTTGGAGCACCGGTTCCAGGATGACCGCCGCGATGTCGCGGCGCGCCAACACGTGTTCGGCCGAGGGCAGATCGTTGAAGTTCACCACATGCACCTCACGTTGCACGCTCCGCGGCACCCCCGCGGACATGGGTCGGACGGGATACTCCCCCGGGCTGACGCGCGGGCCGATCTCCGCCAGCGGGGTCATGACGTTGCAGGCGACGTCGTTGTGCCAGCCGTTGTACCCGCCCTGGACGACGAGCACGCCGTCGCGCCCGGTGTGGGCGCGGGCGAGGCGCAGCGCGTGGAAGGTCGCCTCCGAGCCGCTGGTGGTGAGCTGAACGCGCTCGACCCCTGGTACGTGCTCGACGATCAATTCGGCCAGCCGCACCTCCCAGGGCGTGGTGCCCGAGCCCATCAGCGTCAGGCCGTCATCCAAGGCGGCGCGCACCGCCGCCTCGACGTCGGGGTCGCGGTGGCCTAAGAGGTACGGGGAGAATGCGCCGTGGTAGTCGACGTACTCGTTGCCGTCCAGGTCCCAGATGCGACTGCCCCGTCCCCGCGCGAAGGCCAGGGCCGGCTCCACCGCGCGGTTCAGCGACACCACGCCGCCAGGGATCACCCTGCGGCTGCGGGTGAACAGGTCGCTGGAACGAGCCGTGCTCCACGTGGTCCCGGTCCGCACGATGCACCGCCTCCCCAACCTGGTTCGTCCGGACCTCAGCTTGCCATCGGTGGCGCGGAGCGGTCTGCGCTGCGTCGGGCTCTCCTCGGGGGAGAGTCCAGCGATCAGGCCGTTCCCCCTCCGCCTCACCGCCCAAGGCCGGGCCCACGGCGGCATGCCGCCACACCGCGGACGGAGCGGCAGCCAGCCGCGGCGAGCCCCAGAGGCAGCGAGACTACCCCGTCCCGCCCTCCACACCACGCATCCGGACCTGGAGCAACGCGGCCAGCACGGACGCCCAGCGCTCTGCGTCCCCCGGCCTCCTGTACTCCGGCTGAAAACCGAGGCGGAGGTATGTCGCGATCGCCGACGACCGCTCATCGTCCGTCTGCAGCACGAAATCGCGTGGCTGCAATTCCTGTGCCCGCTTCATCGCGGCCAAGGAAACGGCACCCCCCAGGTGCTGGCCTCGGTGTTCCGGCATCGCCGCGACAAGATGCAGGCACCAGGCATCCGGAAACGTGGCGGGCAAGGTGATGACCGAAGCGGTCGCCACCACGGTGCCCGCGTGTGTGACCACAGAGGTCGCGCTCACGTCACGGCAACCGAGCAACTGCAGGTACACCCGCCGCGCGTCCCACCCACTGGCAAACACTACGGATAAGCAGCGCGCCAATCCCTCCGCATCGTCCATTGCGGCCGGCCGTATATCGTAGCCTGCCGGGAGTGGCCAGCCCTCTGGCTCCACGCTAGCCGCGGCGCGCAGGCGCATCACCAGTTGCCCGCGACCGGCGCCTGCCCGTGACGCGCCAACCTCTCCGAGGCCACCCCAGGCGTGTTCCGCCAGGAAGGCCTCGAACGGAGGTACAGCCAACGGCACTCCGCCCAGTGCGATGGAGCGCTGGGACAGGAGTCCCGCCGCCGTCCAGGTCACCGCTTCGCGCACTCCAATCGGCACGCTCACCATGCCCCGGCAGGCGCGCACAAAGTCCCAGGCGGTAGCGAAGTCCGCCCCAGAGTGACCGGAACTGCGGCCTTCTCCCTCCATGTGCCTGTACCACGCTGGCAGGATGTCCTCGAACTCCCCAGCGGACCGCCACCCGCGCGCACCGCTCTCCACACACCACAATCGCCCCGCGTCTCCCTCGGTACGACCGGACTCATAAGCTCCCGCCGTGCCTTGCAGGACGTAGCGATTCACGCAGTCCGGCCGATTGCTGAGCATATCCAGGCGCACGCCCACCAGCCGGCCCGAGGCCAGCTTGCACAGCATCATAACCGTATCTTCCATCACGTGCTCGGGATCCGTGTGCCTGCCTGCCCCATGGCAACTGACACTGGTAATGGGATCGGGCGCGGCGTCGGCGCCCCTCGCGGCGTCCATCCATTGCATGGCGGGCCCAAGGCTGTGCGTACCGTACGTGCAGCCATTGACCCCCACCTGCCACACGTGCCGCCACGTCGGGCCGCCGTCGGCGGTGTGGTGGAGATGCTTGACATCGTGGAGGTACTCGCCCTCCGCGTAATACACCTCCCCGAACGTGCCGCGCCACACCATTTCGCGCACCAGCACGTTTTCCCGCGCGTAGCAGCAGTTCTCGCCCATCATGTACACCAGCCCCGCCCGAGCGGCGGCCGTAGCGACCTGCGCAAGCGCGCGGCACTCTTCCAGGGTGACCGCCGCGGTCACCTCGCTCAGCACATGCTTGCCAGCCTCCAGGGCTGCGATGGATTGCGAGGCGTGCAGGTGCATGGGCGTACTCACTACCACCGCGTCCACATCACTGGCGAGCACGTCCGCGAAACGACTCAGGCGCCCGCCCGCGCCAACCCCCGCCAGCTCCCCGATGCGCTGAACGGTCTCGGGGTCCGCGTCGCAAACCACCGTGACGGTCGCGCCCGCGGCACGAAGCCCCGCCAACGCGCTGGCTCCGCGCCGGCCGACGATGGCCACTCGCAACGGTGCCGCGATCACCAACAGCCCCCCCTTGCCGCGTCCCTCCGCCCCGGATGCCGCCACCCCCGTCCGCGTCCGTGGCAGCCCGTCCGCGGGTCACCGCCAGACAGGGCAGGCGCGCGACTGTTCACCGTCACTTCTTGATGGCCACAGCCCGCCACAACCGCCCGGATGGCGTGACGCAAACCTGTGGCCGTCGCGCCACGGACCGTCATGGAGCGATGGAACCGGCCCGACCGACCATGGCTCGCCGCCGAACGGCGATCGGGCGCGGTGCCGCGCACGTTCCTCCCGCGTCGCTGGGTGCGCCTGTTCGTCACCACGGGCCACAACGTTGCGCTGGCTCCTTCGCGGCAAAGACAGCGCGCGGGCGCGGAAATCCGGTGCGGGCATCCTGTGCGCGGACCAGGCGCGCCGGCGACAGGCGCGCGGTGGAGCGCCGGTCGCCCAGGTCGAGATCGCCCGCGCGCCGCAGGGGTGCCGCTCCGTCCACAGCACGTACGTGCCCGGCGCTCGCCGCACCCGCGCGCCTCCCCCTCCAAAGCGCGCACGTCTGAAGCCCTCTCCGCGCCGATACCGAGGATGCCGCTCACCCCTTCACCGCAGCGGCGCTGGACCGCCGATGGGGGCGCGGACCGCATCCACCTTCATCCCCTGCTCCGGCAACCGTGAACAGGAGCGGGCCTCCCCGCGCGGCAGCCTCCTGGCCCCGGCCGCCCCGGCCGCCCCGGCCCCCCCG
>JAJZZC010000339.1 GCA_021797775.1 Bacillota bacterium
CGCGGTGCGGGACTCCAGGATGCTGATGCCGATGGCGCGATCCAGGCGGCCGGACCGCTTGGCGAGTTCCGCCTGCTCGGCCTGCGGGTTGAGCCGCCGCGTGCCGCCGTCGGCGTACCGCCGGCGGATGGCCAGCGGCTCCTGCTCCTCGATGGGCTCAGACGGCGGCCACACAGCCCCGGCCTGCGTGTAGCGGTCCTCCGTCGCAGGGAGCGGCGACTGGTTGCTGCGACGCATCCGGCGACGCGACCACAGCACCAGGGCGCCCCCCTGGTGCCCGGCGCCGGCCCGGCGAATGCGGCGACTGCTCTGCATCTCGGATCCGCCCTCGACGCCGTTGGTCAACACCAGCCGGCGCGCGGGATCTGGGCGGCTGGCGCGCACGGATTTGGCGACCCTCGGCCGCTTGCTCGGCGCCCCCTGCTCCCCCCGCAGCATCCGCAGGACCTCGGCGCGGGTCATCGCGCGGCCGACGGCCATATCCTCGGCCCCGTGGGTCCCCAGCAGTTCGTCGATGGCGCGCGCCTTGCCGTGGACGACGGACTGCTTACGCGCCTCCACGCTGTTCCGCGCGGTGACGTGGTAGTGGGTGGTGAACGGGCTCGGCTGGCCCTGGCGGTGAATGCGGCCCTCGCGCTGCGTGAGGCTCTTGGGGACCCAGGGGGCGTCCAGGTGGATCATCGTGTGGCCGCCGTGCTGGAGGTTCATCCCCTCCTCTGCGGCACTGGTCGCCAGGACAACCTGGACCTTGCCGGCGCCGAAGTCGCGCTCCGTCTGCTGGCGCTCGGCCGGTGACTGGCTGCCCGTGACCATGGCCACAGGGACGCCCTGGCCCTTCAACGCGTCGCGGATCTTGTCCAGGGGCAGCCGCAGATCGGCGAAGAGCACGACGCCGCGGTTCGCGGGGTCCTCCAGGTGGTCGGCGATGGTCTCGACGGCCCAGGACTCCTTGGGCGACAGGTCGCCCTTGCGGTCCTCGGGCGCACGCACAAGGTCGGGGTCGATGGCGATCTGCTCCAGCCGCTTGAGTTTGACCATGATCGACGCCGCGGCCTGTTCGTACGCCTCCTGGCTCATGCCCTCGACCTCGCCAGCGATCTCCTCAGCCAGGTCGTCGTACATGCGCTGCTGGTCTTTGGTCATGTCCAGCGATACGTCCACCCGGCGTCGGTCGGGCAACTGCAGCCCCACGTCGGGGTCGGTCATGCTCTTGATCTGCACGGCCCGCTTGATCTTCTCACGCAGGGTGCCCACATTCTTCAACCGCACGGGCTTGCGTACGGTTCCGAACGCGGTGCGCACGTCCTCGAACACGACGTGATCCCGGCCGAATTGGCTCCAGGAGCCGAGGTTGGGCATGACGTGGCTGAGCATCGTGTAGGTCTCTTCCGGCTGGCCGTTGGGCATCGGCGTCGCCGTCAGTAGCCACGCGTACTTGGCGTCCTTCCACGCGCCGAACCCCGCCGTCGTTTTGGCCTTGCGGTTCTTGACTTTGTGCGCCTCATCGGCGATCACGTTTGGTGCCAGAGCGTGCAGTTTCTCGGCGAGTTCCGGCTTCTGCAGGGTCTCGTAATTCGTGATGATGAAGTCGGGCTTCTCGGACTCGGCCTGCGCCCAGCGCTCCGCCTGGCGCTTCGGCGACAGCGACGCGTCCAGCACGACAGCCTTCGTGCCGGGGGCGAATCGCTCGATCTCGTCTGCCCACCCGTACTTGCGGCTGGAGGGGCAAAGGATCAGGAACGGGCCCGCGCCCTCCTTCTGCTGCGCGATCTTGGCCGCGATGATACTTTGTATCGTCTTCCCTAACCCGACCCCGTGGCCAAGGATGGCGCGCTTGGACTCCAAGAGGAAGCGCACGCCCGCCTTCTGGTAGTTGTGCAAGTCCCCGTGCGCCATCGCTTCGCGGTTGACGCCCTCGGGCATGGCGAACGGTTCTGGCGTGACCTCCGTGGCCTTGGCCGGCTCGGGCGCCTTGGGCTGGGCCTGCTGCGACGGCGCCTCCCGAGGCTTCTCCTGGGCCCGCTGTTCTGCCCAGTCCTGGTAGGCGTCGTGCGCCGACGCGTCCACCGTGGCGTGGGAAAACTCCCCCAGCAGGCGGGGTAGGCGCTCCACGGGCAGATACCACCGCTTGGCGTCCACGCCGATGCTGGGACCCCACCGGCCGCCCAGGGCCTTGACGCGGTCTTTGTCGGCAAACGCGCTGCCCAGGGCCACGTAGCCCGGCGGGGTCTGTGAGCCACGGAAGGCCCGCACATGGCCGGGCGCGGCATCGGGGCGCCCCCACTTGTCCCTGGCCTCCTGGTAGCCGTGGCCGGTCTGCAGCGTGCGGTCCTCGTGGTGGGCGTACGCGGTGCCCTGGGCCTGCAGGTGCTGGTGCAGGTGCGGCTCGGGCGCCTTCTGCTCCCGCCACCAGTCGCTGATCTTCCGTCCCTGCGCGGCCTTGGGCAGACTGCCCCCGAGGATGCGGCCCTCGCCGTCGATCAGCACATGCCGGCCCTTGGTCGGCTCGCCAGAGACGGTGTGTGTGTAGCGCTCAGGGTGGATCGTGATCCAATGCGCCCCGGCCGGCACAGGCGCTGCCTTCCGCAGTACTCCGCTCCGCGACAGCACTAGGCGCATGCTCTTGGCCGCCCCCTTCGCCGCGTGCATCGCCGCGTGGTCGAACCCGCGCGCGCCAAGGGCGACGTACGCCGGGATGGTCCGCTTGCCCAGGTGCCGATACGCCAGGGTGCGGTGGTAGCCGTCGGCGAGCAGCAGCCCGGCGCGGGTCTCGACCAGCACGACGGGCTCGATCGGTTTCCCCGCCCGCACGGCCTCCTCGATCCACCGCACGCCATCGCGGGACCGGCCGCCCGGGCGCCGCGCCATGCGGATGCGCTCCAGGGGCACGTTGGGGATGCGATGCCACTCGGCCGCGCGGACCCAGCGCAGGACGCGTGGCGGGTACTGGCGGCGCAGGCGCGCCATGACCTCGGATGCGGGGACACGGCTGGAGCGCACCCCGGGGACGGCGCGGTTGCGGCGGATGCGGACGCCGTAGGGCTCCCAGTTATCTGCGGCAGCCACGCCTCACCCCTCCTCCAGCGCATCCTGCAGCCCGCGCGCCAAGCGCATGGCGTCGCCGGCCATCGGCCCTTCGGGCATCATCGCGGCAGCAGACCGCGCCACCTCGATCACCCCGCGCGCGCAGTCGGCGCAGTACGCGGCCCCGGCGTGCCCCCGCTGCAGCGATGGCGGCAGGTCGATCACGCCGAGCACGGCCGGCTTGCCGCAGCCGACGCAGACGAACACGCCTAGGCCACAGGCGACGCGCGCGACGATCATGGCCGCACCGGGGCGCGTATCAGCGTGCAGCGCCACCCGTCCCCGGTCAGCGCGCCTAGCACCTCATCGAAGTCGGCAGGGTCCGCCGCCACCAGGCGCAGGACCCTGCGGCGGTAAGCGAGGATCTTGACGCGGCCTGACAGATTCACGCCGTGGCGGTCGCGCAGGTCACGCCACGCGGCCCGGCGCGCCACCAGGCGCCAGCGGACGAACCGCGTCCTGGACGGCCGCCAGCCCAGGCGGGATGCGCGGGGCGCCTCGGCCAGCATGCGCTACACCTCCGGCGGTACGATGCCGCGCGCCCGCAGGATGGCCTGGATGCGCCGCTTTACCTCGGGGCTGTCGTGCGCGGCCTGGTGGTGCTCGACGCACACGCAGGCGAGGTTCCAGGGCGCATCGGGGCCGCCCGCGCCGCGCGTGTGGTATGCGTGGTGCAGGTGGACGGCCGAGCGACCGCATACAACGCAGCAGCCGCCATCCCGGAGGACGACGGCTGCGCGCACGGCGGCGGGTATCGGGCGCAGGCCCCGGCTACGCAGGGGCGCCTGGCGCTTCGCCGGCGGCGGTCGGCAGGGGCGCGAAGAAGATTGGGTCTGGGTGGAGAAGCCCGTCGCCCGCTGGCGCAGCGGCGTCTTCCGCCGCAGGGGCGTCCTGCGCTGCATGGGACGCCTCCTCTGCGTGCGCCAGCGCGCGCTTCCAGGTCTCCCCCACGCACCCGGCGATGCGCTCGTCGTCCACAGGCAGCGGCGCATCCCTCATCGCAGTGGCTGCGGCCGCGAAGGCTTCCTCCAGCGTCTGGCCATCGAGGTCGATCAGGCCTGCGGACGCGGGCCGTCCGGTAGCCAGCAAGCCCC
>JAJZZC010000340.1 GCA_021797775.1 Bacillota bacterium
TGGGCCTTCTGCTGGACGCGGAGAGCACGCCGGTCACCATGGTCGACGAGCCTCGGCGGCGGCGGGGCGGCCGGCCACCCGAGTGGCTCGTGCTCCGCGTGTACCTGGACCGGCTGGTGCGGCGGGTCGGCGGTGGGGAGCCAGCCGAGGTCGGCGCGCCCGTGGACCGCGAGCGGCTGAGCGCAGCGGTCGTTCCCGTGCGCGGCCACCTGCGCCGGCAGCCGTACGGCCCGGGTGGGTCCCTGCGGCGGTGGGTCTACGTGGAGGGCTACGAGGCTCGGCGGTGGGTGGCGCCGCGCACCGTGGTGGACGTGCGGACCAGCGGGGAGTAGCGTCTGCAGGGGGTGGCCCATCTGCTGGAGCGGTGGCATGGCTGGGTCCTGGGGCGCGTCGAGGCGCTGCGCGGCGCCTACTGCCACACTACCGGGCGTGGCGAGGACGGCGACGCGTTCGCCAGCGATGCGTTCGGCGTGGCGGCCATCGCCCTGGGCGCCGCGCTGGTCCTCCCGCTGCCGCACGGGCCGGGCGCGGCGGTCGCCCTGGGCTGGGGCGCGCTCAACATGGCGGCGGCTGTCGTCGCGGCCACCAGCCGGCGGCTCAGGGACCGCATGCGCGCCAACTGGCTGATCATGCTGTTAGCCGACCTGTCCATCGCCCTGGCCGCGTATGACGCGGCGGCGCTCGCCTGGGGGCCGTCGGGGCTCGGGGCGGGCGTGTGGCTGGCGGGCACGGTCGCGACGGCTGCGGGCAACGCGGCGTGGGCGATCGGCTGCTACGCCGTGCAACTCCCGCCCCCGGTGCGACGGCGGGAGACGCTGCCCGAGCGGCTGCGGCGCATGTTCGCGATGTTTGAGCCGGCGCCGGCCGGGGAGGGCGAGTAGAAGGTCCCGGCCAACCCCGCGCGTCGAATCCCCCCGGGCGGAGGTGGGGCGCGTGCGCGTGATCCCGTGGGATGCGCTGCGTGCGGCCATCGCCGCCATCGCCCCCGACCTGCGCCACGGCACCGTGCTGGTGACGGTCCACGATGGCGAGCCGGCTAAGGTATCATGGACGCAGGAGACTATCCGCCCGAAGGCCGATCCCGCCCGGCCCCGGCCGCCGACAGGATCGGTGCACAACTAAATGCCTGCCCGCCGCGCGCGGATGGCGCCCCTGCCCGGACAGCCGGGAGCGGGTGCCTATTTGTTTGGGGGTGGGGAGCGTGGCCGCTATCCTCGCGACGCGCGAACGCCTGCCGCTGCAGATCCGCCGGCAGGTGGAACTGGACCTCCGCTGGTACCGCGATGCCTGCGAGGCCGCAGCCGAGGCGCGCCAGGAGATCGGCGACCTGCTGAGCCCCGCGACCGCCAAGTGGAGTCACATCGGCTCGCAGCAGGGCCAGCCGGGCGACCCGACCTTCGGCCGAGCGGTCAAACTCCAGAGGGTGCACGCCAGGATGCGCCGAGACGCCTTCGTCGCGCGGGTCGTGGGCAAATGGCTGCGCGACCTGACCGCAGACGAACGCCTGCTCTTGCAGATGCGCTATGGCGTGCACACGCAGGCTGTTCCGGCCACGGAGGGGGAGATCGCCGCCGCGCTGCACACGAGCGTCCCGACCGTCCAGCGCATGACCGACGACCTTCTTTACCGCGCCGCCGTGCGCCTGCTTTATTGGCCGACCAGGGCGAGCAGGCGGACGGCCGGGCATGCGGCGTCTCGCTGGCACGCGCACACCATGCGGGGTCTCCGCGGGGCGCGTGCCTGAAGATGTATTCATGATGTAAATCTGATGTACAACAGCCGGATTCGGCGTGCTATGGTGTACGCGGCGGGCCAGAGATGGGCGGTCGCGCGGGCGCAGACACCTGCGGGGGTGAGTCGGTGATCCAAAAGCCTCGGCTTGAGGAGGTAGCTATCGCTGACCTGCGGCCGTTCGCAGGTAACCCGCGGCGCATCAGCGAGCAGGGCATCCGCGACCTTCGCCGCAGCCTACGGGAGTTTGGATGGACGAACCCCGTGCTGGCGCAGCGCGGCACGAACATGGTGATCGCCGGCCACCAGAGGCTGAAGGCCGCCCAGGCGGAGGGCATCGACCGCGTGCCGGTCGTGTATCTGGATATGGACGACCTCACAGCTAAGGCCTACGCGGTGGCCGACAACCGCCTGCAGGAATCCAGCGAGTGGGCGGACGACAAGCTGGACCTCCTCTTGGAAGAGTTGCGCGGCGGCGGATTCGATGTCACCCTGACCGGCTTCAGCGAGGCCGACCTGGAGGAGCGTATCGGGGCACCAGAGGATCCGCTAGGTGCGGACGATGTCCCGCGGGTGGATCCCGGCGTCGCAGCGACCCGTCCTGGCGACCTGTGGATCCTGGAGGGCGTCAAAGCTACGCACCGACTGCTCTGTGGAGACTCCACCCGCGAGGCCGATGTCCTGCGGCTGATGGCCGGAGAAAAAGCGGCGCTGGTGGCGACCGACCCGCCCTACTTGGTCGACTACACCGGAGCGGATCGGCCGGAAGGCGGCAAGGACTGGTCGGCCGTCTATCACGAGGTGGAGATAGGCGACTCCTTGGCCTTTTGGTCCGCAGCCCTGCGACACGCCCGAGCGGTTGCGGTGGACGATGCATCGTGGTACTGCTGGCACGCGCATAAGCGCGTCGCGGACATTCTGGCTGTGTGGGGGCGGCTAGGACTCCTGTGCCACCAGCAGATCATCTGGGTCAAGCCCTTAGCGGTGTTCGGCCACTCCTACTGGGCGTGGCAGCACGAGCCGTGCCTATTCGGGTGGCTGGAGGGCCACAAGCCGGCCCACGACGGCGATGTGAGCCAGAAGCGCACCACCGTCTGGCGCGCTGGCTTCCAGACACGCAACGAGAACGGCGTCCCGGACTGTGATGTCTGGGAGATCGACTGGGAGGGCAAGAGCCGCCCGGTCGGCAACGAGCACCCCACTCAGAAGCCCGTCGAACTGTTCGCCGTCCCCATGCGCAAACATACGCGCCCCGGCGACCTCTGCTACGAGCCCTTCTCGGGCAGCGGCACCCAGATCATCGCGGGGGAGATGACTGGCCGGCGCGTGTACGCCATGGAGATCGAGCCCCACTTCTGCGACGTCGCCGTGCGTCGGTGGCAGGCGTGGACGGGGCGCGACGCCCGGCGTGAAGCGGACGGGGTTGCATTCAACGATGCGGCGCGTGCGCCGGCGTGAGGTGACAGACGTGGCGACGCCCGAGGCGCCGGACCCCTGGGAGCAGCAGCCGGGCGAGTCGGCCAAGGCGTTCGCCGCGTTCCGGTCGTTCCGCGACTTGCCGCCCGAGAGGCGCACGGTGGCTGCGGCGTGGCAGGCGCTCACTGGGCGTCCAACTGCCACCCGCGGTGGCCCGGGGCAGTGGCGCGGGTGGCACGCGCGGAATGCCTGGTCCGCCAGGGCCGCAGCCTACGACCGCGAGCAGGACCGCCTCGCCACCGCCCAGGCGCTGCGCGACCGCGTGGCCGCGAAAAAGCGCCGGCTGGCCGAGGCTGGGTGGATGCACGTCAACGGCACCAACCGCCTCCGGGAGATGGCGGCGGCCGGGGAGAGCATCCCCGCTGCGGTGGCCCTACGGATGGTCGAGGTCGGCCAGAACGCCGAGCGGTTGGAGATGGGCGAGGCGACGGAGCGCACGGAGGCCGAGGTGTCCGCGGTCTCGCCCGAGGAGGCCGCATCCCGGGAGGCGCAGGTGCAGGCCCTGCTGCGGCTGATGTTCCCGCTGGCCGAGGAGGGCGAGAAGATCGAGACGGGCGCGCCGGTTGGCGAGGGCGGATAGGGGGCTGAGGCGCAGTGGGCATCGGTGCAGAGACCTGCAGCGGCGTCCCCGACCTGACCCCCGCGCAGGCCGCGGCCATGCTCGGCGTGACCCCGCGCACGGTCCGCGCATGGCTGCGGGGTGGCCGGCTGCGGTCGCTCGCCCCCGAGGCCGTCGCGGCGCTCCTCCTACAGCGGCAAGCGAAGGCGGTTCGTGGGAGGCCCCGCGGCAAGCCCTTCGTTTGCGGGAGCGACTCCCGGCGCGGCGACCTGCGGATGGCCGGCGGGGCGCGCAAAGTGTCCGCGTAGGCCGGTGCAGAGACCTGCAAAGACGTCTTTCCAGGATGCGCCCGGGTTGTTCCGATAAGAGGCGTTATGTAAAGCGTGGGGCAGTCTTGGACGT
>JAJZZC010000065.1 GCA_021797775.1 Bacillota bacterium
CCGGGTGAGGTGTGGTCATAGGCGGGGGCTGCGCCGTTGGGTCCTCGCGCCGCGCGCAGATCGGTTCGCGTTGCGCCGCGTGCCCGCTCACGGCCCGCGGCGCCAGCGGGCTGGCCCGCTGGGGGGGGGACGGCGGCCTCGTCCCCCCCGCCTTGCGATCCGCTTCCGCCCCGGTGGTCTTGCCGCGCGGCCGTCGCGCCGCACCAGGCGCGACGGCCGTCCCCCCCCCACGGTCGGAGCTGGGGCTTGGCGGAACGGCGGAGGCCGTGCCGCCGGCTAGCCGTGCCGCCCCTCTGTCGCGGGGCGCGTGGTACGCCCGTGCGTAGCCGAGCGCGCTCCGGGTTTGCCGCGGGCGGCGACGGGGGCCTCGTCCCTGCCCGCCCCATCCGTCCGGCGATCCTGTTGCGCCGCACCGGGCCATGTGGTCTGGCCGCGCGCCGCCACGCCGCACCGGGCGGGACGGGCCGTTCCTCTCTCCCGGCGGGGCAGAGGCCCCGCCGCTACATCGCCCCTCCGCCCATGGTGGTTGCCGCCGCCGCCTCGCTACTCGGCTTGACGGTGCAGCACGAGGGATCGATCCCTCGCAGCATCATGCCCTGGCCGCGCGACTCGTGGGTCCGGATGGACGGCGGGTCGAGCGGGTCGCGCATCTGCACCAGCACGGTGGTGCGCGCCTCCGCGGAGACGTTGATCCCGGAGCCGTGAATGGTCAAGTAGCTGAAGAACAGCACGTCGCCGGCCTTGGCCGGGCAGGGGACGGCGTCTTCCAACGGGTAGCGATCCAGCGGCAGGTGCCAGCCGCCCTCGCGGTCGTGGGGCAGGGGGCCGAGCTTGTGGGAGCCGGGCACCACGCGGACGCAGCCCTTTTCCAGGGGCGCGTCGTCGAAGTGACAGATCGCCGCGATCATGGAGTGGCGATCGTGCGGGAAGTATGGCTGGTCCTGGTGCATGGGAAACGGCGAGCCCTTCTCCGGGGGCTTGATGAACATCTTGGTGTGGTGCAACTGGACGTTGGGGCCGCCGATCAGGGCGGCGGCGGCGGACGTGAGGCGGTCGTCGACGATCAGGCGCGCGAAGGCGGCGGCGTAGAACTGCACGTCGTGGCAGTGCAGCAGCCGGGTTTGGACGGCGGCGGTGCTGAGCTTCCTGGCGCTGCCCCAGGTGGCGTCGACGTCGCGGATCGTCTGCAGGCGTGTGATCAACGCGTGGCACTCCTGGCGGTACGCGGCCGCCTCCTCGGTAGAGAGGAGGCCCTTCACCAGCACGTAGCCGTGCTCGCGGTAGAAGGCGACCTGGTCCGGCGACAGCATCAGCGCATTCCTCCAAAACCCCGCTGCGGTAGGCGCGGCGGGGTGAGTGGCCCCTACTCTAACGCAGAGGCCTGGCCTGCTGACCGGGGGCGGTGCAAAAACGGTGCCGGTGGGTTCCGGCGGCGGCCACCGGGGGTAGCGGCTCATGGCAAATGCGTGGAAACCGCTCAAGGTAGGGGCGAGGGACGGCGCCCCGGCCGACCGAGCCTATCCTTGGGCGACAAGGCGTCAAGGACAAGGGCCCGCGGCCCGCTACGCGCCCTTGACGCCCCGCCGCCCAAGGGGGACAGGCATTGCGGGGCGCCGTCCCGAAAACCGCCGTTAGGGTGCGTGAGCACGATTCGTTCACTCGCACGGATCGTGAGCGGCTACAACCGGGGGGTGGTGGTGGGATAGGTGTGCCAGGGACAGAGACGCCTCTGTGGGTACGAGGGCGGGGCAGGTGGCCGCGTCGCGGGGTCAAGCGGTGGCGCCGGTAGAGGCCGGGCGGATGTGCTGGCAGCCGGCCGGAGGGGGAGGCGGCCACGGTGGGTCAGGGCGGGGAGCGGGCGAAACGGGGGGGCGGTGCCCTGGGGGCCGCGGCGGACCACCGCATGGCCACCACCCCAGGGGAGAGGCGTGCGGCCCAAGCGATGGCGCGCGCGCCATCCCCGCGCCACGCCGGATGGCGCCTCCACGCCGCAGTGTCATGGCCCCAGGCGCTCCCCAGGACGACGCTACCCCGGCGACCGTCACCGGCCCGGCAGGCTCGCCCAGCGGAGTGCCGAACACCGAGGGCATCGGGTCGCGCGGGTGCCGGCCACGCAGTGCATGCACCCGGGTCCGTCCCAGGGGGGAACGCATGGCCAACGGCTGGCCGCGCGCACTCGGCTCCCTTCTCTTAGCCCTGCTGCTGGTCGCCGCGGCGGCCCCGGCGGCAGCCGTGGCCGCTCCGCCAGCGGCCCGTCCGGCACCCGTCTGGGCGTTGCAGTTCCCCTGGGCGCCCTCCGGCGGCGCCTCGCTGCGGATGGACTACAACTCCTCCGACCCGCAGGCGCCGGTCAACGGGGCCTACCAATCCACCGCCGCCGCACTCCCTGGCGCGGCGGGCGCTTGGCGGTCCACCACCTGGAAGCTCACCCAGGTGGCCTTCGCCGGAACCGAGAACTACGGCGCGGACCTGCGCCTGGCGGGCTCCCCAGGCGTCGCCGTGCATGCGGTGACCCTTTCGCTCCAGCCGCCCGGCGCCGCCAGCGGGCCGCGTGCCGCATCCATTACCTTCGATACCGGCACTAGCGCGTTGCAGGCGGGCAACACCGACCACGGCCTCAGCCAGGTAGGCGGTGGCGGGAGCACCGGCGACAGCGCCTACACCATCGCCAGGGTCGCCGGGCGTACGGCCGAAGTCTTTGCCCCCAATCCCACAGCCGGTTCTGGCGCGCCGAGCTACATCTACTTGCGCGTGAGCCGGCAGAGCCCCCTGTTCCGCGCGCACCCGGCGACCGTCTACGCCACCGTGACCTTTGCCGCCACCGCGCCGCCCGCGGCTTGGCCCGAGTCGACTTTCGCGCGGCTCGCGGCCCGTGGCATCCGTTACGCCGAGATCAATATGGAGTGGGCCGCGGTGGAGCCGGCTCCCGGCCGCTTCGACTTCCAGGCGCTCGACGCCGACCTGGCGCACGCCGCCCAGGCCGGCGTCCGCATCATTCCAATCTTCTGGTACGCGGTGTGGACCGGAAACCCAGCCCCGTGGATCACGAGCTATGACGTGGGCAGTAGCGGGGCGCCCTCCCAGGTGCCCACCTGGTGGAGCCGTTTCAACCGCCGATCGTACTTCCAGTACGTCACCGCGACCGTTGCCCACATCCGCGGCAGCCCTGGCTTCGGCGGTGTCTTCCTCAACTACGGGTGGCTCGACTACATGTGGGGCCCGGCGCCGGGGGGCCAGGGGGTGAACGGGTACGCGCCCCAGGACATCGCACGCTTCCATGCCTGGCTGCCCACGCGCTACGGCTCCCTCGCGGCGTTCAACCGGGGCCATGCCACCCGCTTTACCTCTTGGGCGGCGGTGCCCGCGGCGATTCCGGGGCAGGCGTTGTTTTCGGTCTACCAGCACTTCCGCAACTGGAGCGTCGCCGAGACATACAGCCGCCTGAGCGCGTTGGTACGGGCTGAGACGGCGGTCCCCATCTACTACTACTGGGGTGGCGGCTTCAGCGGCGCCGGCGTGGCCTTCAACCTACCGGACACCTTCTTCCAGGTGGCGCGCCGCTATCAGGCGACCGTGGTCCTGGACGACGCCGACCACACCGGGCTGGCCCTGCTCTTCGGCAGCCTTGCCCGCGCATACGGGGTCCGTCTCTTTGAAGAGTGGACGCCGCGCGGATCCGGGCTCCACGCCGAGATCGCGGAATTCATGGGCCACTATGGCTTCGGCGCGCCAGCCGAGGTGGGTATGGACTTCTTCCTCTACCACGGCGGGCAGGAGTATACGGTGGGGTTCCCCGTCTACACCCGCTGGATCCCCGTGCTCCGCGCCATGCGCGGGTCGTACCCGCTGCAGCCGGTGGCGGTGGTTGTGTCCTACGCCGCGGCCTTCCAAAACCCCACGGCGCTTTCCGGGTTATCCGCGCGCCTGGCCAGTCTCTGGCGCAACCTGCCCATGGGCTTCACCGTGGTCACGGACCGCGAGGTGGCCGCGGGCGTGGTCCACCTGCGCAGCTTCCGGGCCGTCTTGCCGCTGAATGACCGCGGCGGAGCGCACATCGCGGCCTACCGGGCCCAAGGCGGCCGCGTTCTGGAGCACGGCTGGCAGCTGGCCCGTTACGCGTCGCCTTACCTCACCCTGGCCCCGGCGGCGGACGTGGTGGAGGCCGTACCCACGGTGGATGCCGCGGCCCGCACGGCCTGGATCACCCTCAGCGGCTGGGATCCCACCTGGCAGTATCGTGGGGTGGCTATCATCCGGCTTGCGGGGCTCGGCCTGCCTGCCGGCCGCTACCACCTGGTCGACGCGGCCACGGGGAAGCCCGTGGCGAGTTACGCCACCGTCGGCGAGCTGCGCGTGCCGTTGCGCATGCTGCCCGGAGGGTTCGCGGTCTGGGAGGTGCTCCCGGGACCCGGCGCCGCGCTGCCCTCCCCCCCGCGGAGTGCGGGCCTGTTGGCGGGCGCCGCGCCCTATTTCGGGAGCTGAGGCCCTGCTGTGCGGTGGCAGGGTCTCCCCGGGGTCGCCGGCAATGCCCGCGGATGCTGGGGTGCGGGGGGGCCCGCGGCGCGCGACAGCGGCCCCGAGCCGGGCATCCGGGGAGGATCCGGTGGGCTACGGGGATGTGCTTGCCGGAACGCGGGCGAGGTCGAGCCCGGGCTCGCGGGGCGGATTCCCTCCAGCCAGGGGGCGGAGCGAACCGACCACCATACCCGGCGACCTCGCCCGACGGGGTCGTTGTTGTGGTCTCGACGCAGTTCACCGTCCCACTGGCGCCGCCGGTCACCGCCACCTCCACGAGCACCAGAACAGCACGGCTAGCAACACGGGGTACACGGCTGAGCGCTCCAATGCCCCGCCGGTGCGCACCATTCGCACCCCCACCGGCCGGCGGAACAGGGGCCAGAGCCACTCGACCCCGCCGCTTAGCGCGTCAAGCACCAGGTGCGTGGCGTACCCCGCGACCGCCGCGCCCACCGCATAGGGCGCGAAGTGGAAGGCGGGGCCGGCCCAACGGCTCCACAGCAACGCATAGAGGGCGAGGGCGCCCAGGCTATGGGTGGGGCCTCGATGTTTCAGCAGCCGGCTAGGCAGCCGGCCCAGCGGCAGCGCGCGGCTGATGCCGGCCCCGGCCATGTCGATGTCCGGCAGCCAGGCCGACCCCATGCCTAGCGCTGCGCCCACGGCCAGCCCCAGCAGCCCGGCGTGGCCGGCCGCCGCCATCGCCTCCCCAGCGATGGCGCCCGCGACGAGGTGCGTGCGTCCTAACACGGCACGCCGGCTTGGGTGGGCAGTTGCCCCGTGCCGGCCCCCAGGTCCCTGTCCGCCGGCCCCAGCCAGGCGGAATCAGGCAAGAAGAGACGTTCACTATTCGTCGCCGCGACCTCCCCAACAGCGCGGATTCGCCATGCCCCCTCAACGTACCGGTGCCCGCCGCGTCCGGCCCGTCACGTTGCGGCACAGGGAGCCCCATCCAGACACGCTAGCGTACACCTGACTCCGTGCGCGTCAACGACCGGCCCTCGGGGAGCCGTTGCGCGTTGCGCTGACCGTCCGCGGGCGGGGGCGCGCCGCAGGTGCGCCTACGGGCGGCGGGTCGGCCCGCCACCGCCCGGCCCCTGTCCACGGGAGTCGACGTGGCGCCAGGTGGTAGCGTACGCGGCCATCCCCGCACCCCGCCCAGCGCGGCAGCGCCGGAACGATGCCACCCTACGGCAGCCCGCAGGGCGAGGCAGGGGGGACGGGCGCGCGCATGGAAGGCCGCTTTCGCGGCGCCTGCGCGGCCGCGTGGAGGGTCGGCGGTTTGCCCGTCTACGTCGTGGACCTGACCCACTTCCTCGATCCCCAGGGGGAGCTCGCGCCGGGGCCCCCTGGGCGGTTCGGCGCCTTCTTCGCGGACATCGTCGCCGTGGCCAGCGCCCGCCAGGCAGGAACGGCCGACGCCACCCCCTTGCACTGCAGGCGCCGTCCCGGGCATGTCCCTTGTCCGGGGCGCCTCTGGGCGCTCCGCCGGGAGCACGGGCTCATCGAGTGGCGCTGCCCGGCCTGCGACGACCAGGGCACGATCAGCGGGTGGGAGGGCACGCGCTGGGACATGCGCGCCCTCTTGCCAGAGAGCTGGGGTCCGGTCGCGGATGTTCCTCTGGACGACGCCGATTACCGGGCCGCCCTTGATGCCTTGCGCGGCGAGGGCCAGGCCGAGGCCGTGCTGCGTGCGGCCGCCCCCCGGGAGGACGGCGCCGTTGTCGTCCGCGCCGATGCCCCCGCCCTGGAGGGGATTGCGCTGCGGCTCACGGCCGCCCTGGCTCGAGAAGGGGGCGCTCCGGGGCGCTCGCGGGTGCGCCGCTGCCTGCTCGCCTGCGAGCGGGCGGCGCGGCAACTGCGTGGGGAGGGCGTTGCCGTGCCTGTCACGGCGGCGCGGCAATCAGGATCGCGGCGTGCCGGCCCCGTCGATGGCCACGCCGCGCGCCCCGCTGTCCGCCAGCGCGCGGGCGCCCCTTCCGGCCGTCCCGAGGAGGCGCCGGCCATGGTTCGCCGGCCGCCCCGCAGCGCGGCGCTGCGCCCCACGTGGGCGGAGATCGATCTGGACCGCATCCGCGACAACGTGGAGATCCTGCGCGCCCGCTTGCACCCCGGGGCCCGGCTGATGGCCGTGGTGAAGGCAGATGCATACGGGCACGGGGCGGCGCCCGTCGCCCTCGCGGCCCTGGAGGCGGGCGCCTCGCACCTCGGGGTGGCCGTGCTGGAGGAAGGCACGGCGCTGCGCCGCGCGGGGGTGGCCGCCCCCCTCGCCGTCCTCGGCTGGACCCCGCGGGAGCGGGCCGCCGAGGTGGTGGCGGCGGGGCTGGAGCAGACCGTCTTCGACCTGGAGGACGCCTCCGCGCTGGCGGCCGCCGGCAGGGCCGCGGGCCGGCGCGCGCGGCTGCACGCCAAGGTGGACACCGGCATGGGCCGGCTGGGCTGGCCGTGCCGCCTGCCCGAGGACGTCGAACGCGCGGCAGACGCCCTGGCCACGGTGGCGCACCTACGCGGGGCCGAGTTGGCCGGGGTGTTCACCCACCTCGCCGATGCGGACGGCGCCACGCTGGAGACGACGCGGGCGCAACTCGCCGCGTTCAGCCGGCTGCTTGCCGCGCTGGAGGAGCGGGGCGTGCGCCCAGCACTGCGCCACTGCGCCAACACGGCGGCGTTGCTTCGCCTGCCGGAGGCCCACCTCGACCTCTGCCGTGCCGGCATCGGCATCTACGGCTACCCTCCGTCGGAGCACGTGCCCCCGGCCGGCCTGCGCCCGGCGCTCTCCTGGTACACGCGGGTGGCCCAGGTGCGCGAGCTGCGCGCGGGCGATGCGGTCAGTTATGGCGGCACGTACGTCGCGCAGGGGCGCGAGCGGGTGGCCGCCCTGCCGGTCGGGTACGCCGACGGGATGTCCCGGGCCCTGAGCAACTGCGGGGCCGTCTGGATCGGCGGCCGGCGCGCCCCCATCCGCGGCCGGGTGTGCATGGATCAGGTCGTTGTCTCCTTGGACGACTGCGGCCCCGTCGCCCAGGGAGATGTGGCTGTCCTGTTGGGCGAGGGGCATGGCGCGGACGCCATGGCCCGGGTCACCGGCACCATCGCCTACGAGGTGTTGTGCGCCATCAGCGCACGGGTGCCGCGGGTGTATGCGGGGCGGTAGGCGGGGAGGGGACGGCGCGAACCGCCGTCGAGGCGGTTCGCGCCGTCCCCCGGTCTGACGATGGCGACGAGACGTTATCCCGCCATGCGGCCCTTCAACTTGCCGCCCCTGAGATGGACAACCTGCCCACGGCAAGAGCCGGGGGATTCCCCTTGCGGGGTTACGGGACCCTCGCGGGCCCTCTGGTTCCTGTTCCCTCGGGAGGCTTGCGCCCTATCCCACTACAGGTAGCTGGACCGCCCACCCAGCGGTGGGAAACACCCACCATAGCACGCACGTTGGATCTGCAAGGGGTGCTGGCGGTGCTTTATCCCGCCGGCTGAAGTCGGGGGCTCTCGCGCGGGTCTTTGGTAACGCCGGCCACGTGCGGGTCGCCGAAGCCCATGCAGCCATGCGGCTCGGGGACATCGCGCGGTGAGTGGAAGGCGGGCGGGGTTGCAGGCGGCCAGGTTGGCGCGCAGGACGGTGGAGTCGCCAGCGCCCGCCTCCCCTGCGAGCAGGGCTGGCGTGGTGGAGGCGTGACCGCCCGGACTTGGACCCCTGCCGCAAGCCGTGGGCAACTCCCTGCCTAACGGGGACGGCCTCGCCGCGCGCGGCTCGCCGTCACGTTCCGCCGGCGGGCCGTAACCGACCCTTAACGTTGCGCACGCCCGACCGCAACACCCGCAGCCGGCCACCGTAACCAAGCGCGCCCCAGCGCCGGGTAGCGTGGGCATGGCCTGCTCCGCGTCAGGCCGTATCGCACGAAAGGAGTCATCGCGTATGCGCGTTCCGGCTCGGCGCAAACTGGCCTCCCTCCTGGCCGGCGCCGCGACCCTCGCCACCCTTGCGGCGGGAGGGGCGCAGGCCCTGGCGGCCCCGCACCACGCTGCTGCCTCCGGTGAGACGCTCGTCTTCTACTCGGCGCAGGGCTACGACCAGGCGGAGGCTACGGCGTTTCAGAAGGCGACGGGCATTCGGGTGCAACTGAGCGACATGTCCACCGGGCCGCTGCTGACCAAGGTGGCGGCGGAGCGCCAGCACCCCGAGTGGGACGTCATCTGGTTCGACGGCAACGGCGCCATGGCCTCGCTCGACTCGCAGGGCGCGCTGCTGCGCAACTGGACGCCGGCCTCCGTCGCGAACTACAACGCCCTGGGCAAATCGCTCCTGCCGTCCGACCACGCCTACTTCCCCACCGGGGTGACCGCGGCCGGGGCCATCGCCTACAACCGCAAGTACATCAAGCCGTCGCAGGTGCCCCATTCCTGGCTGAGCCTGCTCAACCCGATGTACCACAACGAGATCGGTATGAACAATCCCGCGATTTCCGGGCCGACCTACCCCTTGGTCGCCGGTCTGTTCAAGATCATGGGGCCGAGCGCCGGTGAGGGGTACTTCCGCCTGCTGCAGCAGAACGGGCTGCACATCTTCGCCACCAATGGCCAGACGCTGCAGGCCCTGCTGACTGGGACCATCCACGTCGCCATGTTCCAGGACTCGGCAGAACTCAACGCGGCGCGCCAGCCCGGCTCTCCGATCCGCGTCGTCTATCCCTCCGAGGGCGTGGCGATGCTGCCCAGCGACGTCGCGATCAACGCCCATGCCCCGGACATGGCCGCGGCCAAGGCCTTCGTCAACTTCGTCCTCTCGCCGGCCGGTCAGCGCGTCATGCAAGACGTCCAGGCCGCCGGGTCCGACTCGCTGTTCCAGCCGGTGACCACGGTGATCAAGCCGCTGGTGGCCCGCCCGGGCGTGCTCTGGGAACGCGTCAATCCGGTGTGGGCCGGCAAATACGAGAACGCGTGGGTCACCTGGTTCACTAACTACATCGTGCGCTGAGCGGCGGTGGCTATGGCTGATCGGCTAGTGAGCGGGGCGCGGAGGGCGCTGGGTGGCTGGGGCGCAGAGGCGGCGACGGCCGCCCCCGGAGCGGGCGCGGGGGACGGCGGCGCGGCGCGGCGCCGCCGAGTGGGGGTCCCGCGGGCGCGGCCCGCGGGGTGGTCTCTCTCCGGGTTCGGCCTGCTGGGAGTGGGCGTCGGGATCGCGGTAGCGGTGCTGCTCGTGCTGCCCCTGCTCGCCCTGCTCGGCCAGGCCGTGATCCCGGGGCTGTTCGGCGCCCCGATCCGCCTGGCCCCGACCCTTGCGGTACTGGCCGGCCTGTTCGGCCAACCGTACACGATCCAGGCCGCGGTCGACTCTGCCGTGCTCGGGGTGACCGTCGCCGTGGCGGCCACCGCCCTGGGGGCCGCCGTCGCCTATCTACTGGAACGCACGGACCTGCCGGGCAAGGGGCTCTTCGCGGCCGCCACCTGGCTCGTCTTCCTCGCGCCCTCGTTCCTCCTGGCGCAGGGGTGGGAGCTGCTGCTGGCGCCTGGAGGCCTCTGGGGCGCGGGTCCCCTCAGCGGCGCGCTGCTTTCGCCGCTGGGCGTGGGCGCGGTGCTGACGCTCAAGCTCTTCCCGTTCGCCGTCTTCTCGGTGCAGGCCGGTCTGCGGGGGCTCGGCGCCGATTACGAGCGCGCGGCGCGCCTCGCCGGGGCGAACCGCTGGCAGACCTGGCGCCGGGTCCTGCTGCCCTTGCTGCTGCCCTCGCTGCTGGCCGGGGCCACCATCGTGTTCGCCGAGGTGCTGGGCGACTTCGGTGTGGCCGCCACGTTGGCCCAAAGCGCAAACTTTCCGCTGGTGACCTACGCCATCTACGCGGCGCTGGAAACCTTCCCGGCCAGTTTCTCACAGGCCGCGGCCTCCTCGCTGCTCTTGGTGGCGGCGGTGGCGCTGGCGCAGGGGGCGCAGGCGGTTGGGCTCGGACGCCGTTCATTCGCGAGCCGCCACCAGTCCGCGACCGTGCCGGAGACGCAGACCCTGGGCCCTTGGCGGCCATGGGCCGCCGCTGGCATGGCGGCGCTCTTCGCCCTCTCCCTCGGCGTGCCGGCCGCCTCGACCTTCGCGGCCAGCCTACTGCGCAACCTGGGCGGGGGCCTGCGCGCCGGCAACCTATCGTTCGCCAACTACGGCGCGTTGCCCGGCGTGGCGTACGGCGGTGACGCCCTGCTGCGCTCGCTGGCGCTGGCCGCGGCGGCGGCCACCCTCGGTGTGGTTGTCGGCCTGTTCACGCTGCTGGCTCTGCGGCGGCGCTCGGGCGCGGCCTCGTTCCTGCAGGTCGTCCTCACCGCCACCATCGCGATTCCCGGCATCGTGCTCGGCGCTGGCTACATCTTCTTTTGGAACCAGCCCTGGCTGGCGCACCTCGGCCTGCTGCTCTACGGGCAGCCGGCCGCGCTGCTGCTCGCCTACGTGGCGGGCGGCCTGCCGTACGCCGTACGCGTGGGCGGCGGGGCGCTGGCGCAGGTGCCGGAATCCCTGGTGACCGCGGCGCGCGTCGCGGGAGGCGGGCTCTTCACGACGGTGCGGCGGATCATCGGCCCGCTGCTCGCCGACACGTGGGGCGCGATCTGGCTGATGCTCTTCGCGACCACGGTCTTCGAACTGCCGGCGTCGGAACTGCTCTACCCCGCCGGGCGGCCGACGGTGGCGGTGGCCATCGTCCACCAGATGCACAACCAGGCGTTCGGCGTGGGCGCCGCCCTGAGTGTGGCCTCTACGGCGATCCTTGCACTGACCGTCGGCGCACTGGTGCTGGCGGCGCGGGCGTTGCGCCGGGCCGTCCGCCCGGGGCGGGGTGCGGTGTGAGTCCCGCGCCAAGCGGCGCCGCGGGGCCGGTGCGCGCCGCGGTGCAGGGGGAGAGGGTGGTTCGCCCGGCAGAGTGGCCCGGGCCGGGGGGCGCCGGCCCGCCGTGGCCCGGCGCGTGGCGGTCGCCTGTTCCGGTTCGGGGGCCGGCCGACCGGCCCGCGCGGGGCACGGTCTGAGTCCCGTGGCGGGCGGGGCGGATAGGTCCCAGCGCCGGCACCGCTCGCGCAAGGCCGGCGCACTGACCACAAGGGGGGGGAGAGGGTATCCGGCGGCAGAGCGTCGCCCCGGGCGGGAAACCCGTCCGGCCGCCCGCCGGAGCCCGGCGTGGGTGGGACTGACGATCGATGGCCTGGGGTACCGGTACGGATCGGGCGGCGCGGTGCTGGAGGGCGTATCGCTGGAGGTCGCACGGGGCGAGTGCGTGGCGTTGCTCGGCCCGTCCGGCAGCGGCAAGACCACTCTGCTCCAGTTGGTAGCCGGCCTGCTAACGCCGGCATCTGGACGGATCCTCTTCGATGGCGCGGTCCTGGCCGCGCCCGGCCGGTCCGTGCCCCCGGAGCGGCGTCATTTCGGCATGGTGTTCCAGGACTTCGCTCTGTGGCCACACATGACGGTCGCGGCCAACGTCGGCTTCCCCCTGCAGGTGCGCGGGGTGGGGCGCGGGGCCCGCGCGACCCGGGTCGGCCAACTGCTTAGCTTGCTGCGCCTGTCGGGCTTCGAGCACCGCTACCCGCACGAGTTGTCCGGTGGACAGCGGCAGCGGGTGGCCCTGGCGCGGGCCATGGCCGCCGAGCCGGATCTCGTCCTCTTCGATGAACCAATGTCCAACCTCGACGCGCGGCTGCGCACCGACATGCGCGTGGAGCTGGTGCAGACGCTGCGGGGCTTCGGCGCCACCGCGCTCTACGTGACGCACGACTGCGCCGAAGCCATGGCGATGGCCAGCCGCATCGCGCTGCTCGAGGGGGGGCGCGTGGTGCAGTGCGGCACGCCGCAGGAATTGTACCAGCATCCCGCGACTATCTTCGCGGCGCGGTTTATGGGCGCGGCGAACGTCCTGCCCGCGCGCGTGCGGGACGCGCGTGCCGGCGGGTCGCCGTCGCGGGGGGCGCCGGTGGAGGTGGAGGTGCCGGGGGCAGGGCGTGCCGGGGGGGTGGCCCTCCTTGCAGGCACGGCGGAGCAGCCGGTGGCCGCCGAGGTTTCGGCGGTCTTCCGCCCGGAGGACGCGGAGGTGTGCGCGGGCGGGGACGACCCCCCTGGGGATGCCGGCCTCTTGCGCGGGCGGGTCGTGCACACCGCGTACACCGGACCCGGTTGGGAGAGCCGCGTCGAGGTCGCCGCGGGGGTCCAGGTCACGGTGACCGGACGCATGCCGCTAGCGGGCGCTGTGCGGCTGCGCGTGCCGCCGGACAGACTGCTCTTGCTCCCCGCCTGAGGCGGGTACCGGTACCAGGGGGCGGGTCAACTCGCAAGAGGACTTGCGCCACTCCTTGTTCCGCGCTGCGCTCTGATCTGATGCGTGATCTGAGCGTAGGGGATGCGCACGATGTCTGTTCCCGATACGGTGCGCATCGGTAAGCGTGGCACGGTGGTCATCCCCCAGGCCATCCGAGAGCGTCTTGGCCTACAGGAGGGTGATCGTTTGCGCCTCGCGGTCGTATCCGGGGAACTGCGTCTGCGCCCCGCGGTCGAGTCCAGCCTGGCCGCGCTCCGCGGGCGCCTGGCGGGGGCGCCAGCGGAGCAGCCCGGGGGGCAGCGGGCGGATGCGTCCCCGGGGCGCGAGTGGTTCGAACGCGCGGTGGCAGCAGAGGAGGCCGGCCGGTACGGCAGAGAGCCGCCCGCGAACCGTGGTTGACACGAACGTGCTGCTTCGGTTCCTCCTCAATGACGCGCCGGATCAGGCGCAGGAGGCGGCGTTGCTGTTTCAAGCGGCGGATGCGGGCCGGATCGGCCTCGTCCTGCCGACGATGGTCGTCTTCGAGGCCGTGTTCACGCTGGAACGTGCGTACCGACAGACTTCGGCGGACGTGGTGGGCGCGCTGCTACCGCTGTTCGACCATCCCTCGGTCGAGATGCAGGACGGGGCGACGCTGCGCCGCGCCCTGGAGCTGCATGCGGGGCAGGGGCTGGGATTCGGCGACGCCTGTGTGGCGGCGCTGGGGGAAAGGATCGGGTCCGCCGGCATCGCGACCTTCGACCGAGACCTCCGGCGACGTTGCCCGCAGGCGATGCCACCCAGGGAGTGTGTGCGCGAACTGTAGGGCAACGCCGCGACGGTTGCGCTGGGAGGGTGCCGGCGGCAAGGCCCGGCACCGGTAAGCGTCCAGCCCGGGGGTGGAAGCGCTCAGAACGCGCGAAGGCTTGCGCCCCAAGGGGCTTCCCCGACGACCGGTCGTCAGACCCGTCAGAGTACCTGTTCGGTGAACTGCGTTGGGACCGCTACATCTCGTTGGGCGACGGCACTTCCGCGGGGAGCGTGTACCACATCTAGTGGCGCGGCACGCACTTCACCGAATGCTTACCGTCAGATGGAAGGGCATCGATCCCGCGACCGGCTCGTCTGGGTTCATCCGCTAAGGGAGAGTTCCCGCCAGTAGTATGCCAATCTCCTTCGCGCCACCACCTGTAGGGCCATGGGTGGATGCTACCCCCCCTGAACGCATACCGGCACCGCCCTCTGGGCCCAGGCGCGCGCACATGAACCCAGGACGGCGGCGGCGAGGCTGGCCACCACGGAGCCTGAGGCTGGAGACCGCTGGCGCGCCCCCCGAGGGGCGCGTCCCCCCCGTGGTCCGCGCGGTGCCCCGCGCACAGACGCCCAGACTTGGCGTCCGGCCCGCCGTTTCTGACGATGCGCGCAAACGTGAACACCTCCTACCCGCGATCTTCGTGCACCGCTCACCGCGTCATAACCGCGGGGCCCCCCCGTCCGGCGCATGATGCACACGCGACGGTGTTCTGGAGCGGGAAGATGGAGGTGGGCGGCATGATTCGGGCGGTCTGTTTGGATCTGGGCGGCACGTTGATCGATCGCGCGCGTCACCTGGATCTCGTGGCCTACTGGTGCCGGCGTGGTGTGCCGGTGGATGCCGACGCCGCCGCGGCGACCCTCTACCGAGCCGACCGCCGCTTCATGGAGCATCTGCCGGCGCTGTGGCAGGAGGCCGGCGCCGCCTTCCACACCCGTTACTGGCCCGAGGTGCACGCCGAACTCGGGCTGGTCAGCCCGGCGGCGGAGGTGTGCGCCGGATGGGGCGGCCCGTGGCGCACGTACCCTGACGCGCTGCCCGCGCTCGATGCCGCGCGCCGCGCACACCTGCGCCTCGCCCTCATCTCCAACTGGGACCTCAGCGGGCGGGACGTCCTGCGCGCTACCGGCCTGGATGGCGTATTCGATGTAGTGGCCTTCTCCGCCGAGGAGGGCTGCGCGAAGCCGGACGCCGGCATTTTCACGCGGACGGCCCGGCGCCTGGGCGTGGCGCCCGCCCAGTGCCTCTACGTCGGCGACAACCCGTGGGACGACGTGGCGGGCGCCCGCGCGGCGGGCATGTGCCCGGTCCTCTTACACCGCCGTCCGGGCTGGTGCGCCGTGCCCGTGCTGGCCAAGGGCGCCACGGTGATGGCGACCCTGCGCGACCTGGCGGCGATCAGCGTGGGCAGGCGGGCGGAATCGGTGGCCGTCGGCATCGCCTGAGGCCGGGCCGGGCGTGGGCCGCGCTGGCGCGCCGCCTGCGGCCCCGCTGGCGGGTGCGGCGCGGGAGCACGGGGTGTGGGACGGCGTACGGGGCCCGGAGCGGGAGGACAGGTGGCTCATGTCCGCGTTGGGTCGGGCGCCGGAGGCACTGACGGCCGTTCGGGCACCTCCGGGGTTCCCTTGCACCTGATCGTCACATCACAAGGTCTGGGATTTCCCTCCCGCAGCGGCACTGCTGGTGCCGGTGCCGACCACGCCGAACGAGCAGGGTCGCGTCGTTCTGGGCGAGTCGCTTGCGCCACAGGCGATTGCGGGCGCAGGCCGAATTCGCGGCGTACGGCCGTCTGAGCCCCCGTGACCCCACGGGCGCCGGGGCCGCATCGTGGGGCCGAACCTGTGCGCGGCAAGTGGTGGCAGGCGCGAGCGGACCGGCATGCCGCTTCGAAGTCACCCCCGCTCGTGGCATCGTCTGGGTGAAGGCCCCCCGCCCGAATGACGCGACCCTGGCCGGACGAGCGCGCTGGCAGGCGTTCTGGCGCGCTTGTGGAACGCTCCTGAACCCGGGGGGGCAGCTGCCCCGCATCGGCTGGCGTACATCTCAGCTATGTCGGCCTTGGCCCCCCGCCCCCGGCCGCGACAACAGGCGGCCGTACGACGCCTTCAGCGGCAGCGCCCTGGAAACCGAGCCGGCGCCGCGCCCGCTCGATTCGGAACAGGCGCGGGTGCCGGTCGCCGCCCGCGTCAGCAAGGGGGTCCCCGGGGCACTACCGCCGGATGCCCTGTGGCGTTCAGACGACGAAGCGTGGGGCCGGCGGACCGGTCGGGCCTCGGGCTGGTCCCTCGCCGCCTTTGCGGCATTCCTCCGACCGGGGGACGCGGAACGAGTACCTGTTCGGTGAACTGCGTTGGGACCGCTACGCCTGGTGGGTCGACGGCACCCCCGTGGCGAGCGCGTGCCACAGCTAGTGGCTCGGCACGCACTTCACCGAATGCTTACCGGAACGACGTGCCACCGACCGTGTAGAACAGCGTTATCCGACGGGCTCCGCAAGGGTCCCCTCCCGTCGGCCCTTGCGGGGGTGACGGCCCGCTATGGATGAGGCAGCCCTGACGGGGAGGGGGTGCGATGTTCCGCCGCCGGCCTCGCACCTCCCGGCGGGCGGTGTTTGCTGTGCGCGTGAGGGTTCTAGGTGTGGTAGTAGGAGTTCTGTTGGCATTCATGACACCATGGAATACTCGTTATGTGGCCGCCGCAGCCAGGATGACCGCGGGTGGTGTCCTGCAGGATCAGCACATCGAGTTCCACCATCTGCTTTCGACTCTGTATCTTCGCGACTCGCCCGCCAGTCTGGTTCTCGTACAAGCGAATCATCGCGCTTCCGTGGTGGTGAACAACGGAGAGGTTGTCGCTTTGAAAGGTGTGAACATCCCCATCCCTAACAGCCCGTGGTTCTTATCCGGCATGCCTGGCGCAAATCAGTTGGTGGCCACTTGGTCGCTGTCGGGCTCGTCCGGAAAACGTTACGGATCCCTGCCGTCTTGCGCTTCCAATCTGGGGTTTCAGATTCTGCCTCAAGCTGTTGCGTATTGGTGCGGGCCATATCTCGACATCTTACGACTTCCCAAGACGGTTCGGCCGATCTTGTCCAGCGATACCCGTGAGTATCGCCTGCGTGGCGCCCCACCGAGCGGGGTCTACGCGAATTATGCCGTCAACACGACGGGCACAATGGTCGCGGTCGAGGGTTTCCGTGGTCGCGTAGGAGGTTTGCGGATTTATAGTCTTCTGACTGGGAGTACGTATCCCGGTGACTTGCCGGTGGCTCCGTATCCGCTCATGTCCTGGTCGCGGAACGGGGTATTGGCTGTCGTGGGACCGGGCGGAACGTACTTGTGGAGGCCAGGTGGCGGGGTCAGGCGATTCCCCACCTCGCGAGGGGCGCGCGAATTGAACTGGCTTGCGAATGCCAAGGAGGCATTGCTCTTGACGAAGACGGGTTCTGGACTGCCTTCGTATACGCTGTATGCCCTTAATATGGATGGCCGGTCCAAGATCCTCATGCGCGGCCACCTCGGATACGTATTGGGACTTGATCCCGATGCGATGCTGCTGTGGCGAGAAGAAGGCGTCGCAAGATCCGTCTATGACTGTTCCGCCGCTTCTGCTCCATGTGGTGGAACCGGACCGTTCACACTTATGGCCATACCTATACCGTAGCCACAACCGAGGCATACGCCAAGAACGGCTTCGTCCATATAGACGCGAGCGCGCCCACTCAGGCGGTTCCGGGCCCGGATGCCCCATACCCTGGCGTTCGGCCCGCCGCGTGCCGGGTCGACGCGCTGCCCCCCCCGTCCCGCGCTGACTGGCCATGAGACCGTTCCAGAAGTCCCTTCCCGACTGGGCAGGGGCTGGAGGCGAGCCGTTCGTGGGAACCGTGGACCCCCGAACTTCCGGAACGCTCTGTGCTATGTGAACAGGTGCCCTGAGAAGATCAGCATGCCGAAGCATACGAGCTGGAACGTGACGAACACACTGGCCCCACGGGTCAGCGCGTTGTCCGGGAAGAGCCGCCGGCGGCGGTTCCAGCGCGCCAGGAAGTCGTAGATGATCAGCATGACGCCCTGGTACAGGCCGTAGGCGATGTAGTTCAGTTGCAGACCGTGCCAGAGGCCCATCAGGCCCATGGTGACCATGTAGCCGATGTAGCTGGCCACGTAGCGGTTGCGGAACCAGTGTCCGCGCGTGGCGCCCAGTACGAAGCGCATGTAGACGTGGTCGCGCAGGAACCAGGACAGGCTGATGAACCAGCGGTTCCAGAACTCGCGGAAGTTGCGACTGAGGAAGGGCGCACGGAAGTTCTCCGGCGTGCGCACGCCGAAGAAGCGGCCCACGCCGATGGCGAACGCGCTGTACCCGGCGAAGTCGAAGAACAGGTAGAACGTATAGGCATATGTGTAACTCAACATGTGGCTCAGGTTGCGCGACGCTCCGGCGGGCGCGAGCCAGTGGGTGAAGATGAGCTGCGCGATAACGAACTTGTATAGGAAGCCCTGGGCCACCCGGTAGATCCCGGCGTCCGCGTCCTCGGCGTACTGGGCGGGGGAGCGGGTGTTGGTCACGTCGGCCTGGAAGCGCCGGTAGCGGTCGATGGGCCCCGCGCTGGCGCACGGGAAGAACAGCACGTAGTTGAGCAGCGCCGTGAGCCCTGGAGAGGTCACCAGCCCGTCCTGGAGGCAGATCACCGCGTCGAGCACGCGGAAGGTCATGTAGGAGATGCCCAGGAAGCCGAAGGTGTCCACAAGGCCGGGGACGAGCAGCGCCCCGCGCGGTCCAGGGGTCGGCGCAAAGAGCCCGCCGGCCCCGCTGAGCAGGGGGTAGACCTTGACCGCTGCCAGCGGGAGCAGGGTGAGGGCGACGGCCGCGTAATAGGCCCCGCGCCGCGGCCCCCGCCGCCGGAGGGCCGCGAAGAGGAGCACCACGAGCGCCGCGTACACGGTGAAAGCCGCCAGGTAGGCGAGCTGCGGCGAGGGCGGACCGCCCAGGGGGTTTCCGTACTGCAGCAGCAGCATGCCGATCGTCGCCGCCAGCACGTACCACGGCCGTAGCCGGCCGGTGAACCCCAGGAGCAGGGCGGGCAGCACGGGATAGAGCAGGAACGCGAAATAGGTGAAGCCGACGTAGGGGGTCAATCCGGCCGGTCCTCCAGCGCGCGGCGATCGACCTTGCCGTTGGCCGTCAGGGGCAGGGCGGGCAGGAAGCGGATGATCCGAGGGAGCGCGTAGGCTGGCAGGTGCTGGGCCAGGGCGTGGCGGATCGCCTGCGCCCGCGCGAACGGAGAGGGCGCGGGGCCGATGAGGGGGGCGGATTCCCTACCCCGAGCTTCCCTCGCGGCGGGGAGGCGCGGTTCGGGCGGGGACGCGGCGGCGGGCGAAGCCCCCGGCGCCAGGCCGCCGGCCATCGCGGTGACGCGGACCGGGGCGCCCTCTACGACGAACGCCGTCAGGTGGTCGGGGATGCCTCGGCGCATCGCCAGCACTACGGCGGCGTCGGCCACGCCTGGCACGCTCCGCAGGCACGCCTCGATCTCGTCGAGTTCCAACCGGTAGCCGTGGAGCTTGACCTGGCGGTCGATCCGTCCCTCCCAGTAGAGCAATCCGTCCCGCACCCGCCCCACGTCTCCGGTGCGGTAGGCGCCGCCGCCGCCCAGGGTTGCCGGCAGCGTCACGAACCCCGTGGGGGTCGCGTGGCCGCCGTCCGGTGCGGTCACCAGGTAGCCAGGGCTGACCTGCGGCCCCGCGACGACCACCTCGCCCGGCTCGCCGTCCGGTACCGGCCGCAGGTCGTCGCCCGCTGCCCAGACCCGCATCCCGGGGGCTGGCCTTCCCACCGGCAGCGGCGAATCGCCTTCGGCGACCTCGATCCGCACGGACGCGACTGCCACCGTGGTCTCGGTCGGCCCGTAGGTGTTCCAGAGGCGCGCGCCCGGGAAACGGGCAAGCAGCTCCCGCGCCAGCCCTGGCGCCAGGGTCTCACCGCAAAACACGAGGCGGCGCAGGCGCGGTAGCATGCCGGACCCGAAGCGCGGTTCGGACAGGCAGAAGCGGGCAAACGAGGGGGTCGACACCCAGGTGGTGAGGCCGGAGGCGCCCAGGGCCGCAAAGAGGCGTGCCGGGGCCGCCACGAGTTCGGCGGTAACGCTGAACAGCGTACCGGCGCTCAGCAGGGAGAGGTACGTGTCCATCACCGAGAGATCGAAGGAGAATGGGGCCTGGTTGAGGATCACCTCGTCCGCCCAGGTGGGCCGCTGTTCGGTGAGCAGCCAGGACGTGAAGTGCTCCAGGCCCGCCCAGGTGATGGGCACTCCCTTGGGGCGGCCCGTCGTCCCCGATGTGAACATGATGTAGGCGGGGGTGCGGCCACCGGACGGCGCGGGCGCCCCCGCGGCCGGGGTGTCGCCGCCCACGCGCGGTTCGTCCGGCGAGCCGCCGGGCCGCGGTTCGCCCCACGGGTCCAACAGATGGATGCGGACGCGCTGCCTGACGAGGGCCGCCTGGAGTGATGGCGACAGGGGGCGCGCGGCCACGCAGGCGCTGACGCGCGCCGTGGTCGCCATCCACGCCACCCGTTCGCCCGGCAGCGCGGCGTCGGCGGGCACGTACGGGCGGCCGGCACGGGCGCAGGCCAGCATCCCGACGAGCATGGCGCCCTCCTTGTGGCCCCAGAGCAAGACGGGCCGTGGCGCGTCCGGGGCCAGCCAGCGGGACAGCGCCTGGGAGCGTGCCTGCAACCGCGCGAACGTCAGGCTGCCTTCCGGCCACACGTGGGCGATGCGCTCGGGGTGGGCCGCCGCGGCGGTGTCGATGCCCGCCAGCACGGCGGCAGCCGCCGGGTCGGGCCATGCTGGCACGGCCGCACTCCCGTCGCCGCACGCCGGCTCACCGGCAGCCCCTGCCGCCGCAGCCCGCTGCGTAGCGCGGTCCAGCGGCCCGCGATCATCCACGGTCGTCCGCGGCGCCACGTTCACGAAAGACCTGGCGCGGACGTCCCCGGCTTTAGCCGTGGGAAGGAAGCGCGTCGCCTTTCCTCAACCACAGACATACCCGTACCCATCCCCTCGCTGTACCGCCCGGGACGATGCAGCACCAATCCCCATCCCTGGTGGCTCATACGAAAATACCCGCTCTTCCAGACGGCCACCGCCGCCACGAGTGTTCGCTTGTGCTTGCCCTTCGCCATCTCTGTCCGTACCAGGTCCCCAGTCCGGAAACCGACCGGGATCTTCAGCTGCGGTAGGCATCCTCGCGGGAACCAGGCGGGCAGCGGGGTTCGTCCGCTGGCACCTATCACGGCCTTGGCCCGCCGGCAACGCAGCGCTCGCACCGGCCGCCAACGGATGCTGCGCCCGACCTGTCCACGACGGGCGTCCCCCGCACGCAGAGGAACGGGGCATCCTCCCTCAGGCCCCCAGCTGCCGGCGTGGAGCCTCATGACAGGAGAAGCAGCCGTGCGGGCGCACCCGGCCCTCTCTCGTACTCACGGACCCAGAGCGGGCCCTCTGCTGCGTGTGGGGGACGACGACGTTGCCGCGCTCAAAGGCCTGGTATCAGAAGCCCTGATAGATGAACGGCGGCGGCGGCGCGTGGTGGGCTGGTCCATACAGGCGCACGAGCGCCAGGATGAGCGCGGCGTAGTAGAGCACCAGGGCAGGCCAGCGCAGCCACGGCACGTCCCGCAGGGAGGCGCACCACTCCCAGAAACCGCCCGAGCGGCCGGCCGCGCCGCGGTCGACTTCGCGCTGCACAAAGCACCACCTCCGGGCCGCAGCACTCCCACCGGTTCGCCCCGATCAACGGAACGAGCGGCCAACTCTGGCGGGCATCTGCCGCCCCCCCCGATCGGCCGGGCGCTTCGCCGGGCGGATCGGCGCCCACACGGCTACTGTCGGCGCGCCTCAGGTCGTAGCCGACGACGAGCGGGCGCACACATCGGCCACGAAGCGGCGCGGGGTGGCCCACGCCGAGGGGTCGAACTCTGCGGGCGAAACCAGCACGTTGAGCTCTTCGGAGAGCGTGGCGATAAGCGTCACGGTCGCCAGCGAATCCAGCAATCCGCTCGTGTAGAGCGGGAGATCCGGGTCGCGGAGCACCTCGTCGGTGTCCGCAACCTGGCGCAGGATCGCGAGGGCCCGCTGCTCGATGTCCGGCGCGTGCACCTTCACCGAGGATCCAGCGCGGATGCCCCCGCCTTCAGCCGCGGGGAGGAAGCGCGCTGGTTCCCTCCCTTCCCGTCTCCCGATGTATCAGGGGCGAGCCTTGCCATTCACCCCGGGTCGCCGCCGGTCCCGCGTGCGCGGCCACCTCGTGTGACGGCGCGGTCGCGCCACGGCCCTCTCCGCCCAGCCGCCGTGGAAGGCAGCGCCCGAGCGAACGCACCGCCCGGGTATGCCGGGGGCCTTCGCGCCACCCGGCTGCACCCCTGCAGCCGGGTGGCGGGCGCCGGTATATGGTTCGTTGGTTCCACGCCGTACGCCTTCCGTTCCGAGCCAGGACGCAGGGTCGCGTCCAGCGGGGGGCCTTCGCCCAGACGGCGCCACGAGCGGGGGTGACTTCGGAGCGGGCACGCCGGTCCGCTCGCGCCTGCCACCGCTTGCTGCGCACAGGTTCGGCGCCTCGATGCGGCCGCTGCACCCGTGGGGTCACGGGGGCACTGACGGCCGTACGCGCCGAAT
>JAJZZC010000341.1 GCA_021797775.1 Bacillota bacterium
CGTCCGCCAAGGCGAAGGTCACGGTGGCCGACGGCTGGCCAGCCGCGCACGTGACGGTCTGGGTCAGCATGGCGAGCGCGCCGTACCCGTCCATGCGTACCAGGTTGATGGTCACGACATCCCCGGCCTCTGCCCCGGTGAATGCCAGGTACGCCGTGACCACGTCCAGGGAATCGTGGTACCTGCAATACTCGCCGTGATCGGTGTCGATCAGGATGGACTGCGTGCCCGCCACCCCCGCCGCGGCGCCGGTTGCGGCGGTGGCTTCGGCAGGGCGGGGATTAGGACACGTACCACGCAGGGGTCGCGGCCTGAGCGTTCCAGGCCAGGCGCATCGCCGTCAGGCTGGCGATGGACGCGCCCGTGCCGTTGGCGACGTTGCTCGTCGCCACAGCCGCAAATGTGATGGTGTTCGCCGACTCGTTGAACAGCGTGACCTCCTGCTGATCCTCGGTGCCCGCCGCGAGGATGACGCCCGTAGCCGCCGCTGCGGCCGATAGGCGGATGCCGGTCACCGACGGGGAGGCGATGGCGATGGTGCTGCCCGTGGAAACGGCCTGGGCGGCGCCGGGGGCGGTGCCGAGGACGTCCACGTTCGGCGTGTACGGGTACTGCGTCGGCTGCCCGGAGATCGGGCCGCCGTTGATCGCGTTGGAGATTTGCCCGTAGTCCTGATACCCGGGGACATAGACTGGGGTCCTGCCCATGCCACGCCACCTCCGCTGGTCTGTGATGCGGCGGCGGCGTCAGCGGGGATCAGGCGGCGGACGAGGACCCCAGGCGCTCGCCGAAGTGCCGCCGGGCGAACGCGCGGATGCGGCGCTTGGCGGCCCCCGCCTCGTCTCCCAGCTTGGCGGCGTTTTTCGGCATGCTCATGTAGCGCCATGCGGCCATCGTGCGCTCGCGGCTCGGCTTGCCGTCCTTCGTCAGCGGGTACGACCGCAGCGAGGGTACGGCGAACGTCTCGCCCTTGCCGTACCGCTGGGTCTTCTCCCGGCGGACCTCGCGGCGCTCCCCGGCGTCGTAGGCCCGCTCTCCTCGGGCCTTCTCCAGCGCGTGGCGGTAGCGGTGCCCACACCGCGGGCACTTGCACAGGTCCCCGCTCCGCCGCAGGTCGCGCGGGCTCGGGTAGCCGCGGGCGCCTCCGCCCTTGCCGTGGTAGCCGGGGTCGTGCGGGCGCGCGTCGTCGGCCCCAGCGGCGACGATGTCGTGGGCATAGTGCCGCGCCCGCCGACGCTCCGCCGGGTTCTCGTAGGCGTCCTCGAACCCCCAGTCCTCGAGGTCGCGCGTGCGGCTGCGCGCCAGGTACTCGCCGATGGACCTCGGGCCGCGCGCCCCCAGGTAGCCGGCGATGCCGCCTGGCGGGCGCCTGGCCGCGCCCAGGTACTCCGCGATGCCCACGAGACCGCCTCCTTCGCTCAGCGGTGCAGGAATCCGCCCTTCATGGAGCCGAACGCCGGTTGCTCGGACCAGAACACGTCGCGGGCGTCGACGTCGTCGCGGTGCAGGACCTCCTGATACGCGGCGGGCACCGGCAGCGCGTTGCGCTGGGCCTGGCGCCAGAACACCCGGCCCTTGCCGGTCTCGGCGTCCAGCACCCACGCCCCGCCGACAGGCTTGCCAGAGCCCTCCGGGTCGTACCCCTGCGCCAGCCGCTGCAGGGCCGCGGCGGGACTGGAGGAGGAGTGCAGCAGCCGGCGGTATGCGGCCAGGGCGCGGGCCGTGTCCTCCATGGACCTGGACTTCAGCGCCACGACGGCCGGCTTGCCGCTTGGCCCGGGGATCGGGCTCGTCCCGGGCATGTTGGCCCGCCGGGATGCGGTCAGGGCCCCCAGGACCTGGGCACTGGATTCCTGGTCCCGCCGCCAGCCGGATCCCTGCTCCCGGGCCTGGCGGTCTGTGCCGTGGCGGTAGCGACCGAGGACGAGGTTCTTGCGCGGCCAGCGGCGGCTCGCGTGCTCCTCGGGACCGGGCCGCGTGGACCGCGCGCGCACCGCACCGCCCGGCCTGCGCCGACCGTCGCGCCCCAGGATGACCAGGCGCGCGGACTTACGCATGCGGCCATGGTGGAGGTAGCGCCCCCTGGGGTCACGGCCTCTCGTGGCGCGCGCGGTGCGGGACTCCAGGATGCTGATGCCGATGGCGCGGGCAAGGGGACGGCGGGACCGCTTGGCGAGTTCCGCCTGCTCGGCCTGCGGGTTGAGCCGCCGCGCGCTGCCGTCGGCGTACTGCCGGCGGATGGCCAGCGGCTCCTGCTCCTCGACGGGCTCGGACGGCGGCCACACGGCGCCGGCCTGCGTGTAACAGTCCTCTGTCGCAGGGAGTGGCGACTGGTTGCTGCGGCGCATCCGGCGGCGCGACCACAGTACCAGGGCGCCCCCCTGATGCCCGGCGCCGGCCCGGCGAATGCGCCGGCTGCTCTGCATCTCGGATCCGCCCTCCACGCCGTTGGTCAGCACCAGCCGGCGCGTCGGGTCGGGGCGGCTGGTGCGCAGGGACTTGGCCATCGCCGGCTTGGTGGCGGGGCGGGTCTTCTGCTTCGCGCGCCGCTTCTTCCCGGGCCCACGCCAAGCACCGATGCTCTCCTCCAGGCTGCGCAGGTACTCGACCTCGGCTTCGTAAGCCTCGTCGCCGAGGATCAGCCGCTCCGCCTCGGCCCGGTACGCCTCGGGCGACTTGGCGTTACGCCGGTCCCATTCGGCGTCCATAATGCGCCGGTGCAGTGCGTTCTCGGTCAGGCCCATGGCATCCGCTACGGCGTCCAGTGACCAGGGGTTGCGCTGCTTGCCGTGTCCGCGGCGCTTGTAGTAGGACGGCAACTCGCGGTTCTCCTCGGTCTCGTCGGGCGCGATCATCTGCCCTTCGGTCGCCTGCTTGATCTCGTCGAGCAGGTGGCGCCGCGCAGCGTCGTCCTCAGCCTCTAACTCGCGCGCCAGGCGAGGGATGCCGGCTTCCATCTTGGCGATGCGGCCTCGCGTGGCCCTGATCTCGGACTGCACCTGCTGCCATTCGCGGCGCATCCGGCCCCGGTCGCGCAGATCGGACGGCCTCAGGCCCTGGAAGGCCCGGGGCACAGACCCGCCGATGATGCGACCCTCACCGTCCAGCAGGACCCTATGGCCGTCGGCGTGCTGCTTGCCGTCCTCCGCGTGGCCGCCGATCGTGACCCAGTGCTGGCCGGCCGACTTGCGCACCGGCCGCACCGCCTCCTGGTAGTCCTCCTCGCGCATCCACGGCGGTAGCGTCTCGGGCACGATGTGCCCTCGGTGGACGTAGCAGCGGTGGCCGCGGATAGTGACCCATCGGCCGCCGGGGTAGCGCTCCTCCAGGTCGACGCGGCTCTCGTCCTCCAACGGCTCGTCGCCCAGTAGCGACCGCTGTCCCGCAGGCGCCCGCGTGGTCCTCTTGTGTCCCGGCCCCTCGGTCCGGAGCGGCTCGTCTTCCCCGGGGCCGAACAGGCTCCGCTGCTTGGGCTTCTCCCCGTGCGTCCCGCCGAATATGTCGCGCTGCGCTGCCTTCCGCAGCCGGCCGCCCGGGAATCCCCGCGCCGCGCGCACGGCCTCCAGCACGGCCGCACAGAACGCTCTCATGCCACGGTGCGCCCTGACTCCCGCGTACGTCTCGATGTACGCCTCGCCCGGGAAGCCCGGCGACATGCCCAGGACCACGGTTTGCCCGCGCGCCACGGCCGCGCCGAGTTCGACGCGCGAGGCATAGGACGTGGGCTTGGCGCGGTCGAGCCACATTGCGACGACGCGCGCCCTGCGCAGGTGGTCGCGCTCCCACTTCACCTGGCGACGGTACTCGGGGTCCTTGGGGTTCTCGGCGGGGAAGTCGTCCCTCTCCGGGTCGAACACTACGGCAGGAACGCCGCGCAGTTCCTCGATGACCTGGCTGCGCCAGTCGCGCGCGGTACATGATCCCGCGAGGAACACGTCCCCGGGGCCGGCGTACGGGTCGGGCGCGCGAATGATGATCGGCGCGTCCTGAAACCCGCGCAGCATGTACAGACGGCCCCCGCCGTCCTTGTGCGCGCCGCGCCCCCGCGCCTTCCGCAGCACCGGCCCCATGCCCTACCCCTCCTCCAGCGCATCCTGCAGCCCGCGCGCCAAGCGCATGGCGTCGCCGGCCATCGGCCCTTCGGG
>JAJZZC010000342.1 GCA_021797775.1 Bacillota bacterium
TCCTACCCGCGTACCGACAGCCGCCACGTGACCCCCGAGGTCGCGGGGACGTTCCCCGACCGACTTCGGGCCGTGGGCGGCGCCGGCCTCGGTCCCATCGCTCAGCGGCTGGCCGGCGCCTGCCCCGACCCCGGCAAGCGGGTGATCGACGCCGCCAAGGTGACGGACCACCACGCCCTGCTGCCCACGGGGCAGGCGGCGGCCGACATGGCCAAGTTGGCCCCTGACGAGGCCCGCGTCTACGACCTGGTGGCGCGCCGCTTCCTCGCCGCGCTGCTGCCCCCGGCCCAGTGGGACGAGACGGAGGCCGTGACGGAGGTGGCCGGGGAGACGTTCCGCAGCCGCGCCCGCTCCCTGGCGGTCCCAGGCTGGCGCGAGGTCGAGCCGCCCGCGCAGCCCGCGCAGGAGGCCCGCGGCGGGGCGAAGGGCGGGTCGGGCGGCCAAGATGCCGCCGACGACGCCGACGAGGCCGCCACAGGCGATTCCGGGGGCGACCTGGCCACCCTGCGCGACGGCCAGCCCGTCCATTGCGCCGACGCGCGCGCCGAGGCCCGCCAGACCCGGCCCCCAAAGCGCCACACCGAGGCCAGCCTGCTGGCCGCGATGGAGCACGCCGGGCGCCTGGTGGATGACGAGGCCGCCGCCGAGGCCATGCGGGAACGCGGCCTGGGGACGCCGGCCACGCGGGCCGCAATCATCGAGACGCTGATCAAGCGCGAGTACGTCCGGCGCGACGGCAAGGCCCTGGTCCCCACGGAGCGCGGCGAGCACCTGGTGGCCCTGGCGCCCGCCGAACTGCGTGAGCCCGCGACCACCGGGGAGTGGGAGGCCCGCCTGCGCCGGATCGAGGCGGGAGAGGAGGACGCCAGCGCGTTTCTCGGCGGCCTCGCCGACCTGACGCGCCGCATCGTCGCCGACGTGGCCGGGCAGGACCGGGCCGCCCCGGCCGTGCCCGAGGCGGAGTCGCTGGGCGCGTGCCCCCGGTGCGGCGCCCCCGTGGTCGCGGGGAAGAAGGGCTACGGCTGCTCCCGGTGGCGCGAGCAGGACGGCGGGTGCCGTTGGGTGCTGTGGAAGGAGGTCGCCGGCAAGACCATCACGTCGGCACAGGCGCGGGAACTGTTGGCCAAAGGGGAGACGGCCAAGCCGGTCAAGGGGTTCCGGTCCAAGGCGGGCAAGCCGTTCGATGCCCGCCTGCGGCTGGACCGGGAGACCGGGCGCGTGGCGTTCGTGTTCGACGCACCCGCCCCGGCCAAGCGCCGCGGGGCGTAACCGTGGGGTCGGGGGTGGGTTCGCCCCGCCCCCTACGCTCTCCCTGTGGCGCCGGTGGCGGCGCCACAGAGGAGGCGGTTCCGGTGGTGGCAACCGAGACGCAGACCCTCGCCCGAGCCCGGAAGTCCGGCTTGGTCCGCCCGCGCGGCGAGACGGACAGCGCGGGCCGTTGGTACCCAGACCCCGAGGAGGAGGCATGCACCTGCTGCGCGGGCATCCGCGCCCCGTCCCGCGCGTGGCCCCGGTCCGTCCGCGCGCACTGCGCGTCCGCCGCGCACTGCGAGCACCTGGCGGCCGAGCGCCCCGAGGTGTTTGCCCACGCGGTCGCGGAGGTGGAGCGCCGCGCCGAGCGGGCCGCGCGCTACCTGGCCCTGGTGCCCGAGATTCCCGCCGCCGCGCTCCGCGTGCTGGCCTCGGCCCAGGGCGAACTGGACGGGCCCGCCGTCGCCGATCTCCTGGCGGCTCAGCCGGCCCTGCGCGCCGCGGGCGTGGACCTGTCCCTCGCGGACGCCCTGTTCGCCGCCGCGCGCGTCGGTGCGCGGGCCGCGGCCATCCACCAGGCGATCGAGGCCACAATCGCGGCCCGACCCGCATCGCCCGCCGGGTACTTCGCGGCCGTCGTCCGGCGGACAGAGGGGGAGTACGTGCGCTGGGCCGAGTACCAGGCGGCGCAGCAGGCGGAGCGTGCGGCGCGGGAGGCGGCATGGGCTGAGATTGTTTGAGCCCGACGCAGGGGGCCGGGTATGATGCCGATGCCCGGCCCCCTGCTGTTTGCGTTCCCTCACGCGGTCCCTCACGCCCCGATCTCCGGCCCCCCGCGTTCCCCCACCGCCACCCCCCGTGCGGCCAGTGCCGCCTTGCAGCGGCTCACCAGCCCTGCCGCCCCTACGGCGCCCCCCTGCAGCCGCACGTCGGCCCTAATGCCCGTCCACCCCCGCTCGGTGTGGTGGTCGGGCACCGGAGCCCCGTCGCGCGCCATCACCCGCGCGGCCCGCCGCTCCTCGGGCACGTCCAACAGCACGACGGCCCAGCCCCGCGCGCGCAGCCAGTCCGCCTCCGCCGGCAGCCGCACCCCGTCCAGGACCCAGCCGGCGCGGCAGTCCGTGCGCCACGCGCCTTCCATCGACGCCGCAAACTCCAGCCGCAGTACCGCCGTCCTGGCCAGGGCCGCCGGCCCGCTGGGGTTGTCCCCGTGCCCGGCCCGTAGCGCATCGCCCGCCTCCTGCAGGTGCCTCCGGTCCACGGGCCACCCACGGGCCAGGCACGCGCGGCGCGCCACCTCGCCTAGCGATTCGCGCCGAAAACCCACAGCGGCCAGGGCCTGGGCCACCGTGCTCTTCCCGGAGCCCGCCGGGCCGGCCAGGGCGATCTTCAGCACTCCGTCCCCCTGTCGCGCCAGGGGCACGCCCAGTAACCGCTCTGCTGAGGCGGCCACCGCTTCCACCTCGGTCATCGTCACCCACCTCCCACCCGCCACCCTGCCACGGCCCCCGAACCGGGGGGGGCTTCGGACATGGCGGGATGATGCCGGCGGGAGGCGATGCGGGATGGTTGTGGCAGTGGACGTGGGCTACGGGTACGTGAAGGCGGCGGGCGCGGAGGGGCGGCGCGTGTCCTGGCCGACCACGCTCAGGCGCCGCGCCCCCGGAGGCGGGTACGCCGCGCTCGGCCAGGCGGCCGGCCGCCGGGTCCGGGTGCAGCGTCCAGGCGCGGAGCCCGCGGAGTACCAGGCCGGCGAGGCCGGCCGCCGCGCTTGGGCCGCCGACGCGGCCGACCGCGCCGGATACGACGTGCAGGTTCTCGCGGCGGCGGCGGCCCTCGGGGCGGCGGGAGATACGGACGTGTTGCTTGGCTTGCCACTGGCCCTCTGGGTGCAGCAGCCCCAGCGCCGGGCGCTCCGAGACGCCCTGGAGGGGATTGAGGCGACGGTCGCGGTGAACGGCGGGCCGGAGGCGAGAATCAGTATTCGCTCCGTACGGGTGCTTCCGCAGGGGGCCGGGGCGTTCCAGTGGGCGCTCCGCCAGGACCCGTCCCTCGCCCGCCGCCCCGTGGGCCTGATCGACGTGGGCTACCGGACCACCGACTACCTGGTCATGCGCCGGGTGGCCACCGGCCTGGCACCCGACGAGGCTTCCTGCGGCAGCGCTGACCTGGGGGCCGGGCAGGTATATGAGCGCGTCCGGGCCGCGCTGTCCGAGGAGGCCGCCGTGCTGGTCCCCGAGGGCGCAGTGGAGGACGCCATCGGCAACTACGGCGGCCAGATGTTCCTCCGGGGCCGCGAGGTGGACGCAGGCGCGCAGGTGGAGGATGCCACGCGGACCCTGGCGGCTGAGGTGACCGAGGAGATCAGACGCGCCTGGGGCGACCGCCTGCCCCTGCTTGGCGCCGTGCTGCTGTCCGGCGGCGGCGGGGAGGCCGTCGCGCCGTTCCTGCGCGACCTGCACCCGCTGGCCCGGCCCATGCCCGATGCCCTGTGGGCCAACGCCCTGGGGTTCCTGGCCATGGCGGGGGCGACGGTTCAGGGCTGACGCGGGGCGAGCGGGCCGACTTGCCGGCCCACTTGCCGGCCCCGCGCCCTGTCCCCCACGGCGTTCGTGGTTTCTCTTGCCAGCGGATTTGCCAGATGCTTGCCACACGGCGCGCTGGCAAGTCCACTGGCAAGCGGACTTGCCAGCGTTCCCCATACGCCAACAGCCGCAACGGGTTCGGCTGGCAAATTAGTGGCAACTCGCTGGCAAGTGAGGAGGCGGACGCATGCCCACTGACCACACCGGCCCGGCCCTGCAGGTCCGCGTCTACATCGGGCCTGGCAGCCCGCTGCACGGCATCCTGTCGGCCCTGCCAGCGGCTTCTC
>JAJZZC010000003.1:0-69565 GCA_021797775.1 Bacillota bacterium
TCCGGAGTGTCATGTCCAATCTCCAGACCGTGGTCCAGGAGAACATCGTTGGTGTGCGCGTGGTCAAGGCCTTCGCGCGCGAACCGTATGAGTTGGAGAAGTTCCGGGCGCAGAACGAGGAGTACCTGCGCACCAACCTGCTGGCCGGATATCAGCAGGCGGTCAATATCCCGCTGATGCAGCTCCTGGGGAATGCCTCGGCCGTGGTGCTGCTGTGGTACGGCGGCATGCAGGTCATCCATGGCCGCCTGTCCCTCGGGGCCCTGGTCGCGTTCTTCGGGCTGCTCGGTTACCTGACCGGCCCTACCCAACAGCTGGGCTTCCTGGTCAATCTGTACGCCCAGTCGCATGCGGCCGAGCAACGCCTCCTGGAGATCCTGGACACACCAGACCTCGTGCGCGACCGCCCGGGGGCAGTGGCTCTTGCGCCCGGTCAAACCCGGGGGCACGTGCGCCTGGAGGAAGTGACCTTCCGTTACCCAGGGGCCAGGACGCCTGCGCTGGTTGACGTGTCGCTGGACGCGCCACCGGGCACGGTGGTGGCGCTCCTGGGTACCACGGGCGCCGGGAAGACCACTCTGGTCAACCTGATCCCGCGTTTTTGCGACGCCGAAAAGGGACGCATCCTGGTCGACGGCCGCGACGTGCGCGAGTGGACGCTGTCCAGCCTGCGCCGCCAGATCGGCTTCGTCCCGGGGGAGACGTTCCTCTTCTCGGCGAGCATCACGCAAAACATCACCTACGGGCGGCGGGACGCCTCGCTCCAAGACGTGCGGCGCGCGGCGGCGATGGCGCAGGCCGACGAGTTCATCAGTCAACTGCCGGAGGGATACGACACGGTGGTCGGCGAACGTGGGCTGGGGCTGTCCGGCGGGCAACGCCAGCGCATCGCCATCGCGCGCGCCGTCCTTTATGCCCCGAGCGTGCTGGTGCTCGATGACGCGACATCGAGCGTGGACCTCGAAACCGAATACGAGATCCAGCAGGCGCTGGAGGCGGCCATGGCCGGGCGCACGACCTTCATCATCGCGCACCGGCTCAGTTCGCTGCGCCGCGCCGACGAGATCATTGTGCTCGACCACGGCCGGGTGGTGGAGCGCGGCCGCCACGAGGAGCTGCTGCGCGGGCACGGGCTGTACAGGGAGCTATTCGACATCCAGTTCCGCGACCGGGACGCGCTGCGCGCCCGCCCGGGCGCCGCCGGGAGGGTCGGCACTGTTGAAGGCTGAGGCGGGAAGCAGCGCGGCGTCGGACGTCACGCAGGGCGCGAGGGAGGCGCGGGGGCTGCGCCGGGCATGGCAGGGCGCCGCTGGTGCGGTGGAACGCTGGCTGGGTGAGGTGCCGCTGGCGGCCCGCGGGACGGAGCGCTTCTCCTACCGCGACGACGAGGAGATCGAGCGGCCCTTCAACTGGGCGCAGATGCGCCGTCTCCTGTCCTACATGCGTCCCTACCGAGCGCTGACCCTGTCCGCCCTGGCAGCTATGCTTCTGGCCGCAGCCACGCAACTGGCGCGGCCGTTCATCCTCGCGCTCGCCATCGACGCCATCGCCCCGCCGCACGCCCACCCGCTCCCCCTGGCGCGCCGGGTGCACCTGCTGGACCTTTACGCCGTCGCCTACCTCGCCTCGTTCGTGGTCAACTGGGCCTGCAACATGGTGCAGACCTGGCTCACCACGCGTCTCGGGCAATCGGTGGTGCGGGATCTGCGCGAGCACCTCTACGCCCATATCCAGGACCTGTCCCTCAATTTCTTCGACGCCCGGCCGGCGGGCAGCGTGCTGGTGCGGGTCGCCAACGACGTCAACTCGTTGAGTGATCTGTTCACCAACGGGATCATCAGCATCCTGACCAATGCGTTCATGCTAGTCGGGATCGTGGTGGTGCTGCTGGTCCTGCGCTGGAACCTGGCCCTGGCCTGTTTCAGCGTCATCCCGGCGATGTTGTTCCTCTCCACCGGCATGCGCGAGCACATCCGCCGCTCTTGGCAATTGGTACGCCGCCGCCTCTCGCGCATCAATGCACACCTGAACGAGGCCTTGCAGGGGATCAAGGTAACGCAGGCCTTCACCCAAGAGGAGGAGAACCGGAAGTTCTTTTCCGTCATACTGCGCCGCTACTTCGACAGTTGGAATACGGCCAACCGCTGGTCGGCGATGTTCGGGCCGCTGGTCGCCTTGACCGGCGCATTCGGCACCGCCATCGTCTTCGTGTACGGCACGGAGCTCTACCGCAGCGGCGCGCTGACCATCGGCCTGGTGGTCGCGTTCATCCAGTACGTCGCGCAGTTCTGGTCCCCCATTTCGCAGTTGGGCAACCTCTACAATTCCCTGCTGCAGGCCATGTCGTCATCGGAACGCGTCTTCCAGTTCCTCGACTTCCAGCCGGCCGTGACCTCTGTCCCCGGGGCCCTGGCGCTGCCGGCAATCGCTGGGTCAGTGGCATTCGAGGACGTGGTCTTCTCGTACGACGGGAAGCGTCGGGCGCTGGACGGGGTGTCCTTCCGCGTCGAACCGGGGCAGACGATCGCACTCGTCGGCCACACAGGCGCCGGTAAGACCTCGGTGGTCAACCTCGTGACGCGTTTTTACGATCCCACGAGCGGTTGCATCCGCATCGACGGCCACGACCTGCGGACGGTCGACCTAGCGTCGCTGCGCCGCCAGGTGGGCGTCGTGCTGCAAGAAACGGTGCTCTTCACCGGCACGATACGCGAGAACCTGCGATACGGCCGGCTGGACGCCAGCGACGCGGAGGTCGAGGCGGCGGCTAGGGCGGTGGGCGCGCACGGGTTCATCGCCGAACTCGCGGAGGGCTATGACACGGAGGTGCGCGAGCGGGGCAGCCGCTTTTCGGTGGGGCAGCGGCAGCTGCTCTCGTTTGCCCGCGCCTTGCTGGCCGACCCGCGCGTCCTGATTCTGGACGAGGCAACGAGCAGCATCGACACCCAGACCGAGATGGTGATTCAGAAGGCGTTGGTGCGGTTGCTGCAGGGCCGGACGTCGTTCGTCGTCGCGCACCGGCTGTCCACCATCCGCCAGAGCGACCTGATTCTGGTCTTCGACCACGGCCACATCGTGGAGACCGGTAGCCACGAGCAGTTGCTGGATGCCGATGGCGTGTACGCGGGTCTGCTGCGCGCGCAGTTCCGCTTCTTGGGCGATCAGGCCGCCGGGTGAGGCGGGTGCGATCTCTCCGCACGGGTTGGCGGAAGTCGGGGGGCGATGGGCGCGGGCGAAGTGGGGGAAGCGGGCGGGAGCCGCGCGGCGGTGCAGTCGGGCCCAGGGGGCGCGGCTTACGGGGACATCGGGGAGGTGCTGGTGGGGCGGGACGCCCTGGCGCGCCGCGTGGCCGAGCTGGGCGAGCGGATTGGGGCCGACTACGCCGGCCGCGCCCTGCAACTCGTTGGCGTGCTCAAGGGCGCGGCCACCTTCCTCGCCGACCTGGCGCGCGCGTTGCCGCTGCGCGATGTCCGCCTGGACTACCTGGCCATCTCCAGTTACGGGCGGTCGACGGAGACCTCTGGGGTGGTTCGTTTCGTCAAGGACCTGGACGAGTCGGTCGCTGGGCGCCATGTGCTCATCGTGGAGGACATCGTCGACACGGGCCTGACGCTGGCCTACCTGCGCGAGCAACTGCAAGCGCGCGGCCCAGCGAGCCTGGCCGTGGCGGTGATGCTGGACAAGCCGGAACGGCGCAGGGTGCCGGTGCCGGTGGAGTACGTGGGCTTCCGCATTCCGGACCGCTTTGTCGTGGGGTACGGGCTGGACCACGCCGGCCGCTACCGGCACTTCCCGGACGTGGTCGCCCTCTCGCCCGGCGCCATCCCGTGACCCTGGCGGCGGGCCCGCGCCTCGGGGTGGCTTGGGGGGACGGCCGCGCTTGATCCATGAGGCCCGAATAAGCGTCCGCCTGTCGTCCTGCGCCCCCGCAAGGGGCAGAATCCCAGGGCCGAAAGGGGCAGAAGACCTGGTGGGGCGGACAGCGCGCGCGGGCGGGGGGAAGGGGGGCTGCCCCCTGCCCGCGCGCCCGTGCGCTTGGTGATCACCAGGTCCAGCAGTTGATGGAAGCGGTCGTTCCGTCCGCCGCGCAGGTGTCCCCCTCCCCCGAGGACGCGCCCGAGCGGGTGGCCGTGCTCGACTTCGGCGCGCAGTACGCTCAGCTCATCGCCCGCGGGGTGCGCGAGTGCCACGTGTACTGCGAGATCCTGCCGGCGGGGACCTCGCCCGCCGAGTTGGCCGCGCGGGGTGTCGCGGCCGTGATCCTGAGCGGCGGTCCGGCGAGTGTGTACGCCCCGGATGCGCCCCGGTTGCACCCGGCGCTCTTGGCCTCGGGGCTGCCGATCCTCGGCATCTGCTACGGGCAGCAGGTGCTGGCACAGGCGTTGGGGGGCGAGGTCGCCCCCGGATCGCCGGAGTTTGGTCCGGCGGAGCTGGAGGTCGCGCACGCCGAGGGCGTGCTCGCGGGCTTTCCTCCGCATACGTCGGTATGGATGAGCCACGGGGACCGCGTGCTCTCGCCGCCGTCCGGTTTCCGCGTGTTGGCGCGCACCGATCACGCGCCCGTGGCTGCGATGGGGGACCCGCGCCGCCGCATCTACGGCGTGCAGTTCCATCCGGAGGTCGCCCACACGCCACTGGGCACGCAGGTGTTGCGCAATTTCCTGCACGGCGTCTGCGGCCTACAGGGACTCTGGACGGTCGAGGCCTTCGTCGAGCGCGCGGTGCCGGCCATCGCGCGGGAGGTGGGCGAGGCTCGGGCCATCGTCGCGCTCTCCGGGGGTGTGGACAGCGCGGTTGCGGCCGCCCTCGTGGCGCGCGCCGTGGGCGAGCGCCTGACCGCCATCTTCGTCGACCATGGCCTCAACCGCGAGGGGGAGGCCGAGGACGTGACGGCGGCCTTCACGGCGGCCTTCCCCGGGTTCCCCCTGATGCGCGTCGATGCGTCCGCGCGTTTCCTTCGGCGGCTGGCGGGGGTGCGGGACCCGGAGCGCAAGCGCCGCGTCATCGGCGAGGAGTTCGTCACCGTCTTTGAGGAGGAGGCGGGGCGCATCGGCCCCGTGGACTTCCTGGTCCAGGGCACGATCTACCCGGATGTCGTGGAGAGCGGCGGTGGCGCCACGGCGACCATCAAGACGCACCACAACGTTGGCGGCCTACCGGAACGCATGCGCCTCCGACTGCTGGAGCCCCTGCGCGCGTTGTTCAAGGACGAGGTCCGGGCCGTGGGCGCCACGCTCGGGCTGCCGGATGCGCTGCTGTGGCGCCAGCCGTTTCCCGGCCCCGGGCTGGCCGTGCGCCTGATCGGTGAGGTGACGGGCGAGCGCGTGGCGCTGCTGCGGCGGGCCGATGCCATCGTGCGGCAGGAACTGCAGCCCCTGGGGCTCGGCCGGGAGATTTGGCAGGGGTTCGCGGTCTTGCCGGGGATTCGCAGCGTGGGCGTCATGGGGGATGGGCGGACGTACGGGGAGGTGGTCGCGGTACGCGCCATCACGAGCCGCGACGGCATGACGGCGGACTGGGCGCGCATCCCCCACGAGGTGCTGGCCCGGCTGAGCGCCCGCCTCGTGAATGAGGTGCCCGGCGTGAGCCGTGTCGTGTACGACGTGACCAGCAAGCCGCCGGCGACTATCGAGTGGGAGTAGGCGCCCGGACCGTACCCCCCGGAAAGCGTCCCCCCGACCCCGCGGCTCGCGCCGGAGGGGCTCCGCAGCGCGATCCGCGGCGGGTCCAGCAGCCGGTGTGGGGCGGCCACCTGTCCCAAGGTGACTTTGCCCGGTCCGGCGCGTGGCCGTTGGCGGCGGAGGGCGGGGCGCGCCTTCGGTCGCCGTGTCCGCCCTCCGAGAGATGGCTTTGCTGTGGTCAGCCGGCCGCTTTGCCCCGAGCGCAGCCGGTGGGGTGGTGGTCCCACGTGCCCGTCCCCTGATCGCCACGGTAGGGTGAACGTGTGCGGGCCCCGCACCATCTCCGGGGTCGAAGGCGCCCCACGGAACGCGGCCCTCGTGGCTCCCCCCGCACTTTCACCGAACGCTGACCGTTTGCGGCGAACGCCCCCGCAGTCCGCCGCCCGGCGCCCCCACAGAGGGAGTTGGCACGCTCCCTTTGCCGCCGGCATCAGGGCGTCCCTGGCCGCTCGGCCGCAAGTCCTCCGTTGTGCCCCCTGTCGTGTTTCCATCGATAGGAAGATGGATCCGGCTGGGCCGGGACCGTGTGCGGGCCCTCCCCGGTGTCCCCCGTGGGCGTCGATTTCTGGTACGCTACGGCGGGCTCCAGGCGGGGTTGCAAGTGAGGCGATGGTCATGGGGGCCGGCACCGCCGGCTCGCATCGGGAGCGCGCGCGGGCCCGGCGTCCTTCCGTTAGCGCGGCCTCCGGCGCCACGGCGCCAGCGCCCGCAGGGCCGCTGGTTGCCGTGGTGATGGGTTCGGAGAGCGACCGCGAGACGGTGGCGCCGGCCGGCGCCCTGCTCGACGAGTTTGGTGTCCGCTGGCAGTGGCGGGTGCTGTCCGCGCACCGCACGCCGGATGCCGCGGCAGAGTTTGCCCGCGGCGCCGAACGCGCCGGCATCCGGGTCATCGTGGCCGCGGCCGGGGGGGCCGCCCACCTGCCGGGCGTGCTCGCCGCCTCGACGGCGCTGCCCGTCATCGGCCTACCTATACGCGGTGCCGCGCTTGGTGGTCTGGACAGCCTGCTCTCCATGGTGCAGATGTCTCCCGGCGTGCCGGTGGCCGTTGTGTCGATCGACGGCGCTCGCAACGCGGCGTTGCTGGCGGTGCAGATCCTCGCCCTGGCCGACCCGCCGCTCCGCAGAGCGCTCGTGGATTTCCGCGCGCGCCAGGCGGAACGGGTGCTGGGCGCCGATGCCCGCTACCGCGAGGGCGAGGGCGGCAAGGCCTAGGGGGCTGGATGCGCCGGCCTCTGCCCGCGGGGATCCCGGCGGCCCGCTGCGCCGGCACCGGAGCCCCTGTGCACCGATAGGCGGACGGCGCGTCCGCGTGGGGCGCGGACCGTGCGCTCCGGCCTTCATGGGGAGGGGGCCCACGTTGATCCCGCGGTACACGCGCCCGGAGATGGGGGCGATCTGGTCCGAGCCATCCCGCCTCGCGCTGTGGCTGGAGATCGAGTTGCTGGCGGTGGAGGGTTGGGCGGCTGTGGGACGCGTCCCCGCCGCCGATGCGCTCGCACTGCGCGCCGCGGCGCACGTGGACCCAGCGCGCATCGCCGATATCGAGGCGCGCACCGGGCACGACCTCGCCTCTTTCGTGGAGGGCGTCGCCGAGGGGGCTGGCCCCGCTGGCCGTTGGTTGCACTTCGGCCTCACCAGCAACGACGTGGTGGATACCGCCCTCAGCGTCCAGCTCACCCGGTCCACCGACCTGTTGCTCACCGGCCTCGACGGCCTGATCGGGGAGGTGGCGGGCTTAGCGCGGCGTTGGCGCGACGTGCCTGAGATCGGCAGGACCCATGGCGTGCATGCTGAGCCGCTGACCTTCGGGTTGAAGGCCGCGCGTTGGCACGCGGAACTCGGGAGGGGCCGGGCGCGCCTCCAGGCGGCACGTGCCGAGGTGGCGGTGGGCAAGGTGTCCGGGCCGGTGGGCACCTACGCCGGCTGTGATCCGCGCGTGGAAGCCCATGTCTGCCGTGCGTTGGGCCTTGCGCCCGCCGACGGCGCGACCCAGGTGGTGCCACGGGACCGGCACGCCGCTTGGCTGTGCGCGTTGGCCGTGCTGGCCGGCAGCCTGGAGTATGTGGCCACGGAGATTCGCGGGCTCCAGCGCACGGAGATCCGCGAGGTAGAAGAGCCGTTCCGCGCCGGGCAGAAGGGCAGCAGCTCCATGCCGCACAAGCGGAATCCGGAGAAGTGCGAACGGGTCTCCGGCCTCGCGCGGGTGGTGCGCGGGCATGCGTCGACGGCCCTGGCCGACCAGCCGCTCTGGCACGAACGCGACATCTCGCACTCGTCGGCGGAACGCATCATCCTGCCCGACGCCGCCATCGCCCTCGACTACATGATCCACCTCATGCGCGGCGTGGTCTCTGGCCTGCTCGTCTACCCGGAGGCGATGGAGGCCAACCTTGGCAAGACCCGGGGTCTCTGGGCTTCGGGTCAGGTGCTCCTCGCGTTGATCGGGGCTGGGCTCTCGCGCGAAGACTCCTACCGGCTGGTGCAGGAGCACGCCATGGCCGCGTGGGCGGACCCGGGGGGACCCACCTTCCGGGATCGGCTGTCCGCCGACCGCCGGGTGGTCGACACCCTCGGGCCATGCGGGTTGGACGACGTGTTCGACCTGAAATACCAGTTGCGTTACGTGCCGGGGATTCTGGAAGGGATGGGGCTGGGCGGTCCGGCCGCCGCGCCGTCGCCCGGACGCTGAAGCGGGCCCCGACCGCGCGCAGCGGCCCCAACCGGGGGGGCCATGCAACCCAGAGCGCGCAAGCGTCAGGCCCTGGGCGCGGGGCGCAGAGGGGGCGAGCGGACCGCGCCGACCGCCGCCCGGTGACGACGGGCTCCGCTGTGGTGGCGGGGGAGCATGGTGCGCGGCCGAGCTTGGCGCGAGTTGGCTGAAGGGGAGCAAGGGCCGCTGGCGGCGGGGGCGGGGATGCGCGCTCGGTGCCGTGCCCCTATTTCCCAAGCCGCCAGCCCCACGCAAGGGCTAGGCGGACAGCCCAGCGGCGCGCCGACGGACGAGGATACGCCGATCCGCAACCGCTCGATGGAGGGACCACGGCCCACGGGCGCGGGATGCGGCTCTACTCCGGCCGGCTGGCCCTGGCCGCGGATGTGGGCCGTGCACCCGCTATTCCGTGCCCGCATGGGAGTCCCGGGGTGCGCGGCGTGTGCTGCTTGACCCTGGGCCGCCTGTTGCCTACTGCCCCGCAAGGGGTAAATCTCAGGCCGAAAGGGGCGAAAGCCTGGTCGGGCGGGCGGTGTGGCAGGCCGAGGGATCGGTTTGACCACACGGTCTCAACCAGGCATGTAGGCTTTGTCGCTTTTCACTGCCGCCGTGGACGTGCGGCTCAAGCCTGGCGTACTGGACCCGCAAGGGCAGGCGGTAGCCGGGGCGCTGCGGACCCTGGGCGTGGCCTCGGTGGAAGATGTGCGCGTGGGCAAGCACGTGGTCGTGCGCCTGCGCGCCTTGGACGAGGCTGGTGCGCGTACCGCCGTCGAGCGCATGTGTCGGGAACTGCTGGCCAATCCGGTGCTGGAGGACTTTGCGTACACGCTGCGGCGTGAGCAGGACGACGAGGCGACCGCCGCCGGCGTCGCGGGCGGGGGGTTGGGATGAAGAAGGCGGCCGTGGTCGTCTTCCCGGGTAGTAACTGCGATGCGGACGCCGCGTGGGCGTGGGAGCGTGCGACCGGAGGGGCTGCCGAACTGGTCTGGCACGAGCGGGACGAGCTCGGCGGGGCGGACGTCGTGGTGCTGCCCGGCGGGTTCGCCCACGGCGACTACCTGCGCTGTGGCGCGCTCTGCCGTTTCTCGCCGGTGATGGCCGCCGTGCGCGCGGCCGCCGCGGCGGGGCGGGCCGTCCTCGGGATTTGCAACGGCTTCCAAATCCTCTGCGAGGCGGGCCTGCTGCCTGGGGCGCTGGCGCGTAACCAGGACATGCGTTTCCACTGCCACGACGTCCACGTGCGCGTGGAACGCGTGGACACGGCCTGGACGCTGGCCTGCGCCGCGGGCCAGGTGCTGCGCTTGCCCATCGCCCACGGCGAGGGCCGGTTTCACCTGCCGTCGGCGGACCTGGCGTCGCTGCTCGCCGCGGGCGGTGCCGTCTTCCGGTATTGCGACGCCGGGGGGCGGCGGCGGGCGGAGTCCAACCCCAACGGATCCCTCGACGACATCGCCGGCATCGCCAGCCCCGGTGGGAACGTGGTGGGCCTGATGCCGCACCCCGAGCGCGCCGCCGAGGCACTGCTCGGGGGCGAGGACGGCGTCGTGATCCTGCGGTCGGCGCTACGCTGGGCCATGGCGCGGGAGGGGGACGCCCGTGGTTAGGCGGACGCCGGCGGCTGTCCCAGATGCGTCGGCCGCGGGAGGCGGTGCGTCCCCGCTTTTGCCCCCGACAGAGCCACCAGCGGCCGTGCCGGGGGCGCCGGCCGCCCCGCCGCGATGGGAGGCGGTGGGCCTGAGCCAGGCGGAGTACGCGGCGGTCTGCCGCCTGCTGCTGCGCGCGCCCGGGGACGTGGAGTTGGGCCTCTTCGGCGCCATGTGGTCGGAGCACTGTTCTTACAAGTCGTCGCGCGCCTTCCTCGGACGCTTCCCCACGGAGGCCCCGCAGGTGCTCGTAGGGCCCGGTGAGAACGCGGGCGTGCTCGACCTGGGCGAGGGCCACGCCGTAGCCCTGCGCATGGAGTCCCACAACCACCCCTCGGCCGTCGAGCCGTTCCAGGGCGCAGCCACGGGCGTGGGCGGCATCCTGCGGGACATCTTCACCATGGGTGCGCGCCCGGTCGCGCTCCTGGATGGGCTGCGCTTCGGCGATCCCGTGGTCGCGCGGGCGCGCCACCTGGCGGGCGGCGTCGTGGAGGGTATCGCCCACTACGGCAACTGCGTCGGCGTGCCGACGGTCGGCGGCGAGGCCGGCTTCGATCCTGCGTACGCGGACAACCCGCTGGTCAACGTGATGTGCGTAGGCTTCCTCCGCCGGGAGCACCTGCAGCGCGGCGCGGCACCCGGCCCGGGCAACGCGCTGCTGCTGGTCGGCAACCGCACTGGCCGGGACGGCATCCACGGGGCGAGCCTGCTGGCCTCGCGCACCTTCGCCGAGAAGCCCGAGGAGATGCGCCCGGCGGTACAGGTCGGCGATCCGTTCGTCGGCAAGCTCCTGCTGGAGGCGTGTTTGGAACTCGCCTCCTCGGGTCTCCTGCGGGGGATGAACGACCTGGGCGCCGCCGGGATCACCTCCGCCGCTACCGAGACCGCATCCCGGGCCGGTACCGGTGTGGAACTCGACCTGGATGCGGTGCCCTGCCGTGAACCGGGGATGAACGCCTACGAGATCCTGCTCTCCGAGTCGCAGGAGCGCATGCTACTGGTCGCCGCGCCGGCGGACCTGCCGGCCATCCTCGCCGTCTGCCGCCGCTATGGTCTCAGTGCCGCGCGTATCGGCACGGTCGTCCCGGACGGCCGCATGCGCGTCCGCTTCCGCGGTGAAGTGGTGGCGGACGTCCCGGTCGAGGCGCTCACCCGGCGCGCGCCCCGCTACCGGCGGCCGGCGCGTCGGCCCGAGTCGCCACGCCCGTGGTCGCCCCCCAGTGGCGGGGGGGGGCTGGATCAGTCTGGCGGGGCGGACCTCGCGGGGGAGGATGGTGGAAGGGTACTGCTCGACCTGCTCGCCGCGCCCACGCTCGCGGCCAAGGGCTGGATTTACCGGCAGTACGACCATCAGGTCCAGACCAACACCGTCGTCCCGCCCGGGGCCGGGGACGCCGCGGTCCTGCGCCATAGGCCCACGGGACGCGGCATCGCGCTGGCGCTCGATATGGGCGGCGGCGCCTGCGCCCTTGACCCGTACGGCGGCGGGGCGCTGCTGGTGGCGGAGGGGGCGCGTAACGTGGCCTGCGTGGGCGCGCGCCCGTGGGGCCTCACCAACTGCCTCAATTTTGCCAGCCCCGAGGACCCGGCGGTGCTGGGCGCGTTCGTGCGTACCATCGACGGGATGGCGGCCGCCTGCCGGCGGCTCGGCATCCCCGTGACCGGCGGCAACGTGAGCTTTTACAATGAGACTGCTGGCCAGGGCATCCCGCCGACGCCAGCCGTCGGCATGCTGGGGGTCCTGCCCGACCCGGGCCGTGCGCGCCGTGCCGCGTTCCCGGCGGACGGGCTCGCCATCTACGGTCTGGGCCCGCTGACCCGGGCGCGGCTCGACGCCTCAGCCTACCAGCGCCTGCGCTGGGGCGTGTGCGCTGGTGTGCCGCTGCGGCCGGACTGGGGTGTGGAGGGGGCGCTCCTCGGGTTGCTGGCCTCGCACGACCACCTGGCCTGCGCGCACGATTGCTCCGACGGCGGTCTGGCGGTGGCACTCGCCGAGTGTGCGCTGCTGGCCTCTGACGGCGTCGGCGCGCACATCGCGCTGCCGGCTCGGCCGGGGCAGCGCCTGGACGCGGTCCTCTTCGGGGAGGGTCCGGGCCGTGTGGTCGTCGCCGTGCCGCCGGAGCACGGCCCAGCGCTCGAGGCGGACTGCGCCCAGCGGGGTCTGGCCTGCAGGCGCCTCGGAGCCACGACCGCCGACGGCGTGCTCGCGGTGTCGGCCGGTGGCCGGCCGGTTTGCACGCTCCAATTGGCGCGTGTCCGTGCGGACTGGGAGGAGGCGTTGCCGCGGTGGCTGCGCTAGCGGGACGCGGGCAAGACGCGGGCAGCGGGCTTCAGGGCGGCCGGGCACCGGCCCCGGGGCGTGGCGGCCAGCCGGCGGCATCCCTGGCCCACAAGTGCGGGGTGTTCGCGGTCTTCGGCCACCCGGACCCCGTCCACATGGCGGTTTACGGCCTGCTCGCCTTGCAGCACCGGGGCCAGGAGGCAGCCGGCATCGCCGCCGCGGACGGTGAGCGCGTGCACGCCGTCCGCGGGGTGGGCCTCGTGGCCGAGGCCCTACGGGAGGCGGAACTCGATGCCTTGGCCGCGACGCGCCCCGCGGCGGCTATCGGCCACGTCCGCTACTCTACGACCGGCGCGAGCACCGAGGCCAACGCGCAGCCGCTCTTGTTGCAGTACCGCCTGGGGAGCGTCGCGGTTGCCCACAACGGCAACCTCACCAACGCGCTGCTGTTGCGCATGGAGTGTGAGGCGCAAGGGTCCATCTTCCAGACGGGCTCGGACACCGAGGTCATCCCCCACCTGATGGCCCGCTCCGGCGCGCAAACCGTGCGGGACGCGCTCTTGGCCGCTCTGGATCGCATACAGGGCGCCTACGCCCTTGCGGTACTCGCCGCCGACCGCCTGTGGCTCGCGCGCGACCCCCACGGGATCCGGCCGCTGGCGCTTGGTACGTTGGCTGGCGCGGTGGTGGCGGCATCGGAGACCTGTGCCCTCGACGCGGTCGGCGCCACCTTTGAGCGCGAGCTCCTCCCCGGCGAGGTGCTCGAGGTGGACGCCAGCGGTGTGCGCGTCGTCCGTGAGGCCGCGGGCGGCGGCCGCCATCTCTGCCTGTTTGAGTACATCTACCTGGCTCGGCCCGACAGCGTTCTGCAGGGGCGCAACGTGCATCTGGTGCGCAAGGAGATGGGGCGGCGCCTGGCGCGCTGCGCTCCCGCGGCGGCCGATGTCGTGGTGGGGGTTCCGGACTCCGGCATCTCCGCGGCGGTGGGCTTCGCGGAGGAAGCCGGCATCCCGTTCGAGCTCGGCCTGATTAAGAACCGGTATGTCGGCCGCACGTTCATCCAGCCGACCCAGGCCATGCGCGAGGCGGCCGTGCGTATGAAGCTCAACGCGGTTTCCTCGGTGGTCCAGGGCAAGCGCGTGGTGCTGGTCGACGACTCGGTGGTGCGCGGCACCACAGCCCGCCACTTGGTCGGGCTGGTCCGGCGGGCGGGAGCGGCCGAGGTCCACATGCGCGTGGCCTCGCCACCGTTCCAGCATCCATGCTACTACGGCATCGACATCCCGTCGTCCGGCGAGCTGTTGGCGACGGGACAGACGCCGCAGCGGATGGCCGAGATGGTCGGCGCCGATAGTCTGGCCTTTCTGGAATGCGCCGAGGCGGTGGACGCGGTGCAGAGCGCGGGCGGGGGCTTTTGCACGGCCTGCTTTTCGGGGCGCTATCCCGTCACGCCGCTTGACGCCGACCGCCAGCCAGCGCGGCACCGTTCCGGCGGGGGGGGCACCGTCCCTGGGCGCGAGACGGGATCGCGTCCGCGCGCCGAGCGCCGCGCTTCGCCCGCCTAAGCGGTATCGCGAGGAGGGACGCGCCGCGTTGGCGGACTATGCGACGGCCGGTGTGGACCGCAGTTCCCACGGCGAGATGGTGCGACGCATCGCTACCCTGGCGGGGCAGGCGTCGCGGCCTGAGGTTCTGGATGGCGTCGGCTTCTTCGCGGCCGCCTGCCGCCTGCCGGAAGGGTACCGCGAGCCGGTGCTGGTCAGCGGTACCGACAATGTGGGCACAAAGGTCCTGCTCGCGTCGACCATCGGGCGGCACGACACCGTGGGGATAGACTGCGTGGCCATGTGCGCCAACGACATTCTGACCATGGGCGCCGAACCGCTCTTTTTCCTCGACTACCTGTCGGTGCACCGGCTGGAAGCGGAGGTCGCCGCCCAGGTGGTGGCGGGGGTGGCCGAGGGTTGCCGCCGGGCTCGGTGTGCCCTCGTCGGCGGCGAGACGGCCCAGTCCGGCGACATCATCCAGCCCGGCGGCTATGACCTCTCGGGCACGGTGGTCGGCGTGGCCGAACGGTCGCGCCTGGTGCGGGCCGGGGCCCGGGTCGGGGACGCGGTCGTCGGCCTGCCGAGCGCAGGCCTGCACAGCAACGGGTTCTCGCTGGTGCGTCGCGTCCTGGCCGCCGCCGGGGTTGACCCGGCCGCGCACGCCGGGGACCTCCTGCGGCCCACGCGCATCTACGTGGGAGAGGTGCTCGGCGTCCTGGCCGCGGGGGCTTCCGTCCACGCGATGGCGCACGTGACCGGTGGCGGGCTCCCCGGCAACCTGGACCGGGTGCTTCCGGCCGATGCCGACGCCGTGCTCGATCCGACGACTTGGCGGCGCCCGCCGGTGTTCGACTGGTTGCAGGGGTTGGGGGGCATCGATGAGGCTGAGATGCGGCGCGTGTTCAACCTCGGGATCGGCTTTTGCCTGTTCGCGCCGGCTCCTGAGGCGGACGCCCTGTGCCGGAGGTTGCCCGGTGCCTCGGTCGTCGGTGAGGTCGTGCCCGGTGCGGGCCGGGTGCGGTTCGCGTGAGCATCGAGGGGCGCCGGGTGCGCACTCTCGGGGGAGGTCTCTGCGGTGCCTAGGGCTCTGATTTCCGTGTCTGACAAGGCGGGGTTGATCCCCTTCGCGCGCGGCCTGACCGAGCTCGGCTGGGAGCTTGTGGCCTCGGGCGGCACGGGCGAGGCTTTGCGTGAGGCCGGACTGCCGTTTCTTGCCATCGAGGACCTGGGCGGTGTGCCCGAGGTGCTCGGCGGGCGGGTGAAGACGCTGCAGGCCCAGGTCCACGCCGCCATTCTCGCTCGGCCGGACCGTCCGGAGGACCGGGAGGAATTGGCGCGCCTCGGGGCGCAACCCATCGCCCTCGTAGCGGTCAACCTGTACCCCTTCACGCGGCGCCCAGGCATCGAGACGATCGACATCGGCGGGGTGGCCCTGCTGCGCGCCGCCGCGAAGAACCACGCCCACGTCGCCGCCGTCTGCCGGCCCGGCGATTATGAGCCCGTGCTCCAGGAGCTCCGCGGGGGGGGGCTCTCGGAGGCGAGCCGTCGACGCCTGGCCCTGGCGGCGTTTCGCCACACGGCCGTCTACGACTCGGCCATCGCGGCGTGGCTGGCGGGCGGTGGTCCCCTGGCCGACCTGGGGGCTGGGGAGCCCGCGCCCGCCAGCGAAGACGACCCGTTCCCTGCCGAACTGCCCCTGGCCCTGGTGCGCGCCATGCACCTGCGCTATGGCGAGAACCCGCACCAGCGGGCCGCGCTCTACCGGGACGCCCTGAACGCGGGGCCCTCGCTGCTCGACGCCAAGCAGTTGCAGGGCAAGGAGCTTTCGTATAACAACCTGATGGACGCGGACGCCGCCTGGGACCTCGTCTGGCGGCTGCAAGCGCCGGCCGCGGTGGCGGTCAAGCACGCCGGCCCCTGCGGCGTGGCCATCGGCCAGGACGCGGCGGACGCCTTCCAGCGGGCGCGGGACGCCGACCCCGTCAGCATCTTCGGCGGCGTCGTAGCCTGGAACCGGCCGCTGGACGGCGCGGCGGCGGCCGCGATCGCGGACCTCTTCCTCGAGGTGCTGATCGCGCCCGAGGTGACCGCGGATGCGGTCACCTCCCTGCGCGCCAAGAAGAACCTGCGGGTACTAGCCTGCCCGCCGCCAGCCGTGGGCCGCGCGCTGGATTACCGCCTGCGCCGCGTCAGCGGCGGCCTCCTGGTAGAGGACGAAGACCGCGTCCCCACCGTCCCATCCGCGTGGCGCTGCGTCACGCGGCGGGCACCCACCGCTGGAGAGCTGGAGGAACTGGCCTTCGCCTGGGAGATCGTGCGGGCGGTGGGCAGCAACGCCGTCGTGGTCAGCCGCGACCGCCAGAGCATCGGCCTGGGTGGCGGCCAGCCCAACCGCATCGATCCGGCGCGCCACGCGCTGGCCCAGGCCGGTGCACGCGCCCGGGGGGCCGTACTCGCTTCGGACGGCTTCTTCCCCTTTGACGACGTGGTGCGCGCGGCCGCGGATGCGGGTATCGCGGCCGTGGTCCAGCCCGGGGGCTCGCTCCGCGACGCCGACTCCGTCGCCGCCTGTGACGCCGCCGGCATCGCCATGGTGGTGACCGGCCGGCGGCACTTTCGCCACTGAGGTTGGCGGCGCGGGCGCAACAACGCGTGGCCGTGTGCCGCAAGGCGGGACACCTGGCCTGTGCCGAGGACAGCATGCCGTGTGGCGCGGCCGCACCCGCCGCACGGAGCCGGGAGGGCGTCGGTGTGCGTGTGCTGGTGGTGGGTGGCGGGGCGCGCGAGCACGCGCTGTGCTGGCGGCTCGCGCGGGAGGACGGGGTGCACGTGTGGGCGGCCCCGGGGAATCCGGGGATGCGGTCCGTCGCGCGCTGCGTGCCCGTAGCGGCGGACGACGCCGCCGCCCTGGCCGATGTCGCCCGCCGGGAGGGCGTTGATCTGGTGGTGGTGGGCCCGGAGGGGCCGCTGGTGGACGGGGTGGCCGACGCGCTGCGCCCGCAGGGGTTGGCGGTCCTCGGCCCGGGCGCGGCGGCGGCGCGCATCGAGGGCAGCAAGCGCTGGGCGATGGCCTTCTGCCGGCGGCACGGGATCCCCGCCCCGGCCTTCGAGGTGGCGGAGGACGTTCCGCGGGCGCTGGAACTCGCGGCTCGCTGGCCCCTGCCCGTGGTGTGCAAGGCGGATGGGCTGATGGCCGGCAAGGGTGTGGTCGTCGCCGAGACTCGAGACGAAGCCCTGGCGGCCGCCCGCCTGCTGGCGGCGCGCGGGCCGGTCGTGTTCGAGGAGTTTCTAGCCGGGGTGGAACTGTCGGCGTTCGCCCTCTGCGACGGCCAGCGCGTCTGGTACCTGGGCGAGGCCCGCGACCACAAGCGCCTGCTCGATGGGGACCGAGGGCCGATGACCGGCGGCATGGGGGCCTTTGCGCCCGTGCCCGAGCTCGATGAAGCCACACGCACCCAGGTGCGAGGCATCCTCCGCGCGGCGGTAGCGGCTTTGGCTGCCGAGGGTGTGCCCTTCGTGGGCTTTCTCTTTGCGGGCCTCATGCTCACGGCCGCCGGGCCTCGGGTGTTGGAGTTCAATTGCCGGTTGGGGGATCCAGAGGCTCAGGCCCTGCTGCCACTCCTCGCCGGGCCGATCGCCGAGCACTGGCTGGTCGCGGCGCGCGGCGGGTTGCCTGGGGATGGCGACGCGCCGCGCGCGCCGGAGGCGGCGTTGGGGGTGGTCCTGGCCTCCCCCGGCTACCCGGAGGCGCCGCGCGCGGGAGGACGGATCCAAGGCCTGTGCTCGGACGGCGGCGTTCATGGGGCCCTCTGCTTTCACGCCGCCACGGCGCTGCGGGACGGGGAGTGGACGACGACGGGGGGACGGGTGCTGACGGTCGTGGGGCGCGGGTCAGACCTAGCCACGGCGCGGTCGGCGGCCTACCGGGCCGCGGCATCCGTACAGTTCGCGGCGCGTCAGTGGCGGGGCGACATCGGCCTGCCACCGGGGGGCGGGAGAGAGGGGTCCGGCCTGCCGGATCCGTCCGAGAGCGGGGGGCGGCGGCTGTGATCCTCGACACCCTGTCGCAGCACCTGGTGAACCGGTATGGCGCGTTCGGCATCCTGCTGGGGATGACCGTGGAGAGCGCGGGTATCCCCCTGCCGAGCGAAGTCATCATGCCGCTCGGCGGGCTGCTGAGCCCCAATCTCCCCGCCCTCGTCGGTGTCATTGCGCTCGGCACGGCGGGCAACCTGCTTGGGTCTTGGATCGCCTACGGCATAGGCGCCGGCATCCGTGCGCGCCTGGGGGCGCAGACAGGCGGCGGCGCGGACCGGCACGCCCACGGCCACCTTGCGGCGGCCTATGCCTGGTGGGATCGGCGTGGCGGGCTCGCCGTGCTGGTGGGGCGCGTGTTGCCGGGGGTGCGCACGTACATCTCCTTCCCTGCCGGGGCGGCCGCCATGCCCCCGGCTCGCTTCACCGCGTACACCGTCCTGGGTTCGGCCCTCTGGTCCGGTGTGCTGGCCGCGTTGGGCTACGCCCTGCGCGGCCGGTGGCATGCCATCGGCCCGTGGTTCGACCGCTACACGGTGGTGGTGCTAGGCGCGCTGGCCCTAGCCGTGGTGCTCTGGCTGCTGGCCAGGGGCCGGCGCGCCGTTAGGCGCGGGTAACGGTTCCGCGCGGCTGCCGGGCACGGTGTGGTCGGCGGCCCGCACGGACGGGCCTCGCGCGGTCGGCCGGCCACACGTACAATCGATGGGTCGCGCAGTGAGGGCGGGCCCCCGCCGTCGGCCCGCCGCACGCACGCCGATGGGTCGCATGCGGTCGGGGCGGCCTCGCTACGGCTGGGGGGGCGTGGTGTAGCGAGGCCGCCGTCAATGCCCCATCCGCCGGTCCTCGTGCCCGCCGCCAGGATCCGACGGGCGCGCCACCCGGCTCGCGCGGTTCGCGCGGCCAGGCCCATACAGCTCCAGCAGGCGCCTGCGGCTTAGCCAGGCCTCCATGGTGGTCGCCTGGAGTTCGGCGTGGACTCCGGCTGGCCGGAAGACCCGCCGCACCGTCAATTGCCAGAAGGAGAGCAGGGACCGCCGCCAGCCCGCGCGGAGGGGCAGCACGGTGAAACCGAGCCGCTCGGCACCGGCGGCCACGGGGCTGGCGCCGTACACGGCGACCGCGCCCGCCGCGAACTCGCCAGCGAGGACGACGCGGGCCAGGACGCGCAGGTCGGCGCGGATGTCGCGGACGAGACGCCAGGTGATGGCGTGCGCGTCTCGCCCGCTCCGCTCGGCGATGTGCCGGTTCCAGAAGTGCAGCTCCGCCACGGGGTCTCCCTGGTGCACCACCGTGCCGTCAGGCAGGCACACGGCCCCGCCCCGGTGGGGGTGGTAGGCGACGAGGAAGGCGCCGCACGCGCCGGGCACCGGCCGGCTCCCCGCCATTTTGGTGAACAGCCACTCCACCGGGGTCATGAGCCACTGCCAGAAAGCGGGGGGCGCATCGAGGCGCTGGGCCCGGCCGTCAAGCCGCGGGGTGCGTATCACGCCGGTCGCCGTTCCCTTCCGTTGCCCTCGGGCAGCCGGGGGCAACCGCTCTCTCCGTTCGGGCGGGGCCCCCGGCCGGCGCCTGCGGCGCGGGAGCCGTGGGTCCCGCCCCCCCCGTGTTGTACGCCCGCGGTGGCCCATTCTTCCACCCTCGCCGGTACCTTTTCGGCCCGCTTTCGGGTGCCCCGCGCGCGCAGCCCCTAGTCCGCCAGAGCGGGCAGCCCGAAAAACTCCCCGAGGTGCACGGCGGACAAGCCGCGTGCCCGCATAGTCGACAGCACCGCGGGCAGCGCCGCCGCCATGTGCCTGCAGCCCGGCAAGGTCTGGCCGCCGTCGTGCAAGTCGATCACGGCGCCCGGGGCCAGGCCGGCGATCACACGGCCCTCGATGCCTTGCTGGCTAGCACCGGGCAGCCAGTCGCCGGCGTCGCAGCTCCAGAGGGCGACGTGCAGACCAGCCCCGTGGGCCATCCGGCGGGTGACCGCGTTGAACGCCCCGTATGGGGGCCGGAACCAGAGGGGGCGCCGGCCCGTGGCCTCGCCGATGGTTTCCAAGCACCGCGTGATCTCCTGCCGCATGCGCGCGGGTGTGCAGAGCCAGGCATGCCGGTGCGTGTCCGTGTGGACGCCCACAGCGTGTCCGGCGCCGACGAGCTCTCGCACCAGAGCGGGGTAGCGCCGGACATTCTCCCCGACGAGGAAGAATGTGGCACGCGCCGAGGCTGCTGCCAACGCCTCCAGCACCAGGGGGGTCAGTTCGGGGTGAGGGCCGTCGTCGAAAGTGAGCGCGACGGCCCCCGCCGACCCGGGCCCCCGCCGGATGGAGGTTGGCGCGCGCCGTTCCATCAGGTCGGGGAGGAGGTCGTATCCGACGAACAGTGCGAAGGCTGCGGAGACTGCCCACTTAGCGAGCAACGGGGTCCCCCTGCCGGGCGCGGAAGCTACGCGCTGGGACCACGAGGTAAAAGGCGGCCATGGCGAACAGCACCAGGGCCGTGGCCTCGAATGGCACACGGAAGCCCATGTGCGTGTATAACCACCCACCAACGACGGGGCCGGTCGTCTCCCCGATGCCCTCGATGGCCATGAACACTCCCAGGAGCAGGCCACGGCGGTCCTCGGCGATCTGCCCGACCGTCAGACCGTTCCACGCCGGTAGGATGAGGGCGTAAGAGAGGCCTAGCAGTCCGACCCGCCAGAGCAGGTCGGGAACGGCGTTGCCACGGGCGACCAGGAGGACGGCGGCCCCGGCGAGCAGGAACCCAGCTACCAGCGGGGCCTTGCTCCCAAAGCGGTCGACGACCCGACCCATGGGGACCAGACACAGGACCGTAACCGCACCGCCGCCGAGCAGGATGAGCCCGTATTGAGGCTGGCTCAGGTGCAGCACCTGGCGGGCGAACGGCACGAGCACAGGCATGAGCATGCCCAGGGCCAGCATCTGCACGTACATCCCGGGGATCAACCACGCCGCACGGCCCAGGTTTTCCCGCAACGCGGCCGCCGCATCCCGTGTCTCCGCCCTGCCCCGCGGGCGGGGGGACCAATCGGGATCGAGCGGACTGCGCAGGAGGCCGCTCGATCCCAGCAGGGCCGCCGCGGGGCCAGCGGTGACGACCACCGCCAGCAGGAGGAGCGGTAGCGCGTAACCCCTGCCCATGAGAAAGCTGATCAGCACGGGGCCGATGCCCCCTGCGGCCAGCCAGGCCAGGAACGTGATGCTGGTCGCGCTGGCGCGAGAGGCCAAACCGGAGATGTGCACGCTGCCGGCCAGCACGGCTGGCCAGTTGGCCGAGGTGCCCAGGCCGAACAGCAGCGCCAGGAGGACGAGGGGAAGCAGCGTGTGGGCGCGCGGTAGGAGGTAGACGGCCAAGGCCGCCAGGGTGAGAAAGGGCAGCAGGGTCCGCCAAGGCCCCAGCCGATCCACCAGCCAGCCCGTGGGGATCTTGAACAGCGTGTCGGCCAGGTACTGGGCCGCGATGACCAGGCCCACCCCGGCCACGCTGACGCCCATCCGCTGGGGGAGATAGGCCGGAAGCAGGGCGATGAACAGTGCGCCACGACAGAACTCCACGCTGGCCGTGGTCACGACGAAGCCCCAGATCTGCGGACGGCGCAACAGCTCGCCCACCGTCAGCCCGGGTTCGCCCGCGCCGCTGTTCCGCCGCGGCAAGCCGCTCACACCCCCCGCCGGGGGGTGTGAGCGGGTGTCTCCGTGCGCCCCGCCGGCCGCGCCTGAGGACGCCTCGGCTGGTACCGGGGGCCGGTGTCGTGTGGGCGGAGCCAGTGTGTCGCTAAGCGGCGCCGCGGGAGCCCGGCGGTTGGTGACGCCGGAGGCCTGCCGTGTCATGCCCTCGCCCCCGCGGGCCCGGCGCGAGGCCCGTGGCTTCCCGGGCCTTCGGGTTCGCCCGCCATGCGCAGCACCATCGCCGCCACGTCGCGCGAGGCGTGCGGGCGACCGAGGCGCGCCGCGGCCAGCCGCATGGCGTCCAGGCGCGCCGGCGTGGCGAGCAGGCCCCGGCAGACCTCGCCCAGTTCGCCGTGGTGGCGCGCGCTGATGGCGGCGCCGTGACGGCAGAGGTATGCGGCATTGGCCTCCTCCTGTCCGGGGATCGCCCGGTAAATGACCATGGGCAGACCCAGAGCCAGGGCCTCGGCGGTCGTGACACCTCCCGCCTTGGTCACCAACAGGGAGGCGGCGCTCATAAAGTCGGCGATCTGCTCCACGTAGCCGAAGGTGTGGACCGGAAAGGGCAGGTGGCCACCCACCCGCTGCAGGCGGGCCAGCAACTGCTTGTCCTTGCCAGCGACGACCACGAGTTGCAGGGGAGTCCCGAGGTGGGTCAGGGTGCGGCAGGCCTCCAGCACACCGCCCAACGCGCCAAAGGCCCCGCTCATCACCAGCGCGATGGGCAACGAGGGATCGAAGCGGTAGCGGCGGCGGATCTCCGCACCGTCCCCCCGCCGGGCGAAGGCCCCCCGCAGCGGGATTCCGGTGACCGCCACCCGGCTCGGCGGCACCCCCCGTCGCAGGAGCAGGTCCGCAACCTCCTCGCTGGAGACGCAGTACAGATCCGTATACGGATGGACCCACTGGCTGTGCACCGTGTTATCGGTGATCACTGTCACGGCCGGTACCCGTGCGCGCCCGGCCCGGCGCAGTTCGGACAGCACGCCGGCCTGCACGGGGAAGGTCGACACGACCACTGCCGGTTGGACGTCCGCGATCAGGTCGGCCAGCCGCTCGCGTCCGAGACCGTTGACCAGGTTGTTGAAGCGCGAGTACGGGGGGAGGGCGCTGGTCTTCCGGTAGAACCACCCGTAGCCGCGCGGGAAGTGCTTGATCGAAGCGATGTACACACGGCGCGCCGTGCGGTTGAGCGCCGGGTTGGCCATCTCGATGTAGTCGAGCATCAAGGGGTTCCCTGCGCCGCCCAGGGCCTCGCGCACGGCCGCCGCGGCCTGCCAGTGGCCCTCGCCGTAGCGGGCAGACAGGATCAGGATGTCGTGCCGCTGGCGCGGGGGCCGCACGGCCGCCAGAGAGCCACGCCCCGCCGGGAAGGTGGACATCGCCTGCCACCCTTCGCCACAAGATCGGCGCTCGGCCGCCCCGGTCCGCCAGAGACCAGACCGGGCTGCGGCCGAGAAGGCCGGACGACTTCCGCCAGGTGGCGTGCGTGGGCGTGCCGCCCTCACCGGCGGAAGACTGTCCCGGAAGGTTGCCCGCCATCCACCCCGGGGCCCGCTCCGTGAGCGACGCGACGGGGGGACCGTACCGGACCGCCAGGGCCGGTGAAAGCGACCACCCTGGTGAAGCGACGGCCGGCGGCTCCGACCCGCCGGCCCGGCCATCCCGACCGAGTCCGCCCCACCCGGCCGGCTGCTCGCGGTGGCCAGGTCATCCTGGGCCGCAACGCCGCACGCCCAACCGCCGCGCAGAGCGGGCCAGTCCGGCGGAGGAACGGCATACGGCGCCGCAGCGGCCGCGTCCTCCCGCCCCCCCGCGCGGCCGTCGGACCCGTTTACGCCGTCTCCCCCTATGCGCCGCGCGGCGGGTTTACGCGCTTGGGCGCCTGCCCGCATCGCGCATGCGAGCCGCGGCGCAGCCGCCCGCACCGTCCTTCACCGCGCCGGCAATCCATTCCTGCGCTGGGGCGCGCAGGGCCAGGGTGGCGTCACCCCGCTAAGGGCGTGGGATCTGCACAGTGACGCGCCAGGCGGCGCCCGTCCTTTGCGCCCCGCACCCCACCCCGGGGCGCCCGTTCCCCTCCCGATCTGCCGGTTACCATGCGAACCTCCTCGCTGAGGAGGCATGCCGAGAAAGACGCGGCCCCTGGGGCACCACCTCTTTCCACCGCATCGGATGTTGGCGGGGCGCTGCCTCGACCGCGGGGGTCCCGGCGCTGTTCGGTGCGGTGGGTACCCATCGCGATCCGTGCGGGGTGCCCCAGACGTTGGCGTACCACCGCACACGCAAGGCCCTGCCCCCGACCGCTCCGCGCTTGACTTTCCCCGCACCGCTCTCTATGCTGAGAAGCCGACGCTGGTCGCGCGTGGAAAGGGGCTGCGCTCGTGGCCGCTTCGACCAACCGGGTGTTAGTGACGCTCGCCTGCAACGACTGCAAGCGGCGCAACTACCACACTTCGAAGAACAAGAAGAACACCTCCGGCCGCCTCGAGCTCAAGAAGTACTGCCGGTGGTGCCGCAGCCACACCGTCCACCGCGAGACCCGCTGACCATTTCGTTCGGGCAAGCAGGCCCGTAGCTCCAACTGGTAGAGCGGCGGACTCCAAATCCGTTGGTTGGGGGTTCGAATCCCTCCGGGCCTGCCAGATTCTCTGTCCGCTCCAATTCGCGTCTGTGCCGGCTGGCGTCGGCGGGGTGAATCCGTTGTTCGAGCGCATCAGCCGGTACGTGCGCGAGGTTCGCAACGAGGCGAAGAAGGTTACATGGCCGTCCTCCCGCCAGACGCTGGCGTTCACCGGAGTCGTCATCCTCATGGTGGCCGTGCTCGCCGGCTTCATGGCGGGATTCAACGCCCTGCTCAACTGGGCACTCACGGCGATCCTCGGCACTGCCTAGCGCCCCCTGTCGCCTGATGCGCCCGTCGGGGCGTGGTTCCATTCGCCGGGTGTCGGCGGGGGGTGCGCTCCGAGCGGCCGGCCCGGCGGGCCGTCCAGCTGGGCCTGTCCAAGGGGGTTGATGGCGACGGAATCCGTGGACCTGTCCCCGGTGCCGGATGCGGAAGAGGTGGATGTCGACGCCGAAGACGCCGGGTCCGCCGATTCCGCGCATGGGACGGACGCCCCCCCGCCGGCCAAGGCCCCGGCCGAGCCCGCGGACCCCAACCGCAAGTGGTACGTCATCCACACCTACTCCGGGTATGAGAACAAGGTGAAGACCAACCTGGAGAAGCGGCTCAGGTCCATGGCGATGGAAGACCGCGTCTTTGAGATCCTCGTTCCGGAGGAAGAGCAGATCGAGCTCACCAAGGAAGGCAAGCGCAAGACGGTCAAGCGCAAGATCTTCCCTGGCTACGTGCTCGTGGAGATGCGGCTGGACGATGACTCCTGGTACGTGGTGCGCAACACCCCGGGCGTGACGGGCTTCGTGTCCTCAGGCAACCGCCCGACCCCCCTGGGCCAGGAGGAGGTCGACGCCATCCTCGAGCAGATGGGGTTGGGCGAGGAGAAGCCCATCCCCCGTCTGGACGTCGAGGTCGGGCAGAACATCCGCGTGCGCAGCGGACCGTTCGACGGGTTCATCGGCGTAATCGACGAGATCGATCATGCCCGCGGTAAGCTGCGTGTGCTCGTGTCGATGTTCGGGCGGGAGACGCCGCTGGAACTGGACTTCAACCAGGTGGAGAAGATCTGAGCCGGGCGCTCGGGAGCGCGGCGGAGGGGCGGAAGATGGCGAAGAAGGTCCAGGCCGTGGTCAAGCTGCAGATTCCGGCGGGCAAGGCGACCCCGGCCCCGCCCGTGGGGACCGCCCTTGGTCCACAGGGCATCAACATCATGGCGTTCGTCAAGGAGTTCAACGAGCGGACGCGCGAGCAGGCCGGGCTGATCGTGCCGGCCGTGATCACCGTGTACGCGGACCGCTCCTTTACTTTCGTGCTGAAGACGCCGCCGGCTCCCGTGCTCCTCAAGCGCGCCGCCGGGATTGAGGCCGGCAGCAGCAACCCCAACACCAAGAAGGTGGGGCGCCTGACGCGCGCACAGGTGCGCGAGATCGCACGGGAGAAGCTGCCGGACCTCAACGCGACGGATCTTGGCGCGGCCGAGCGCATGATCGAGGGGACGGCGCGCAGCATGGGCCTGGAGGTCGTGGAGGCCTGAAGCTCGGCGCCTCCTGGCCGGCGTCGGGCGTGGACCGGGTTACGGGGAGGGTGTCGGCGTGAAGAGGCACGGCAAGCGCTACCGGGACGCCGTGAAGCAGGTCGAGAAGAAGCTGTATGGGCCGGCGGACGCACTGGCGCTGGTCAAGCGCCTGGCGGGCGCGCGATTTGATGAGACGGTCGAAGTGGCCTTCCGCTTGGGCGTCGACCCACGGCACACCGACGAGGTGGTGCGAGGCGCCGTGTCCCTGCCGCACGGCCTGGGGCGGGCTGTGCGCGTTGTGGCGTTCGCTCGGGGTGATCGCGCGCGCGAAGCGGAGCAGGCCGGCGCCGATGTCGTGGGTGCCGACGACCTGGTGGCGCGCGTCCAGGGCGGCTGGCTGGACTTCGACGTGGCCGTGGCCACCCCGGACATGATGAGCGCCGTCGGTCGCCTGGGCCGCATCCTCGGGCCTCGCGGCCTCATGCCCAACCCGCGCTCCGGCACCGTCACCCAGGAGATCGGGCGCGCCGTGGCCGAGGTCAAGGCCGGCAAGGTGGAGTATCGGACGGACCGCACGGGCGGCGTGGTCCACGCCCCCGTAGGCAAGGCGTCCTTTGAGGTCGACGCCCTGGTGGAGAACTTCGAGGCCCTGCTCGACGCCATTTACCGCAGCAAGCCGGCCGCGGCGAAGGGCGCGTACGTACGTTCCATCACCGTCACGTCGACGATGGGGCCCGGCGTGCCGGTGGACCCCACGGTGACGGTGCGGGCGGCGTCCTGAGCAGGCGCCCTCGGGCTCCGTGTGGCGGCACGGACTCGGGTGGGATCGGGGAGGGCGTCGGCGGGCCCATCTGGGTCGGCCCTGTGGCCCATGGACGTCGGCGACCGCTCTCGCGGGCGGTACCGGTAAAGCGGTCGGTGGCGGCAGCGTGGTGCACGGGGCACCACCTAAGTAAGGCCACTCGGGTCGGATGGGGCGGGAACCTGTTAGACTCTGGGCCCCCCTTGACTTGCGTCTCGTGTTTGTGTACCCTTTCCGTTTGGCAGTCAGCACGATCCACCCGAGACAGCAGGTGCCCCTGACGGGGGCCCAACGGCGTCTTGACGCCGCCTGCCGAGGTGGGGCACCGGCAGCCGCGTCGTCGGCTAGTCCGTCTGACCCTCCACGCTCGGGTGGAGGGCTTTTTGTGTTGCGCGACGGTGTTCCTGGCAGCGCGGAGCGTCCTGCTCCCTGTGCCGGGGAGGCCGGGACGAAGGAGGAGATCGCGTGGCCAGCGCGGGCAGCATGCTCACGCCCCAGCGCCGCGAGAAGGAGGAGACGGTCGCCGAGCTGGCGCGGCTGCTGCGCGAGGCGCCAGCCTGCGTCGTCGTGGACTATAGGGGGCTACGCGTCGGCGAGGAGGGTGAGCTCAGGCGCCAGTTGCGCGAAGCGCACGTCACCTACCGCGTCGTGAAGAACACGCTGGTCGAACTGGCGGCCCGCCAGGCCGGCGTCGATGGGCTGGACGGGTACCTGCGCGGGCCCACCGCCGTCGCCTTCAGCTTGGAGGAACCGACGGACGCCTCCCGCGTCCTTGCCCGATTCGCCCGTGACCACCAGGCGTTGCGCTTCAAAGGCGGCGTGCTCGACGGTCGCGTGGTGGGCGAGCAGGCGGTGCGCGCCCTTGCCGATTTGCCCCCACGCGAGGTGCTCCTGGCACAGGTCGCGGGTGCCTTCGCCGCACCGCTCGCCCTGGTCGGCGCGATGCTGTCTGCGCCGATCCGCGGCCTCGTCACCGTGGCGGAGCAGTTGGCCAAGGCCCGAGCCGAGGCGGCACCCGTGGCCGGCGAGGCCTAGCGCCAGGACGGTCGCCGGGACGCGCCCCGGCCCGGGCGGGGCAACTCCGGTGCCTCAGGGCCCGAGCGCCACTTGGTCGCAGCGCAGGGTTGTTTGACCCGTCACCCCGTGATGTTCGCCACGCGGGCCTTGCCGTCGGCCCCACAGCGTGACGTGGCCATGGGTAGTGGAGCGAACAGTGACCAACGGTTTGAGGAGGTGTCCCGCGTTGTCGAAGGTGGAGCAAGTTCTGGACGTAGTGTCCGGCATGACGGTTCTGGAGTTGGCCGATCTTGTCAAGGCCTTCGAGGAGAAGTTTGGCGTATCCGCTGCCGTGGCGGCGCCCGCGCCCGCGGCGGCTGCCGCCGGGCCTGCGGCGGCGGTGGTCGAGGAGCAGACCGAGTTCGACGTGATCCTCGAGGCGGCGCCCGCCGATAAGAAGATCCAGGTCATCAAGGTGGTCCGGCAGGTGACGCAACTCGGTCTCAAGGAGGCCAAGGACCTGGTGGACGGCGCGCCCAAGCCGGTGAAGGAGAAGGTCAGCAAGGACGAGGCCGCCAACGTCAAGAAGCAGTTGGAAGAGGTCGGCGCCACGGTGACCGTCAAGTAGGCTCTGCGGTTGACAGGCCGCCTCCCTGCTGGATAGGATGCGGGGCGTCCGTCCGTTCAGCGAGGGTGGCGAGCAGACCGGCGGGGCGGGGCGGCGCCGGGGGGGAGATCTCTGTTGTACGCCGTCGTGGAAACGGGCGGCAAGCAGTTGCGTGTACGCGAGGGCGACGTCGTCCGTCTGGAGTTGCTGGACGTCGCGCCCGGCGACGAGGTGGTCTTGGACCGGGTGCTGTGTCTGGCTGGCGACGGCATACTGATACCCGGTCACCCCACGGTGCCAGGTGCTGCCGTGGTCGGCAAGGTGCTGGCCCAGGCGCGTGGCCGGAAGATCGTGGTGTTCAAGTACAAGGCCAAAGTGAATTACCGGCGCAAGACGGGGCACCGCCAATCGTTGACGGTGGTGCAGGTCACCGGGATCCGCACCCCAGGCGGGTCGGCGCCGGACGGCGACGTGGCTGGGGACGGGAACGCGGTCGTGGAGTCGGTCGGAGGGGGCGTTGCTCCAGAGCCGGCCGATGGCACCTCCGTCGCCGGGGACCTGCCTACGGCTTCGGCCTGAACCCCGTCGCGCGGATGCCCGCGTCGCCACGGCGGCCGGGCGTCCGCGCACGTGCTCGGGGTTGCGTTGGGCTTGTGCCGGACGGGCGAGGCGATGCGTGTGCTGCGCGTGCGTATTGACCGCTCTCCAGAGGGCGCCATCGATGCCTTTTCGGTCGATGGCCACGCTGGCGCCGGACCCTACGGCACAGACATCGTGTGCGCCGGGGTGTCCGCGCTGGCGCAGGCCGCTGTGCTGGGGTTGGAGCGGCAGCTCGGGCTGGACGTGCACGTGACGACTGCGGGTGGGCACCTGGCGTGTCGGCTTCCCGCGGGCATCGACGCAGGGGCCATGGGGCGGGCGCAGGATGTCCTGGAGACCATGCGGCTCGGCCTCTGTGCGATCGCGGCCGCCTACCCCGGCCGCATCCGCGTTGCCGATGCCCCTGGGGGCCCGGTGGGCGTCCCGCGCGGCAAGGCGGGCACCGGAGGGTAGGGAGCGAGCCGCTGGGGCCGCGGGCTAGGCCCTGCGGGGGGAGTTCCCGCGCGAGCCAGGCGGCATCTGCTGGTCGGGGGCGACGGCGACCATGTGGGGGATGGGGCGGCCTCCCCGATCCCTGGAAGAAAGGGTGGGGGCGCATGAACCGCGCGCCGTGGGTGTTCGACCTGCAGCGTTTCGCGCACAAGAAGGGTGGCGGCAGTTCCCGCAACGGCCGGGACAGCCGCAGCAAGCGCCTGGGCGTCAAGCGCTTCGATGGCGAGGTGGTCACGACCGGCACGGTGCTGGTGCGGCAGCGGGGCACACGCGTACAACCCGGCCGGGGCGTGGGCCGCGGTAGCGATGACACGCTCTTCGCCATGACGGACGGCGTAGTGCGGTTTGCGACCTCGGCGGGGCGCAAGCGGGTCCACGTGCTGGCCGCGACCGCCCTGGCGGCGGCGGCGCCCGAGGCCGCGGCCAGTGCCGGAGCGGGGGGCTAGCGGCGCAGTTCTCGCGTTTGGCTCGGGGCGCTGATCCCCGACATAGGCTCCGGCGCACTGGGCGTTTCCGAGACGCGATGTGCTTGCAGCCCTCGTAAACGGGCCTCAGCGCGCCACGGCGGTCCCTTTGGCGGGGTGTCCCCTCAGCGGGGCGGGCTCAGGCCCTCGATGGCCGCCGAGGTGGACGCCCTGGAGCGACCGTCGGGTGAGGTTTGAGCCCCCCCTCTGGATCTGGATTGATCACCGGGAAGTGGTCGCCGGGGAGGCAACGGCGACGGGCCGCTTGGCGCGGCGGTGGCCGCTGACCTTGGCGGGGCCCCATGCTCGGCGCATCGCCGCCGCGCGGGGGCTGACCGTGGTCATGCTAGGGGCGGCCACCGCGCCCGGGTGCGATCATGTCGTCCACCTCCGGGGCGGACGACCCTGGGTGGCGCGGTGAAACCGGGCCCGCGAGGGCGCCGGGCGGGGGGCTGCGTGTGTTCATCGACCGAGCCGAGGTGCTGGTCCGTGCAGGGGACGGGGGCCGGGGTGCGGTCTCCTTCCGCCGCGAGAAGTACGTCCCCATGGGGGGGCCCGACGGCGGCGACGGCGGCCGGGGCGGGGACGTTTGGCTCGTCGCCGACCCCCAACTGGCCACCCTTGCGTCGTTTCGCCAGCGGCAACGCTTCGCGGCCGCCCCCGGAGGGGACGGGCACGGCCGCCAGCAGCGCGGCGCCGACGGTACGGACCTGGAGGTGCGCGTCCCGCCGGGGACGTTGGCCGTGGACGGCGAGGGCGGCGCGCCCCTCGCCGACCTCCTCGCCGAGGGCCAACGAGCCCGCGTCGCGCGCGGCGGCCGGGGCGGCCGCGGGAACTCCCGGTTCGTGAGTAGCGTGCGCCAGGCCCCGCGCTTCGCCGAGCGCGGGGAGGCCGGGCAGGAGCGCATCCTCCACCTGGAGCTGCGGGTTCTCGCCGACGTGGGGCTGCTGGGCATGCCCAACGCCGGCAAATCGACCTTGCTCGCGGCCGTGTCCGCCGCGCGGCCGCGCATCGCCGCCTACCCCTTTACCACGTTGGAGCCGCAGTTGGGCGTCGTGCGCCGTGGCGAACGAGAGTTTGTGCTGGCCGACATCCCAGGCCTCATCGAGGGCGCGCATGCGGGACACGGGCTGGGCCACGCCTTCCTATCCCATCTTGAGCGGACCCGGGTGCTGATCCACGTGGTGGATGTGGCCGGCACCGAGGGGCGCGACCCCTTGGTCGACTTCGCCGTGGTGGAGGAAGAGTTGCGGCGTCACGACCCCGCTCTCGCCGCACGGCCCCGGGTGGTGGCCGCCAACAAAGCAGACCTGCCGGAGTGGGATGTGCGCTGGCCTGCCTTCGCCGCGGCCATGGGCCGGCGCGGCCTGACCGCCGTGCCGGTGGCGGCCGCCACCGGACGCGGCGTGGACGACCTCCTGGCGGCCGTGTGGTCGCTGCTCAACGCCAACCGTCCCGCCCAGATGCCGGCAGGCGGCGAACCGGCGGACGTGGCGCTGCACGTGGCCGTCCGCCCGCGGCTGGGCGTCCGGGCGGAGGGGGAGGGCTTCGCGGTCGTCGGCGAGGAGATTGAGCGCTTGGTGGCGATGGCGGACCTGACGAACCCCGAGGCAGTGGATTACCTGAAGGCCCGGATGCAGCGTCTGGGCCTGCCCGCGCGGCTGCGGCGCGCCGGGGCCTTACCGGGGGGCCTGGCGCGGGTGGGCGTTTGGCGCTTTCGCTTGGGCTCGGACCTGTTGCCCGCCCCTTCGGTAGACGGGGTGCCGGCGGACGCCGAGCCGGTTCCCGCCTTAGGCAGCCAGGTGGCGGCGCGGGCCCACGTCGACGGGGGCAACTGAGGCCGGCCGCGACGAGGTCGCGGCCACGCGGGGGTGCGTCCGGCGTGCGCGTCGGCGTCTTCGGCGGCACTTTCGATCCCATCCATACCGGCCACCTCGCGGCTGCGGAGGAGGCACGCCTCGCTGGGGGCCTGGACCGCGTGCTCTTCGTCCCCGCCGCGCGCCCGCCCCACAAGCCGGGCATGGTGTCCGCGCCGGCCTGGGCCAGGTTGGAGATGGTTCGGCTGGCGGTGGCCGGCAACCCCGGCTTTCACGTAAGCGCCATGGAGTTGGAGCGCGAGGGGCCATCCTACACGGTGGACACGCTGCGCGCCCTGCGCGGCGAGCGCCCGGGGGACGAATTGTTCTACCTGCTCGGCGCGGACAGCCTCCCGGAAATCGGGAGCTGGCGCGAACCGGAGGTGCTATGCGAGCTGGTGACCTTCATTGTCATGTCGCGCCCTGGCTGGCCGCGCGTGGCCCTGGAGGACTGGCTCGGGCGACAGCCTCCGGGCTTGCGCCCCCGGACGGTTCTGGTGGAGACGCGCGGGATGGACATCTCCTCGCGTGACCTGCGCCGCCGCCTGCAGGCGGGTCAGCCCGGCCGCTACCTGTTGCCCGATGCGGTCCGGGCGTTTATCCACGCCGAGGGGCTCTACCACTGAACGAGGGGTGCGGGCATAGCGAGGGGAGCGGGATGGGCGACGTGAGCCGGGCGCGGGGTACCCCTGAACCGCCCGACCCCAGGGAGGTCCGTCGCGCGGTGGAGGGCCGGCTCTCGCCGGACCGGGCCGCGCATTGCGTCCGCGTGGCCGCGGAGGCCGAGCGGTTGGCCCGTGTCCACGGGGCGGACGCGGCGGAGGCCCGCCTGGCGGGCCTACTGCACGACTGGTGCCGCGAGGAGCCGGCCGACGCCATCCTCCGGGACGCGCAGGCCCTTGGTGTGCCGCTTCCCCGCGGGGAGGCGCAAGTTGTGCCCGCGGCCCTGCACGGCCCGGTGGCAGCGCGCCTCCTGCCCCTGCGCTGGCCTGGGCTGTCTTTGTCCGTGCTGGCGGCCATCGACCGGCACACGACTGGCGACCCGGAGATGACCGATTTCGACTGCCTGGTCTTTCTCGCGGATCTACTGGAGCCGGCCCACGACTTTCCCGGGATCGACGACCTGCGCGCCGCCGCGGAGCGCGACCTGCGCGCGGCCTGCGCGGAGGCCCTGACCCGCGCGCTGAGCCGCCTGCTGGCCCAGGGTCGGCGCATCGACGCGCGCGCGGTAGCCGCACGCAACGCCCTGCTGGCCCGAGGGGCCGGGGCGGGCGGCCCAACCACCTGACCCTGGCTGGCCTGAATAGTGGCGCGCGGGACCGGTGGGCGCAATGGCGCACGGCTGGGCGGGCGCGTCCATCCACGGTGCGCGGGCCCCAGAACGGTGGCCACGGCCGTCATGGGCCGAGGGCAGGGGGCCTTGCGCGGAGAGCCGCCCTGCGCGCGGCTGCAGGCTCCATACGGGGCTCGGACGGGGCTCGCGGGCCACGCCCGAGCCCCGCGATGGTGCCCGGGTCTGTACGGGGCCGCAACACAAAGTGAGGTTGGTTGCGGCAGCCACAGCCTGAGCGAGGGTGGCGGTCGTCGCGGCCACTGCCCTCGGGATCGGGCCCCGCCGTCAGGGGCTTGGCCGCGGGCGCCTCGGACGGGGCTCGGCCACACGCCCTGCGTCGCCTGCGGGCAGCCCGCAGGCATCTGCTGCGTGGGCCGGGATCGGGCAGTCCCCACTCGATCGCGTACCCCAATGGCGTGCGGCGAAGGGCTACGCCCGCATGGGAACGCTTCCGGCGGGCCACCGTGCTGGCGGGGCAGGAATCGCCCCCGCGGACCCGGTAGAACGTGCGCCGAGGCGTGCCGCGGACATACCATGGGCGGGGCCGCTGGATGGCGCGCCCCGTGTGGCACGCGACGGACCAGTCGGGGGAGGGAGCCGGCGCGGAGGGAACGGACGGGTCCGATCGGCTGCGGGGTTGCTGTGAGGCCCTGGCCTCCCGCAAGGGCATCGACGTGGTCGTCATGCGCGTCGCGGAACTCAGCTCCGTCACCGACCACTTCGTCATCGCCAGTGGCCACTCGCGCACGCAGGTACAGGCGCTCGCAGACGCGGTGCGCGAGCGCCTGCTGGCAGAGGACCGGCCAGCGCTCCGCTGCGAGGGGTACGCCGAGGCGCGCTGGATCTGCATCGACTACGGCGAGTTCGTAGTGCACGTCTTCCTGGACGAGGTGCGCCGGTATTTCGACCTGGAGCGACTCTGGGGGGACGCCCCGCGGGACCGGTTCCCGCCGCGGTCCTCGGCCGAGCCGGCTTGACCGCGCTGCCCGCGAGGCGTTATCATCATCCGCGCCGCCGCGGCGTACCGTTTCCATGGCGGCGTGCCGGTGGTGGTCCGCTCGTGGGGGTATAGCTCAGCTGGGAGAGCGCGTGAATGGCATTCACGAGGTCAGCGGTTCGACTCCGCTTACCTCCACCACCTGACAGCACACGGGGCCCCGGGGCGGTGACTCCGGGGCCCTTTGCCGCGTCCTTGCGCCCGCCTGCAACGCCGCGGACGGAAGGGGGACGCCGCTTCCACCCGACCATGCTGCGCACACACCCCGCCTTGAGCGACCCAGGTGTCCTGTTCCTGACGGCCACGCTTGGCAGCGGGCATCGCCAGGTGGCGCGCGCTGTCGAGGATGCCCTGCTGTTGCGCCGCACCGACCTGCGTGTGCACAGCGCGGACTACGCGGACGCGCTGGGACCGGCGCTCTACCGCGGGATCCGCGCGGCGTATGTCTTCACCCTGCGGCACTGGTGGAGTGGCTGGGAGTGGTTCTACCGCACGATGGCCATGCTGCAGCCGGGATCGGCCCTGCACCGCGGGCTACACGGCTTGGGCCAGCGCCGGGTGCTCGCGGTGCTGCTGTCCGTCGCGCCGCGCGTCGCGGTCTGCACCTTCCCCGAAGAGGCCGGCATCCTGTCGGAACTGCGCCGTCGCGGGCTCTGGTCGGGGCGCACGCTCGTCGTGGTGACCGACCATGTCGCGCACTCCCAATGGATCCACCCGCACGTCGACATCTACTGTGTCTCCTCGCCCGAGGTCGCCGCCGACTTTGTCGCGTTGGGCGTCCCTCCGGACCGGGTGCAGGTCACGGGCATCCCGCTGCGACCGGGGTTTGCCGTCCGGCACGAGCGTGTGGCAACCCGGGCCGCCCTCGGCCTTGACCCCGAGTTACCTCTCGCGCTGGTCATGCCGGGGGCCTTCGGCGACGTCGAGCCCTCGGTGCTGGCCTGCCGGGCCCTCCTGGCCTTGTCCATGCCCGTCCAGGTGGCGTTTGTCACCGGAGACGCCCGCGCCGCGACCCAGGCCGCCGCCGCGCTTGGCACCGACATCTGGCGCCGGGGGCAGGTGGCCGCGGGACGCTTGCGGGTGCTCGGCCAGGTGGAGGCGATGGCGCCGCTGATGCAGGCCGCAGACTTCCTGGTCGGCAAGGCTGGCGGTGTCACCACCTCCGAGGCACTGGCCTGCACCCTCCCCATGCTGCTGTTCCGTCCGCTTCCCGGGCAGGAGCGCGCTAATGCAGGTTTTCTCCAGCAGCGCGGCGCCGCGCGCGTGGCCACCGACGTGGGAGGTCTGGCGGCCGCAGCCGAAGAACTGCTCCACCGGCCGGAGGCGGTGGCCGAAATGCGCGCGGCCTGCCGGCGCCTCGCGCGGCCCCACGCGGCCGACGCGGTCGCCATCATCCTCTTGGCCTGGCTGGCCGAGGGAGAGACCGCTGGCGGCATCGCGTAAGGGCGTTTCCGTGCGCAGGGCATCTGTCCCAGCCGGCGGGGTGCTAGAACGGTGCAGGCGTAGCGCAAATGGCGGTGTGCTTTTGCGTGCCTCTGCCGCGTGGGTGGGGCGGATGCGGTTTGTGCCGTGTGGTGGCGGCTTTTCACCCCTGGATCGTCACGGTTCGGCGCTGCGTTTGAGGGCCTGCCCAGAGTCGTGTCGGTGGAGCGGGTGGCGCATAGAGCACCTGCGTGGGGCAGGCGCCTCCCCCTACTGCTCTCTCTCTCGGGTCGACGGCATCTCCCCTCTTGTCAGGGCTTATCCCAGTGTGTTGGCGCGCGGGGCCAACGCCGGTTTGCCTCGCTCGAGCGGCGCACGATAAGATCGAGAGCGGCCGGCGCACCGCGTGCGGCGGCGTGGGCGAAAGGCGGTAGCGCAGGCATGGCCGGAGCGGGGGAGCGCAGCGACGGGGCGCGGGGGGCGGAGGTGACCCGCGCCGAGGGTGAGGTCGCTCGGTACGAGCCGGCCGCGGTCGAGGCCAAGTGGCGCAATCGGTGGGAGGAAGAGGCCGCCAGGGGTGAGGCTGCGTTGCGCGCTGCTGGGGTCGACCCGGCAAGCCGCCTACCGGATCCGACGCGCCCAAAGCACTATGCGCTGACCATGTTCCCCTACCCGTCGGGCGACCTGCACATCGGCCATTGGTACGCCATGGTGCCCGCGGACGCGCACGCGCGGCTGCACCGTATGCGCGGGTACGATGTCATCTTCCCCATGGGGTTCGACGCCTTCGGCCTGCCGGCGGAGAATGCGGCCATTAAGCGCGGCGCCCACCCCTACCGCTGGACCATGGCCAACATCGCGCGCATGCGCTTGCAACTGCGCAGTATGGGCGCGTCTTTCGATTGGGCGCGCGAGGTGGTGACGTGCGACCCAGCCTACTATCGGTGGAACCAGTGGCTCTTCCTCCGGCTTTATGAACGCGACCTGGCGTACAGGAAGAAAGCGCCCGTGGACTTCTGCCCGCACTGCAACACCACGGTGGCGCGGGAGCAGGTGATCGGGCCGGAGCGCCTCTGCGAGCGCTGCGACACGCCGGTGACGCGCAGGGACCTGGAGCAGTGGTTCTTCCGCATCACGGCATACGCCGATGAACTCCTGCGCTTCGACGCGCTGGAGTGGCCAGAGCGCGTCCTCACCATGCAGCGTAACTGGATCGGCCGCTCCGAGGGCGTGCAGTTCACCCTGTGCATCCAGGGACATCCCGGTCTGAGCTTTGAGGTGTTTACCACCCGTATCGATACGGTCTTCGGGGTCTCGTTTTGTGTCCTGGCCCCGGAGCACCCGTTGGTGCCGCTGGTGTCGGTCCCGGAGCGGCGCGCCGCGGTGGAGGCCTACCGCGCTCAGGCCGCACGCCGCAGCGAGATCGAACGCCTCTCCAGCGAACGCCAGCGGACCGGCGTGTTTACGGGCGCGCACGTGCTGCACCCCTTCACCGGCCAGCCTGTGCCGGTGTGGGTTGGCGACTACGTGCTGGCCACCTACGGCACGGGCGCGATTATGGCGGTGCCCGCCCACGATGAGCGAGACTTCGACTTCGCGCGGGCGCACGGACTCCCCGTGCCGGTGGTCGTGGTGCCCCCGGGGACCGGGGCGCTGCGGGGCGAGGAGCCGGCCTCCGCGTACACGGCCGACGGCGTGCTGGTCTGCTCGGGCCCGTACGACGGGCTGCCGAGCGCGGTGGCGCGCCAGCGCCTGGCCGACGACCTGGAGGCCCGTGGCGCCGGCCGTCGTCAGGTCCACTACCGGCTGCGCGACTGGCTGATCAGCCGCCAGCGCTATTGGGGTACGCCCATCCCCATCGTGTACTGCGCGCGCTGCGGCACCGTCCCCGTGCCAGACGCCGACCTGCCGATACGGCTGCCGGAGGACGCCGCCTTCCTGCCGACCGGGGAGTCCCCGCTCCTGCGCCATGCGGCCTTCCGCCACGCACCCTGCCCGCGTTGCGGCGCGCCGGCGCAGCGGGAGACCGACACGATGGACACCTTTGTGGATTCGTCGTGGTACCAGTACCGCTACCTGTCGCCGCAGGACCAGAGCCAGCCGTTCGATCCGGCCGCGGCACAGGCGTGGTTGCCGGTGGACCGTTACACGGGCGGCGTCGAGCACGCCACGATGCATCTCCTGTACACGCGCTTCTTCACCAAGGCGTTGCGTGACCTCGGCCTGAGCACCCTCAATGAGCCGATGCCTCGCCTGTTCAACCAGGGGGTGATCCTGGGCGAGAACAGCGAGAAGATGAGCAAGTCGCGGGGAAACGTCGTCAACCCCGACGATCTGGCCGCGCGCTACGGTGCCGACGCCGTCCGGGTCTACCTGATGTTCCTGGGTCCGTGGGACGCGGGCGGTCCCTGGAACCCGCAGGGAATCGAGGGGGCCGTCCGTTTCCTGCAGCGCGTCCATCGGCTGTGCCTGGTGGTCGCCGCCGCTCCGGCAAGCCCGGATCCGGGGCTCCCGCGCGGCGCCGCGGCCGCGGGGGTGTTGCGGGCGGTGCATCGCACAATCCAGCGCGTGGGCGACGACATGGAGCGGTTCGCGTTCAACACGGCCATCGCCGCGCTCATGACGCTGGTCAACGAGTTGTACGCGTACCGCGAGGACGCGGGGGAGGGCGCCGACTGCGCCGCCCTGCGCCAGGCGGCGGAAGCCCTCGTCCTCCTGTTGGCGCCGTTGGCACCGTACCTCGCGGCGGAGTGCTGGGAGGTACTGGGCCGCCAGGGATCGGTGCACGCACAGCGCTGGCCCGCCTTCGACCCGGAACTGGTCGCCGAGCAGGTGGTGACCTTGGTGGTCCAGGTCAACGGGCGGGTGCGCGACCGCGTGGTCGTCCCGGCCTCGGCCAGCGAGTCGGAACAACGCGCGGCGGCGCTCGGTAGCCCCAAGGTGGCCGTGGCGCTGGGTGGGCAGGCCCCCGAGCGCGTCGTGGTCGTGCCAGGCCGGCTGGTCAACGTGGTGGCCGCGCGCCCCTGATAGGCCCTGCGCTCTGCCAGACGGGGTCGGCCTGGGCGGACCCCTGCGGGCGCAGGCGGCGCGGCCAAGCGCAGGGCGGCGGGTGCGCACCCCCGGTCGCGGTGGCGGCCCCTCTGACGGTGTGGCCGCCCGAAAGGCGGTCGGCCGGCCGCTTGCCCCGCGCGTCTGGGTGGGCGAGGCTCCCGCCGCCTGAGAGCGTGCGCGGGGGTGACGATGCCCGTGGGCACGGCGCACGGGTGCGGGGTGGCGCGGGCAGACAGGGTTGGACGGCCGGTGTTCCGCTTCGGTCTCCCATGACCGTGCACGAACTCCTCGGACCGGATCCTGAGCACGCGCTCCCCCTCGCGGGCCGGCGAGGTGCCTCTGAGCAAGCGACGCTCGGCGAGCGGCCCACGGCGCCGTCAACCAGGAGGGGGCGTGGCGTGGTGTACGATGCGGCCGTGGTTGGGGCCGGTCCGGCGGGGGCCACCCTGGCCCGGCTGCTGGCTGCCGAGGGCCTGTCCACGGTCCTGCTGGAGGCCGACCGCCTCCCTCGGTACAAGCCGTGCGGCGGCGGGCTGACGCTGCGTGCCCTGCGCGTCCTGGCCCCGGAGGCGCTGGCGTCCGTCCGCGTGCGCTGCCCGCGCGCCCACGCTGTCTGCGGGCGGCGCGAGGTGCTGGTGCAGGGCGGGTCCTTGGCGGTCGCCATGGTCATGCGCGATGAGTTCGACCACCTGCTGACGCGGCTTGCTCGGGATGCAGGTGCCGAGGTGCGCGATGGCTGCCGCGTGACAGGTGCGCGCCTCCTCCCCGACGGCGTCGAGGTGGTGGCGGGGGGACAGCCGGTGCGCGCACGCCTGATTGCCTGTGCGGACGGTGCCACCGGTCCGTTTGCCGGCCCGCTCGGCCGGGCCGTGGGCTTGGCGGGGACGCCGCCCCACGTCGGCGCGCTGGAGGTGGAGTTGGAGGATCCCGCCCAGGCTTGGGGGGACGAGGTGCGCGGTGACTTCGACCTGGTGCCGCGCGGGTACGGTTGGGTCTTTCCCAAGGCCGGTATCCTCTCGGTCGGCGTCGCTTCCTGGCGTCGAGGGGTCGGTGGCCGCGCGCTCCGCGAGGCCCTAAACACATACCTCCGCCGCCTGGGCCTCCAGAGCCGGCGCGTGCTGCGCGCCCGCGGGCACCCCATCCCCGTCGGAGGCCGCCTGCCCGCCTCGCTGCTGGCGGCTCCGCGTGCCCTGCGCTTGGGCGACGCCGCCGGCCTCGCCGATCCCCTCTTCGGCGAGGGGATTGCCCATGCCCTGGAGAGCGCCCATCTGGCTGCCGCGGCCATCGTGCGCGGTCAGCCGCAGGCGTACGCCCGCGCGGTCGGCGCGACCATCTATCGCAGCTTCCGCCTGGCGAGCGCGGTGGGGGATGTCTTCTACGCCAACCCCCGGCCGTGGTTCGCCCTGGCGGGCGGGTTGCCCGCTGCGCGCGCGTGGGCCTGGCGGCTGGCGGTGGGGGGGCTTGGCCATGGCGCTGGCGTTTGAGAAGCTGGCCGCCGCGATCCGGCGGGGCGAGGTCGCGCCCGTGTATACCCTGGCCGGCGAGGACCTGCTGCAACAGCGCGAGGTGTTGGCGGCGTTGCGCGAGCGCGTTCCCGACATCGGCCGCCAGGTGCTGGACGGCGCCACCTGTTCGGCGGGGGAGATCGTCGCGGCGCTCCGCACCGCGGGCTTTGTCCCTGGCCGGCTCGTGGTTGTCGAGGAACCACGGTGGATGTTGCCGCCCCGCCGGGCCGCTGGCCGCTCCGCCCGCGGCCGGCCGGCCCGTGCCGACGCGCGGAGCGCACCCGATGGCGGTGAGGACGCCGAAGGCGCCCTAGGGGAGGGCGGCGATGCAGTCGCCGACGACCCTGCCACGGAGGGACCGGGCAGCCCAGCGCCCGCGCAGCAGAACGCGGAACAGGGCGAGACGGGAGGCGATGAACGCGCCCTGCTCGCCTACATCGACCGGCCGGCGACCGACGCGGTGCTGGTGCTGCGTGCGACTGCGGCCGTGGACCGGCGCCGCCGTCTCACCCGCCGGGCGGCTGAACGCGGCGTGCAGTTGCTGACCGTGCCGCCGGCACCGGCCGAGGCTGCTCGCTGGATCCAGGAGCGCGCCCGCGGCCTGGGCCTACCGCTGGACCGGGCATCCGGGGACCTGGTCGCGGCGCGGCTGGAGGGTGCGACGTGCGAGCGCATCGACAGCGAGTTGCGCAAGCTGGCGGCGTGGGCGCAAGGGACGGTGCTCGACCGGGAGGCCCTCGACCGCCTGTTGCCGGCGAGCCGGGAGGAGCGCGTCTTCGATCTGCTCGATGCGGCCGTGCTGGGCCAGGGGGCGCGGGCGCTCGCCCTCGGCGCAGCCCTGCGCGCGCAGGGCGAGCCGGTGCCCCTGCTGCTTTTCCTCCTTGCGAAGCAGTTGCGCTCGCTGGTCCTCGTGGCGGACGCCTGCCGTGACGGGAGCCGGCCCGAGGAAGCGGCCGGACGGCTCGGGTTGCACCCTTTCGTCGCACGTAAGGCTTTGCAGCAATCCCGTCATTTCTCGCCCGGCGCCCTGGCGGCAGCGTGGGACGCCGTCTGGGGGGCCGAGTTCGCTTTCAAGTCCGGCCGGCTGGACGAGGATCGAGCCCTCGACCAAGCCCTGTTGGGCGTACTGCGCGCACAGGCCACAGCTTCAAGTTGACATCTCCCCACGGCTAGAGCCGGGGGATGCGGGGTTATGGGACCCTCGCGGGCCCTCCGGTTCCTGGTTCCTCGGGAGGCTTGCGCCCCATCTCTCCACAGGCAACTGCACCGCCTGCCCGGCGGCGGAGCGGCGCCTCAGCGCGCTGTCGTTCTGCCCTCCAAACCGCGACCGGAACGACCCCATTCGCACCCGCGCCAGGGCCGCGTCGTTCTGGGCGAGTGGCTTGCGCCACAGGCGATTGCGGGCGCAGGCCGAATGCGCGGCGTACGGTCGTCAGTGCCCCCGTGACCCCACGGGCGCCGCGGCCGCGTCGTGGCGCCGAACCTGTGCGCGGCAAGCGGTGGCAGGCGCGAGCGGACCGGCGTACCGCTCCGAAGTCACCCCCGCTCGTGGCGCCGTCTGGGCGAAGGCCCCCCGCCGGAATGACGCCACCCTGGCACCCGCGCCCGCGCTGCAGGGCCGCCGTGTGCGGCGTCGAAGGCACGTCCGGATTCCGGTGCGTGTGGGTGCCCGAGCGGCGGGGGATGGGCCGTGGAGCAGGCCAGGGACGCAGGTCTCCGGGTACGGCAGGCGGGGCCCAGCGACCTTCCGGCGCTGACGGCCCTGCGCGCTGCGGCCGGGTGGGGTTCCGGCGGGCTGGAGGGCAGCTTCGCTGCGGTGGCGGCGGGGCGTCAGGTCATCCTGGTTGCTGATCTGGACGGGCGAGCCGTCGGCACGGTGACCGCCACCTTTATGCCCGCGGGAACGGGGAGGGCGCGCTCGGGTCACATCAGTGATCTGGTGGTGGCCCCCCGCTGGCGCCGGCGCGGGATCGCCAGCGAGTTGCTGGCGGCGGCGGAGGAAGCCATCCACCGGCGGGGTCTGCAAGGTGTCACGCTCGACGTGGACGCCCACAACGACGGGGCCATGCGCCTCTACCTCGGACGTGGGTACCACCGCCTCGGTCCGGCGCAGTTTCCCTGGGGCCCTGGTCACACGCTGCTCAAGGTGCTGGAACCGGACGGTCGGCCCGTGCCGGCGTCGCCCCGTGGATGGCCGGCATGGACGCACCGGATCCGGCGGTTCCTGGCTGGTGACCAGTGGCCCTTACCGCGTTGATGGCGGGCAGGTGGGTGGGAGCCCGTCCGGCAGCGTGCCGGGAACGGCGTTCAGCCCCGGGTGCGGCGGCCGAGAAGGGGCTCAGCGAGGGTTCCCGCCGTGTGCGAAAACCGTCTGCCCTATCCAGGCGCAAGCCTGGCTCGGGCGGGCCGTGGTGGTCCCATCCGCGGCCCCCGCGCCCCGGTCCACCGGCCTCCCGCAAGCGGGGCAGGGTTTCCCTTAGGCTACGTCCGCCCATCGCCTGTCTCCCTGTGGAGGGAGCAAATCCGGGGTCGAAAGGGGACAAGCCTGGTCGGGCGGACGGCGTGCGTCGGAAGGAGATGGGGCGTCTCCGCAGGCGCGCGCGGTGGTGACCAGGCGGAACGAGAACGTGGCAACCGCAGAGGATGCCGAACTGGTCCTGAAGCTCTACGAGTTGCGGCGCGAGCCGGTATTGCGGCAGGCGCGCGAGTGGTTCATGCGGGAGTTCAACCCGCAGTCTCAGGAGGAGATGCAGAAGCTCTGCCCGCCGGGCAGCGACGCCAATCGCTTCTACCGTATGGTGACGACCTACTGGGAGATGGCCGCCGCCTGCATGGTCCATGGCGGCATCGACGAGGCGCTGTTTCTGGAGACCAGTGGGGAATGCATGGTCGTCTGGCGGAAGGTCGCGGGTTGGATCGGCGACGTCCGTGCCGCCAGGCATCAGCCCGGTTACCTGCGCAACGTGGAAGAGGTCGCCAAGCGGATGGAGGCCTATCGGAGCCGCGGCTAGACCAAGGGCCGAGCCGCTACTGCGGCCCGGCCCTCCGATCGCTGCTGCGGGGCGCGTCCGGGGATTGCCCGGCGGGTTCCGGCCCGTGGGGGCCGGGCACTGCGGTTCCCGCACGCCTCCGTGCCGCCCGAGCTGCTGCTGGCGTGTCCCGGAAGCAGAGCGCGACCGTCGGCAAATGCCTGCGCCGATGCCGTGAAGGGGCGCAGAAGAGCGATGGCCCCTCTGGCCGGGGGGGGGCGCTCTGCCCTCAGGCCCCGGCTGCGATCCGGTTGACGCGACGGGCCAGGCGCGACTTGCGGCGCGCCGCGGCGCGCCGGTGGAGTACGCCCCGCTTCGCGGCACGGTCGATGACGCTCTGCGCGACGGTCAGGGCGTTGCCGGCCGCAGCTCCGTCGCCAGCGGCAACCGCCACGACCACCTGCTTGCTCACGTTGCGCACTCGGGTGCGGATCGACCGGTTGCGTGCGCGCCGCTTCTCGGACTGGCGGGCTCTCTTGATCGCAGAGCGTATATTGGCCACGGGTGCCTCATTCCCCCATGACGGGCGTTGCAAGCGTTCGGGCCGCAATTGTACCAGAGCGGGGCATCGCTGCACAATGAGCTGGCTCGCCCCACGAATGCGCCATGGCTCAGAGGGGCGGCACCGGCCGTGCGGTGCGTGGCGTCGGCTCCCAGCGATAGCAAGGCGGGGCCTGACTGGCGAAGAATGGCCAGAGAGCGGCCCCGCTCCCGTGCCTCAGACCCTTAGCGCCGTGGATCGAGACTCTGCCGCCACCTCCTCGGCGGACACCTCGCGGCCCATCCGCTCGGAGAGGTAGATCCCTTCGCTGACCAGCATGGTCTGCAGCGCGATCTCGGCGGTGGGCAACAGCGGCACACGCCCCTGCAGCGCCGCCACCCAGTGCTGCTGCGAGGAGTCGTAGGCGTCTTGGTTCTCGCGCAGGCGGTGCCAGCGCACGTCCAGGCCGCCAAGATCCGTGGTCAGGTCGAACGGCACATCGTCGATGGTGGTGTGGAAGGCGAAGGGCTGCAGGCGCAGCCCGCCTTGTGTCCCGGCCAGGTAGCTGCCCTCAAAGCCGCCGAGATGGATGGCCCATGCCTCGGCGATCTCTAGCGTAACGCCGCCGGCCAGGCGCACGAATCCGAGTCCAAGTTCCTCGACATCGTAGCGGCTCTCGGTCCGGCGTCGCTCATCCATGGCGAGTTCCTGGTAGGTCCTCCCGCTAATGCGCTCAGGCGCCGGGCAGCCGAGGAGGTGGAGGAGTTGCGCAATATGATAGACGCCCATGTCGATGAGGGCCCCGCCCGCTGCGGTCTCCCTGTTGACAAAGAACTTCGCGCCGTACCCGTCGACAAAGGGCCGCCCCATGCGGCGGTGGCCGGTCGAGCGGGCGTAGTAGAGACGCCCGAGGCGGCCGCCGTCGATCAGGTGCTTAGCGAGCTTGGTCTCCCGGCTGTACAGCGTGGTAAGTTGGATGTGCAGCATGCGCCCCGCGGCCGCGGCCGCCTGCACCATCGCACGGCCGTCGGCGTACGAGCCCGCGATGGGCTTTTCGCAATACACATGCTTGCCGGCAGCCACCGCCTCGACGGTGACAGGGGCGTGGAGGTTATTGTGCAGGCAGACGTCAACCGCCACAATGTCGTCCCGGCGCAGGAGCTTCCGGAAGTCGGTGGCCACATGGGGGACATGGAAGCGCTCGGCGACGCGCGCCGCTTCAGCGCCGTCGATGTCGGCGACGGCGACCACCTCGACGCCGGGGATTTCCGCATACTTCTGCAGATGCGACTTGCCGATGAGGCCCACGCCGATGACACCGATGCGTACGGGCTCCGCCATGGGAACGCCTCCCGTGGGAATGGTCTGTCGCGCGTTCCACCGGTCACCGACCAAAGCCCCGCGGGGGGGAGGGGCCGGCGTACGTCGGGGCAGTGGGCGCGGCGCGCACTGTTCCCCCGTGTCCAGCGGATTCCCTGCGGGGCGCACCCGGCTGTGGACCCCCGCCCCTGCCAGCGGGGAAACAGCGCGTGTCCACCGGGGCGGCCTTTCGACCCCTGGTCACGCCGTGGGGCGCTGCCCGGGGCCCACGACCCCCGCGCGGGGAAAGACCGCGCTGGCCAGGTCCCAGGCGACGCCTGTAGGGCACGGTCCGGTCCTCCTCCGTGACCGTGGCCGCCAAGGTGGGCGTTGGCGGCGGGGGAGATCCGCGAGGCGCATGGTGCCGGCGGCCGGTAGGCCCGTGGGCTCAGCCGGCACGCCCCTCCGCATCCATTGGGGCCCCGCGTACGGCCTCAGGGGACGCGCGCCTCCGGGTGCGCGCCCGGCACGAAGTCCAGCAGCACCGCCGAGCGCAGGAGCCCGGATGGCGTCCGTTCGGCGTAAGCCACGCGGAGTGCCAGTTCAGGGCGGACCCAGCGCCGGATGTCCCCTGCCCGCGCGGGCGGTGCCCCCACGGGCGGCGGCGCGGGCGGTAGCGCGCGTAGGTGGGCGCACAACCGAGCGGCGACCGCCTCGCTCCAGCCGGCACCGACTTCGCCGAGGTAGGTCAGGACGTTGCCCGCGTATGCGGCCATGGACAGGGACCGCAGACGACCGGCGCCGGTCGACCGGTGGCCGGCCACCAGCGCCAGGAGTACGCGCCGCGGTTTCACCTTCCGCCACTCTGAGGATGGGCCCGCGCGGTAGTGGCTGCCGGCCCGTTTGGCCACGGCGCCCTCCATCCCAGCGGCGGCCACCGCCGCGACGAAGGCGGCGCCGCCGCCGGCAGTGGTATCGACGATATGTACGCCTGATGTGCGACGCAGCGCGGTCGACAGCGTGGCCAAGCGTGCTTCCAGGGGAAACCCCCGCAGGTCGTGCCCGTCCAGCGCCAGCAGGTCGAAGACCGCGTAGAAGAGGGGTAGCGCCGCCACCTCGGCCGGGCCTGGACGCTCCATGGCGGCCCGGCGCATCGTCAGGTGGAAGCTGGGGCGTCCCTCCGTGTCGAGGGCCACCAGTTCCCCATCCAGCACGGCCTCCCGCCCGTCCAGCGCGTCCGCGAGTGCGCGGACCACGTCCGGGTAGCGGGCGGCGCGTGGCAGGCCGCGCCGGCTCCAGAGCCGCGCTTGGCGGTCGCCGGCCACGGCCAGGCAGCGGACCCCGTCCCACTTAAGCTGCCAGAGCCAGCCGGGGTCGTCGAAACCAGACGGCCAGGGCACTGGCTCCATCGGAGTCGGGGGTTCCGCCAGCGGCGTGCGCATCGCATAACAGGATGCGCGCGCCGTGGCGGGTCCACGCAGAGAGAGCGCAGTGGATGGGCCGATGCAGGGCAGACGTTGCCGAGAGGCGCGTTGTGGCATGGACGTACGGACGGGGTGGCCGCCCCGCGGCGCACCTACCGCACGCTGGCCCAACGGGCCCACCGCCATGGCGTCCCCGGCCGGCGCCGCTCTCATCCGCGCCTTGACGCGCCGGGGCGGCGGAAGTACGATGCGTCGGGAATCCTGAGTGGTGTACTAGGGATTCGGGCGCCCCGGGGGCTGCCCGGGCAGACCCGTGGTCCCGAGGCGTGCGAAAGGAGCCTGCGGCCATGGCCGAGAGCGTAACCCAGCTTGACCTGGGACAGGATTACAAGTATGGCTTCCACGACGACGTCAAGCCGGTGTTCAAGTCCCGCAAGGGCCTGGACTCCGATGTGGTCGCCATGATCTCCGAAATGAAGGGCGAACCCGCCTGGATGCGGGAGTTCCGCCTGCGCTCCCTAGATGTATTTCTCAAGAAGCCGCTGCCGCTGCAGTCGGCCTGGGGCGGGCAGGATCTGGCCGCGCTGGACTTCGACGACATTTACTACTATGTGCGGCAAACCGACAAGAAGGTCACCGACTGGGAAGAGGTACCCCCGGAAATCAAGCGCACCTTCGACCGCCTGGGTGTGCCCGACGCGGAGCGGAAGTTCCTGGCAGGGGCATCGGGGCAGTACGACTCCGAGGTGGTTTACCACAACATCAACCGGGAGCTGGAGAAGCAGGGCGTTGTCTTCCTGGACACAGACACGGCCTTGCAGCGCTATCCGGAGGTGTTCGAGGAGTACTTCGGCACGGTCGTGCCGCCGGAGGATAACAAGTTCGCCGCCCTTAACTCCGCGGTCTGGTCCGGAGGCAGCTTCGTGTGGGTGCCGCGAGGCGTCGAGGTGAAGATTCCGCTGCAGGCGTACTTCCGTATCAACAGCCAGAACATGGGCCAATTCGAGCGCACGCTGATCATCTGCGAGCCCGGGAGCCGCGTGCACTACGTGGAGGGCTGCACGGCGCCGATCTACAGCACCGATTCGCTGCATTCCGCCGTCGTGGAGATCCAGGTGAAGGAAGGCGCTCGCTGCCGTTACACGACGATCCAGAACTGGAGCACCAATGTCTATAACCTAGTGACCAAGCGGGCGGTGGCCCACGAGAACGCCACGATGGAATGGGTGGACGGCAACCTCGGCAGCAAGCTGACGATGAAGTACCCGTCGGTGTACATGGTCGGCCGTGGCGCTAAGGCCGACATCCTGTCCGTAGCGTTCGCGGGCAAGGGGCAGCACCAGCGGGCGGGCGGTAAGGTCGTGCACGCCGCACCCGACACCACGAGCACGATCGTCAACAAGTCCATCAGCAAGGACGGTGGCCGGACGACCTACGTTGGCTTGGTGAGCATCGCCGAGGACTGCCCACGTTGCAAGTCTAACGTCAAGTGCGACGCCCTGATGCTGGACGACCGCTCGCACTCCGACACCATCCCCTACATCGAGGTGGAGGAGGACGACGTCGCTCTCGAGCACGAGGCCACGGTCAGCAAGGTGAGCGAGGAACAGCTCTTCTACCTGCAGAGCCGTGGTATTCCCGAGCAGCAGGCCACGATGATGATTGTGATGGGCTTCATCGAGCCCTTCGCCAAGAGCCTGCCCATGGAGTACGCGGTGGAGCTCAACCGCCTGATCGAGATGGAGATCGAGGGCGGGTTGGGCTGAGCGGAGCGGCGGCCACGGGCCGCCGCTCCGTGCGGAGCTGGGCGCGGTGACCGGGGCGATCGAGTCCCGGTCTTTTGTCGTGGCGGGGAGGCGATTGGCGGGTGCCCTGGGTCACGGTGTGTGCGGTCGATGACCTGCCCGCGGGCGCGATGCGCCGCTTTCCGGTGGCGGGGCTGCAGGTCGCGGTTTACCACTTGGAGGATGGCTTTTACGCCACAGCCGCCATCTGCACGCACGAGCGGGCGGACCTTACCAAGGGCGAGTTGCGGGGCACCCGCGTGTCCTGCCCGCTGCACGGGGCCCGCTTCGACGTCCGCACCGGCCGGGTGCTCTCGCCGCCAGCGTTCAAGCCGCTGAAGGTCTATGCGGTACGAGTCACCGACGGGAGCGTGCAGGTCGATGTGGGGTAGGGGGCGGCACGCCCCGCGGCATCATCCGGTGGGTGGGCCCGGTCCCCGCTGCCCCGCACCGCGCGGATCCCCGACCGCTGCGTGCGCGGGCGTTCCGGGGTCGGGACGCTGGCAGCGGGGTCGCGGCTTGGCGCCGGGTGCCGCTTTTATGCACATCACGGCGCCCGAAAGCCCCGTGCCACCGCAATAGAGGCCTTGGCCAGCAGGGATGCGACGAAGGCCCGCACGGCGGCCTGCGCTCGCGCCGGTGCGCGCTGGCCGGCGACCGCCCGCAGCAGGCGCTGTCCGGCCAGGGCCAGCCGGTAACTGGCGATCTGCTGCGCCGTCGGACGGCCCCCGTGCAGGGCCCGCAGGGCTTGCACCGCCGCAGACGGCGAGGGAGCGAGTCCCCGCGCCTGGCCGGCGTCGTCGACCACGATGTCGGTGATGACCGCGTCCAGGGCCGCTTGCTCCACGCCCTGGCGGGAAGACGGCGGGTGGGGGCCGGCGCGGACCAACACCTCCGCCTGCGCCACCACGAAGGCGCGGATGGGCTGCCCATTGACCGTGGCCACGATGGGTGGAAGGTGCGGGTCGGAGGCGGCGCCCATTTCATGGGCCAACTCGGCGAGCGGCGGCGATGTGGCGCCAACCCGGTGGGTGTGCGCGGGCAAGACGTGGACGGGCTGCGCACGGAGCCTGTCGAGGGCCGGAGGAAGCTCGGGGTAGGAGTCCGCCGCCACGCCCGGCGCCCCAAGCCGAGTTGGTGGCCTTATGGCCGCCACGTCGGGGAGCACGTGCTCCGGTATGCTCAGGAGGGTGGCGAGGCCCACGGCGGCCAGGCAGACGGTGACCGCCAGGGTTGCCGGGAGGCGCCGCTTCAGCGCGCGGAGGCCCCCGGCGTGAGCCGTCCGGCGGAAGCGCGCACCCATGTCTCCACCTCAGCCCTGTGTCGCGCCGTACCCGTCTCGTTCCTCCCCCGCACACGGTCGCGTCATTTCGCCAGGGGCTTGGCGGTACAAACGATGGCGCACATATCTGTGCGGTCATGGCCCGGGGCCCCCGGCGCCCGCCACCGCAACGGCCGCGCGATTTCGGCCAGCCGGGCCCACAGTGGCGGTGCCCCGAGGGGCTCCCCCGAGCCGCTGTACGCCCCGGGTTGTCCCTATACGCTGCCAGCCCTTGCCGCTGCGGCCGTTTGCCGCGAACGACGCGGCCCTGCTCCCCCGCAGCGCCCCTGCCGCCCGCTGCCGCCCACCAACACCGCGGCCTGTCGCCGCGGCAAAAGGACGGGGCGTTTCCCCCGGTGCAGGCGCGCCGTTCGCGGCCCGGATCCAGAGCACCGCCGGTCGCCGCTCCTCGGGGCCGCGGCGTTTCCGCAAGCGAGCAGCGGTCCACAAGCCTCCTGCCCTGCGGTGCCTTGGGGGCACCCACCGGGACGCGTCCCCGGTGGCGTACCCCACGATGCCGGCCGCTCCTGGTGCGCCCTTGTGCCGGCCGCCCCACGCCCAGTAGGCGCCCACGGTACCGGCCTGGGGCGCAAATCGCCTCGTCGTGGGCGGCGCGTCAACGAAAATCGGGCTGGGCCAGGCCACTTCCCCCGTGAACCATGCTCATTCTAACGCGGAACCCAGCCGGTGGTGCAGCGCGGCTCCTAAGCTACGGGATAGGGCCGTGGGGATGCGCATCCGGCCGCACAGGGCGTAGACGTGCCTTCACCTGGCGCCGCGCGGGCGGCGCCTCTTCTCGGCTTCGGCGCCCACGCCGCTTGGCCCGGTCCCCGGGGCTGGCTCCTGCGCGATACAATTCCCGCGCGTCCCTGCGCGTGCCTTGTGGCCGCGCGCAGGCCCCGGCGCGACCGTTGTGGCCGGGCGCTGAGCGGGTGCCTGCGGGACCCGCCGGCCTCTGGCGCGTGGGGTCCGCAACTGCGACGGGCCGCCGCGCCATGGCGGCGGACGGCCTGGGCCCCGGTCTCCGGTCGGTTCCCCTGTTCGGCCGCGGGCCGATGCGACGGTGGGTGGACACGGGCGGGCCGTCGGGCTCGGAGGGGGGCGAGCGCAACGACGGTCGACACGACCGCCACCTTCGACGACCTGTGCGCCTTCATGGCCGAGCCGGGCTGCGCGGTCTGCCACTGCGCCACCCAGGCGGAGGACCGGTTCTTCCGGGCCGCGCTGTATGAGCGCGTGGTGGAGGTGCCCTTCCGCGAGCGCCTGCGGGAGACGGGCGGGTTCTGCGCGCGCCACGCCCAGGCGCTGCTCGCCTACCGCGACCCCCTGGCGACCGCCATTCTGTATGGGGACCTCCTCCGGCAGCGGCGGGAGCTCCTGGCGCGCTGGCGCGATACGCGGCTGCCGCTACGCGCGCGTGGACCCGCCTGGGCGCGGCCGGACGAGGCGGCGTTGAGCCGCCGCTGCATGGCCTGCGCCATCACCGCCGAGGCCGAACGGCGGGCCTGCGCGGTGCTGGCCACGGGGCTGGGCCAGGGGCGGCTCGGCGAGGCCTGGGCGGCGTCACCGGGCCTGTGCTGGCCCCACTTCGCCATGGCCCGCCCGCGCTGCGGCGGCGCCGCCCGCCGGCTGCTCGACGACGTGGAGGCGCAGCGGCTGCAGGCGCTGGGGGCCGACGTGCAGGCCCTGATCGACAGCTTCGACTACCGGAGCGACGGCCAGCGGCCCCCTCAGGTAGAGTCCGCCTGGAGGCGCGCCGTCGCCGCCCTGGTCGGGCGCGTGGTCGGTCCAGGGGAGGGTGGAGGCGTCGACGCGGCCGAGCGGCGCCGGCGACTGCCGCCGGGGGCCGGGGCGCGGGGGTGAGGGGGCGCATCCCAGAAACCTAGCCCGTAGATGACGACCGTGCCGCCGCACGCGGCAGAGCGGTGCCGGGGTGCCGCGTCGTGTCCCTGGCGGCGGCCCCCCCTCGTTGCCGTTTGCACGCCGGGGACCGGCGCTGGGCTTCTGGTACCCTGGACGGAGCGAGTCGCGCGCCGTGACGGCCAGGCGTGGATGCCTGTGCCGTCCCCATCCGACGTCGAAGGGGGCAAGAGCCGGGTCGGCCGCGGCGTCCGGGCGCGGCGGGGGCGATGCTCCCATCGCCACCCCTTCCCGTGCGCTGGGCCCGGCGTTCGACATGCCGGAATCCCCGACTCGTCCACGCTCCGATGCTGGCGGCGAGGCGGCCCTGGATCCTGCGGTGGGTATCGGTCACATCCACCTGAAGGTCAGCGACCTGGAGCGGGCCATCGCCTTCTACCGCGACGCGCTGGGCTTCGCCCTCATGCAGCGCATGGGCCGTGAGGCGGCCTTCCTCTCTGCGGGCGGCTACCACCACCACATCGGTCTCAACACCTGGGAGAGCCGCGGTTGCCGCCCGCCAGCGCGCGGCAACACGGGCCTGTATCACTTCGCCCTGCTCTACCCGTCGCGCCGGGAGTTGGGCCGTGCCCTGCGGCGGCTGCTGACGCACGGGGTAGCCCTGGACGGCGCGGCCGACCACGGTGTGAGCGAGGCGCTCTATCTGCACGATCCCGACGGCAACGGGATCGAACTCTATCGCGACCGCCCACGCGCGGAGTGGCCGCACGACGCCGGGGGCGGCCTGGCCATGGTCACCGAGCCCCTGGACCTGCAGGCGCTCCTGGCCGAGGCGGACGGCTGATCGCCCCCGACGGCGCGGCACGCGGCGCGGTGGATGCGGGTGAGAGCGTCCACCGCCGGGGCGCGCTGGAGCTGTCCGGCACGTGTGTGGGCCAGCGCCGCGACCGCTGCGGGCGCGGGCGTGCCGTGTCGGAACGGTGGCATCGCCCGCGCGCTGTCTGGTCTGCCCCTGGGCTCGGGCAGATCCCGTACCGCGGCGTGCCCGTCACACGTGGTGCCGGCGCATTATGACTACCCCGAGCACTTCCTGGTTCTGGGACGGGCCGCTGCCGTCCAGGCGCCGTGTATTACCGTTCATAGCGTTCGCGCGACCTCCCGTTCACAACCGCTTGAATCCCCAGTCGCGACCAGTGCTAAGGAGCCGCGAAATATCAAGTTTCAGGCCCCACGTGAGGCCGGATGCGGCGGTTCCGCTGCGGATGGAGCCGGTTCGAGATCTGTGATGGTGAATTCTCGGCCGCCGATCCAGATTGGCGCCGCTGCGCCCGATACCAAAGTCCAGCACGCTAACGTTACCATTGCGCATCGACCACGCTCTGTCAACCGAGGAGCTTTGATCATGCGCGACTCCTAACACTGCAATCAGGCTTCGGTCGCGATGCCCCCACAGGTGGGATGCGGTCGTCTGCGAGCACCACCGCGGGTGGTAGATGAATGCGTAACCCTGACCACCATACTAAGGGACTGGCAGGAATTAACTTCTCCTGAAGCAACCCCCGCTGCGGTCCCGCCCATGTGCCGGCCGTGGTACTACCACCCACGGAGATCGTTGCAGCCGTTGGTCGATACCCTTGTGCCACAGCATGTGGCGTCAGGACGCCAAGGGCAGCTTGATCGGCGGCCGACACATTGTCAAGCGGGCTGAGGTTATCTCCTGCCAGTGCCTAAGGACAGTATGATCCAGACTTTCGCAAAGGGGCGGCCGGTCGCTCCTTTGCGCGCAGGGGCCGGCCCCGCGCGACGACGCCTTCCGCTCGCGTCGCGGGGTCCTTCTACGCAGCGGCGCCCGCCTGACAGCGCGAGCGTCAGGATGATGCGGATGCGTTATACGAAGGCGCGAACGGCCAGGACCACGTAACCGCCGGCCAGGAGGGCCAGGGCCCACTGGGCGTGCCGCCCGATGGCCAGATCCCCCATCAGGTGCTTGCTGCGGGCCACGAGCCCCAGCAGGACGAGACTGACGGGCATCCACACGGCCCCCAAGGCTTGAGCCCACAGCGCCAAGGTACCGGCGGCCACTCCTGGCCACAGCGCCCCGGCCGCCGCCACCGCAAGGGTGGCCAGGTGAACAGCTCTCCAACCGCCACGGTTAGGGGCTTCCTCCGGGCTCGGCGCGCCGGCGCCCAGGGCTTCGCGCAGGGTCCACAGGGACGCCAGCGAGATGGTGCAGGCCGCCAGGAGGCCGGCGGCGAACAGACCCACCGCGAAGAGGGCTCCGGCTGTGCCTCCCCCGTCGCGGGCGATCCATGCCACGGGTGAGGCCCAAGCCGAGGCCCGCCCTGGCGTGAGCGCCCCAAGCAGCAACACAGCGGAGGCCATGACGATCATGGCGATCTGGCCGGTGAGCAGGTCCCAGCGGCGCTGGCGCGGGGCGCGCGGCTCGCCGGCCCAGACCGCGTTCTGCTGCCAGTAGATCATCCACGGGGCCAGCGTGTTGCCGGACAGCGCGAGCAGCAGGAACCACGCGTTGGGGACGTGGGCGGCAAACGCCGACGCCCACCCCCCGGCACGGTGGTGAACCCATAGCAGGGCAGGGATGAACGCTAGGGTGACCAGGGCGATGCGGAGCAGAAGCTGCTCGATGTGGGGATACACCCGGGCAGTGGTCAAGGCCACGACGAGGCAGAATGTCAAGATAGCCGACAGTGGCCGCGACACACCGGCCAAAGAGAGGGCCAGTCCCATGCCCACGAATTCGGTCGCCAGGATCAGGGCGTTGAGGGCGTACAGAGCGAAGGCTTCCATCCGGGCCAGGGGGAGGCCGACTCCGGCCAGCAGCACCTTGCTGTATGGTCGGCGGGTTGCTTCCGCCACGCGCAACGCGACCGCCTGAACGCCGAAGGTTGGGAAGCCTAGCAACACCAGGGCCGGCAGGAGCCAGAGGAGGCCGTGGCTCGCACCGGTCACGACGTAGGAGAGCATGCCGCCGGCGTCGTTATCGGCACAAAGGCCGATGACCCCAGGTCCCAACGCCAGGAAGAAAGGCACCAGATAACAGGGCCAAGACCGCCGTACCGGCACAGCCGTTTGCGCGGACCCGGGCAACTCCATGCGCATGCGCTTCGCGCCCCTTCCGCCCTGTCCTGTCAAGGCTGGCCCCGGTCTATGCGGCTTAGCGCGCCGTGGTGCGCACCGGGGCGCACCACGGCGCGCCGGTCACACACGTGATCTAGTGGCGCGGCACGCACTTCAGCGGATGCTGACAACCGAACTCTCTCGCAAAGGGGTGGCCGGTCGCCTCGGCGCCAGGGGCCCGGTCCCGGCGGCAACCTCACCCGCCCGCGGCGTGGGGTCCTTGCGCGCGGCGACGCCCGCCGGAGACGGCGAGATGCGGGTTCTCTCGCGGACCGCAGCCGGTGGTGCAGCGCGCCGACCACGCTGCCGGATAGGGTCGTGGGGACGCGCAGTTGGCGGCACGCGACGCAAACCAACCGGGCGCCCCGCGCGGGCGGCGCCTGTTCTCGCCTTCGGTCCCCGCGCCGTTTGGCCAGACCCCAGGCTGGGTCCCACGCGATACGATTCGCACGCCTCCCCATGCGCGCCTTGGGGCTGCGCGCGGACCCCGGGAGCAACCGTTGGGGAGGGGCGCTGAACGGGCCGCCGGCGGGATACGGGGTCCTCTCTGTGAGGCCGCCTCCCCAACTGGGGCGGGCCGCCGCGCCACGGGGCGGCCCGCCTGGGCCGCGGTCTCGCGTCGGTTCCCCTGTTAGGCCGCGGGCGGAGGCGACGGTGGGTGGACACAGGCGGGCCGCAGGGCTCGGAGGGAGGCGAGCGCAACGACGGTCGACACGACCGCCACCTTCGACGACCTGCGCGCCTTCATGGCCGATCCGGGCTGCGCGGTCTGCCACTGCGCCACCCAGGCGTAGGACCGGTTCTTCCAGGCCGCGCTGTATGAGCGCGTGGTGGAGGTGCCCCTCCGCGAGCGCCTCCGGGAAACGGGCGGGTTCTGCGCGCGCCACGCCCAGGCGCTGCTCGCCTACCGCGACCCCCTGGCGACGGCCATTCTGTACGGCGATCTCCTCCGGCAGCGGCGCGAGCTATTGGCGCGCTGGCGGGGTACGCGGCTGCCGCTCGGCGCGGCGGCGTCCCGGCCAGGGCCCCCCTCCAGAACGCCACCCTGTGAAGGCGCTCAGGGCCGCGTCCTTCTGGGCGAATCGCTTGTGCCACAGGCGATTGCGGGCGCAGGCCGAATTCGGCGCGTACGGCCGTCAGTGCCCCCGTGACCCCACGGGTGCAGCGGCGGCATCGAGGCGCCGAACCTGTGCGCGGCAAGCGGTGGCAGGCGCGAGCGGAACGGCGTACCGCTCCGAAGTCACCCCCGCTCGTGGCGCCATCTGGGCGAAGGCCCCCCGCCGGAATGACGCCACCCTGTGAAGGCGCTCGCCCCGGCAGGTAACCCGGCCCTGCCGGTGTACCCTGCACGACACATGGCCCGCTGCACCCGCCGATGCGTCCGGGGACGCGCGCGGGCCGGCGCGAGCGCCCGTGGGCTGCGCGGCCTTGCCCCCCAAGCGCAAATCGAGGCCGAAAGGGGCGAAGGCCTGGTGGGGCGGACGGCGCGGTAGGCCGGTGGCCGATCGTTGCGCGTCCGTGTCGCCAGGGATCACCGATGCGGCTCTGTCTGACGACGCTCGGCTGCCCGAACTGGACGATCCCGCGGGTGTTCGCCGAGGCGGCGCGCCTCGGCTACGAGGGCGTGGAGTTCCGCTGCCTGGGCGGCAAGCCCATCACGCCGGCCTTGCCCGCCGAGGACCGTGCCGAGATCCGCCGGCTGTCGCGGGAGACGGGGCTGCCGGTCGTGGCCATCGGCGCCTCCTCCGCGTTCTCCCACCCGAACCCCGCGGTGCGCGCGGCGCAGGAGGAGGACCTGCGTGGCATGCTGCAGCTCGCCGCTGACGTTGGTGCCCCCATGGTGCGGGCGTACGGGGGCGGGTTCCCGCGGCCCCTGACGCAGGATGCCGGCCGCACCTACGGGGGGGATCTGCCCGAGGGCGTGGGGCGGGACGTGGCCTGCGCCTACATCGCCGAGTCGCTCGACCGCATGGCGCCCCGGGCCGGAGAACTCGGCCTCACGATCGTCGTCGAGACGCACGACGGGCTGTCGTCGGCGCGCGTGGCCGCGGACGTCCTCGGCCGCGTGCGCTCGCGGCACGTGCAGGCCCTCTGGGACGTGCTGCACCCCACGCGCATGGGGGAGACCCCGCGCGCAGTCTGGGACCTGATCGGGCCGCGGGTGCGGCACGTACATTTCAAGGATGCGGCCCGTGACCCCTCGGGGCGCTGGCGGGCGGTGCTCCTGGGTGAGGGCGAGGTGCCGCTCCCCGAGTGCCTGCGCCTGCTGCGTGCCGAGGGCTACGCCGGGTGGGTCACCCTGGAGTGGGAGAAGTATTGGGAGCCGGAGATCGCCGAGCCGGAGGTCGCCCTGCCCCACATGATCGCGACGGCGCGCCGCTGGCTGGCGGAGGGGTGAGGTGCCAGGATGATGCCACTGACCAAATGCTAGGAGATCGCTGAGCGGACGATGGTGGAGAGCCCGGGCGGGCCGGCGGTGCTCGGTCTGGGTAGCGGGTGCGAGATCCGGACGCCAAGAGGGCGTGGGTACCGAGCACCAGATGGCTTTCCCACCTTGGTCGGCGTCACTTGCTGCGACATGGTTTTGACCCAAGCGATACCGAGCGAGGCCTGGGGCGTCACGGTACCGAGCACAGCGATTTGCCACACTAGTGGCATCCTCTTTTGACAAACGTCGTGACAAGTAGGGTCATGGGGTCCGCGTGTCTTACCAGAGGTCAGTCTGTTGGCACAAGCCGGGCCACGACTCGTCCCGCATCCCTGCCGGCTGCTTGAAGTCCATTTTGACAGCGTAGAGGCCATGAGGTTGAGCAACCATCCGTCTGATCAACCTCTGGCTGGTCCGTTGCTTGCTCGTGTAAGCTGCGGGGATTTGCGAGAGAATCGGTGTGAAGCTCGTCTCTCAGTGACCGTTGGTGACCGCCAGTCGGCGTCGCTGGTGTTCTTTATTCGCTTTGACGTCGTCGGTGACGTGCAGGGTCCAGAAGGCCTGCAGGGTGAGTTGCTAAAAGATTTTGTCAAGCGGCAGGCCACGTGGCTGCTATGGCCTTACGCTCGAGAATTTGCGCAGAGCCTCTCCGTACGGCTGGGGCTGAACCCGATTTTGCTGCTGACGTTGCAGGTCGGCATGGCGTCTAGCCCACCATCCGAGCGCGCGGACGCCGACGCACCCGAAGAGTCCGTCGAGGGCAGAAGCGAGGGGTGATGTTGCTGCGGATAGAGCGGATAGAGCAGTACACAAATTGGAACGACCACCTTGAGCCGCCTATCTACGGGGCGTGCGACGCAATGGCCTGCACGCCATGGCCCCGTATCCGGGTGACCCGCCCCGGCCCCCATGTATCCTCCCTTCTCGCGGAGGCCGACGGATGGCGCCCGCCAGAGCGTGTCTGCCGTCCGGGCCCAACGGGGCAGGCCGAGTGCGCCGGACTCGGCCCGCCGCCCCCGCTTCTGCTACACTCACCCCGTCCCGCGCGCCAACGAGAGCCGGCGCGTCTTCGGCGCGCGAGAGAGGGGGTTTGCCCCGTATGTCCGCGACACCGCCCGCCGCCCGCACCCCGGCCCCGGCCTTGGCTTCCGCCGAGGGAGCAGCGGCCGGCGCCACCGCCACGCTCCCGTCGCGTGCCGAGATCGCCGAAGGCGACCGGTGGCGCCTGGAGGACATCTTCCCGGACGATGCGGCCTGGGCGGCCGGGTTCGCCCAGCTGGAGTCACGCGTGGGTGCGGCCGCGTCCGTCCGCGGGCACCTGGGCGAGGGACCGGTCATACTGCTTGGGGCGTTGCGCGCGCAGGAGGAGATCAGCCAGCTGATCGAGCGGCTGTTCGCCTATGCGCACATGCACCAGGACGAGGACAGCCGCGTGAGCCGCTATCAAGAGATGGTGGACCGCGTCTCGACCCTCGCCACGCGGATCGAGAGCGAGTGGGCGTTCTTCGAGCCGGAGGTGCTGGCGCTGCCGGAGCCTGACCTGCGGGCCTGGCTCGCGGAGCCCCCTGCTGGCGCGGGCGATCTTGTTGTCTACCGGCACAAGCTCGACAACCTGCTGCGCCAGAAGCCCCACGTGCTCGCCGCCGAGCAGGAGGAACTCCTGGCGCGCGCCGGAGAGGTGGCCCGCGCCCCGGAGGCCGTTTTCGGGATGCTCAACGACGCCGACCTGCGCTTCCCGAGCATCCAAGACGAGCACGGGCGCGAGGTCGAACTGACCAAGGGCCGCTACGTGCGCTTCCTGGAGAGCCACGACCGCCGCGTGCGGCGCGAGGCCTTCGAAACCCTCTACGCCACCTACGCTAAACAGCGCAACACGCTGGGCGCGCTCCTCGGGGCCTCGGTGCGCCGCGACTGGTTCTACGCCGAGTCCCGTCACTACCCGTCGTCCCTGGCCATGGCGCTGGACGGCGACAACGTCCCCGCCTCCGTCTACGACAACCTGATCGCTTCGGTGCACGCTCACCTGCCCGCGCTGCACCGCTACCTGCGGCTGCGCCGCCGGGCGCTCGGGCTCGACCGCCTGCACATGTACGACCTGTATGTGCCGCTTGTGCCGCAGCCGGAACGGCACATCCCCTACGCCGAGGCCGTGCGCACAGTCGCCGCGGGGCTGGCCCCACTGGGGGCGGACTACGTGCACCGTTACCAGGAGGCGCTGGCCGCGCGCTGGGTCGACGTCTACGAGAACCAGGGCAAGACGAGCGGCGCGTATTCCTGGGGTGTGTACGGTGTCCACCCGTTTGTGCTGCTGAACTATCAGGGCACCGTGGACCACGTCTTCACCATCGCCCACGAGTTCGGCCACGCCCTGCACAGCGAACTGGCGCAGGAGGCGCAGCCCTATCCCTACGCCGGCCACTCCATCTTCGTGGCCGAGGTGGCGAGCACCGTCAACGAGGCTCTGCTGGTGCGCCACCTGCTGGCGCACGCCACCGACAAGGCGGAGCGTGCCTATCTGGTCAACCACCACCTCGAGGAGTTCCGCGGCACCGTGTTCCGCCAGGTGATGTTCGCCGAGTTCGAGAAGCGTATCCACGAGACGGTCGAAGCGGGAGGGGCGCTCTCGGCTGACAACCTCTCGTCGCTGTACCGCGAGCTGAACCTGTTGTACTACGGCCCCGAAGTCGAGGTCGACCCCGCGATCGACCTGGAGTGGGCGCGCATCCCGCACTTCTACCGCGCCTACTACGTGTACAAGTACGCCACAGGCTTCTCTGCGGCCGAGGCCCTGGCGGAAGCGGTGCGCGGCGAGGGGGAGCCCGCGGTGCGCCGCTACCTGGACTTCCTGCGCGGCGGGGCCTCCCGGTATCCCGTGGATCTCCTGCGCGGCGCCGGCGTCGACATGACCTCGCCCGCGCCCGTGGATGCGGCGCTCGGGGTGTTCGTGCGCTTGGTCGAGGAGATGGAGGGCCTGGTGGGCTGAAGGAGGGCAGAGGCCGCTTTTCCCGCCGCGGGCACGGCGGCGGAGGGGGCCGGCCGTCCAGGTGTGGGCGTCCGTGCGCGGGGTGCCGCGCGGACCATGGCGCCGCGGGTGGCGCGCCAGCGCGTACCGAGCTTCCGGCCCCGGGGCGGCGCCTCGCCGCCGCCCCGGGCACATGGGTGCGCGCGCCTTTTCTGCCCAATTCGCGGGGCGCAGCGGGGTGCGCGGCCCGCCAGAGCGGGCGTCGCTCGCCCGCAGGCAGCGACGCGGCGCAGCGTCCCCCCGGGCCGGAGCGAGGTGCCCCGCTGCATGCCGCGAGCCGTTCCCGTGCCGGTGGGCGGGCAGTGGCGGTGCGAGAGCGCGCTCTGGCCCGCACCGGGCGCGGGGCCATGGCTGATCGCACCCGGGCCGCGGCAGCGGAGCGCCGGCAGGATCGGGCTCGACGTGCGGCCGGGCGCCAGCTTGGCGGGGCGGCCCCGCCGCAGGGCGTCTTTCCCGGTACGCGCGGCGCAGGCCCGTTCCGGCCGCCGCGCGTGGGGCGAATCGAAGGCGGAAAGGGGCGAAGGCTTGGCGGCGGACGGTGGACGGCCGCGTCAGCGGTCGGTCCATGCGGCACGGGCCAGGCGACGGACATGCCCGATGGCGAGCGACCCGCGGTTCCCGAGACGCAGTTCAGCCACACCCTGGTCTACCGCCGCACGGAACGCTGGCTGGCGGTGGGGGACGGCATCCGCCCGGCCGCGGTAGAAGTGGAGGCGGCGCTGGCCGCGCACGCGGACGTCGCCGTGCGCGGGATCTATACCGTCGCCGGGCTGCGGCCCGACGCCGACCTCGCGATCTGGCTGCTGGCCGAGGACGTGGAGCGCGTGCAGGCGGTGACCGCCGCGGTGCGGCGCACGGCCTTTGGCCGCGCCTGTGACCTCTCATACGCCTTCCTCGGGGTGGCGCACCGGCCGGAGTACGTGGGTGACCACTACGCCAGCTTTCAGTTGGGGAAGCCGCCCTTGCGGTACCTCTGTCTCTATCCCTTCGTGCGCACGCCGGAATGGTACCTGCTGCCGCACGCCGAGCGCGCACGCATCCTGCGGGAGCACGGCATGATGGGTGCCGAGTTCCCGGAGGTGCAGACCAACAACGTCCAGGCCTTCGGGCTTGGCGACTGGGAGTGGCTGCTCCATTTCGAGTGCAACCGCCCGGAGCGTTTCACCGCGCTGATCCGCCGGCTGCGCGAAGCTGAGGCCCGCCGCTACACCAGGCTGGAGATCCCCTTCATCCTCGGCCGCCGGGTCGAGCGCGTCGAGGAGGCCCTGCACGCGCTCGGGTAATGGTCGGACGGGCCTGGTTCTGCCCCCGTCCCGTCTGGACCGCCGGATCCCGCCGGCCGGGTTGTGCGTGGTCGTGTGCAGACAGAGAGCGCATCGGCGAAGGGCGTGCCCGGACGCCAATCAGGGCGCCTCTCGGCGGCACGCGGCCATTCGGTGGACATTCCGATAGCGGGATGGGGGATGCCGGCGGAGTGACCCATCCCGACGGGACCGGACGCGCCCCGCTGACTGGCCCCGGTGTGGCAACACGTGGGCTACGGGTGCACCGCTAACGGCCACCACGCCATCGCCTGGCTGACCGCCAGCACGGCTGCAGCGGCGCCCGGGCCGCCGACGGAGCGGGCACCCGTCGCCAGGACGCCGGCAGCCACCAGGGTGACGATCCCCGACGAGGCGGGGGGACCCGCGGTACCGCCGGCCAGCAGGCACGCCCCTAGCGCGAGTGCCGAGGCGTGTAGGGGAGGTAGCAGTTCGGCGGCACGGGCCTGCAGCAGGCCGAAGCAGAGGGCGGCCTGTGCGGCGGGCAGGAGCACCGCGTAGAGCGGCAAGAGCGCGAGCGCGTGAGCCGCGTGGGTGTGGCGTGCCGCCATTCCCCCGACCAGCGCGGCGGCCACGACGAAGGGCGCGAGCAGCGCAGGCTGAGGCGCAGGCAGGACGAGTTCCCGCCAGTGGACGTAGCGGTTGCGCACGGCGAGGGCGACGGCCACGGCCGCGGCAAAGGCGGTCGCCAGCGCGGTCCCGACCGCGCCCAGGGGACCCGTGAGCGCGGCAGGCACGAGCAGGGCCGAGAGGATGTAGACCGCCAGCAGCCGCGCGGACGATGCGGCAGGGGACACCAACCGTGCGGACAACGGCAGCACCGCAGGCCGGGGCCTCTCCACGGCGTCGCGCAGCACGCGCCACCCGCCGTTGGTGAGCCGCGCGGCGGCCAGCAGGCCCCCTTCGGCCGCCTGTCGCAGGGTTTGCAGAGCCGACCGGCCGGCCGCGAGCCACGGTGATGTTCCTTTCGGGGCGCTGGCGGCCGCACCGTCCGCATCGGTCGCGTCGGCAGCCAGGACGGCCGGCCGCGGCGGTTGCGGGTCCACGGGGTGCCGCCCGTGCCAAAGGGCGGCACCTCCGGGCGCCCTGCCGGCGTCTGCGGCCCAGGCGTCTCCGTTGCCGGAAGGGGACACCAGCGGATCCATGCCCGGAGATGGCCTCCCGCATGGCGGCGGGGCGGGCGCCCCCGGCGCGCCCGCCGGAGGTCGCGTTTTCGCGCTACCACCACTTCCCGGGTCTGCTGTCCAGAGACCCAGCGGCTCCACCCCGGATCCGGCGGAGGCGGTCGCGGCCGCGCGCGCTGGCGGCTGCGACGGCGGTCCCGGCGGAGCCGGCAGTTCCGGCGCGACGCGCCAGGGTGCGGCGCCGCCGGGCGGAGTGGCGGCGTTTTCCCACGTCCCCTCCGTGCTCGCCGGCGGAGCGGGCGGCTGGCCGACCGTTCCGTCGGGCAGCCCCGTCACCCTACCCGCGCACCGACAGCCGCCACGACGCTTGTCTCATCTGGATTACGGTGCGCACGTCACCCCCGACGCCCCGTGCTCCTGCTTCCTCCCGCCCGACGACTGGCAGGCCCTCTACTGTCGCATCCACCTCGGCCGTCGCGGGGATAGCGAACCGGGCGTCGATGTCCAGTGGCGCGGCTTCCGACGGCTCCAGGAAAACGTACGCATGTGGCGCATCCTGCACGGCCGCGAGTAGTGGCCGCGACGACCCGCGGTTCGTCCCCCTCGCACCGACCCGTTCTGCTGCCCCCCGGTGCCTTGCTTCGCCGTCGGCACGCACACGACACGTCCCGTTCACTCCTCCTGTGCAACACCCCACCCATTTCGTCTCTTGCGTTGTCTCTCTTCTGCCCTTGCCCGTTTCATCGCCTTGATGCCTGCGTGAACCGTCAGGTGCTTGTGGGTAACGGGTAGGCTTTAGCCGTAGCGAGATTGAAGCAGCTACCCTAAACACGGCACCGGTCGCGCCGAAGATGTGGATGTGAGTAGATGTGACGGATGGCAAGAGCGATAATGGCGGTGCGGGCAACGCTGGAGGAGGTGAGCGCCGTGGGCGGGTAGGCGGGTGCAGGGCCTAGAGGCCGACGGGGTGCTCAGCGTGCCATGCGAGTGGTTTCCCGCCGAGCCTGCCGAGGAGCGCCCACCGGACCCGTGGCGAGAGGGCGAGGAGGGTTGGCTGGAGACGGAGGTGGGCCTGTTCGGCCCCACGATGCGCACGGCGTTCAAGCGTCTGGCGGAAGGATTGACGCGGGTGGCGCGCGGCAAGGCGACCACGCCGCCTGTCTGCGGGGACCTCGCCTCCGAGCAGGTGGCAGCGGTCGAGACCTTGGGCAACGAGACCGGCGCCCTGCGTGGGGAGTTGCAGCAGAGGCTGCAGGCGCGTTCGGGCTCAACAGGCCGTACGTGGACGACGCGGCCCCGAGCGCCGATGTCCCGGCGGTTTGCTGCGTGTCGCACCGGATGCTCCTGCGAAAAAGGCCGCGGGTGCCACTACCGGTAGTAGGGGCGCCCGCAGCGACCTACTCCGACGGCGGTGCGCGAGTCGGTCCCGCCTTTTTCATGCCGCGTGGCGCCGGGCCCCGCCGGCATGGGGGGTTTACGGGAACAGGGACGAAGGGGGAACGGCATGACGGACGAGCGAGCGCAGGGTGCCCGGGAGCGCGCGCCAGGGGAGTTCCGCCATCTACGGCCCGAGGACCGGGAGGCGTTCGAGCACCTGCAGCGCCGGGGCTACGCCTCCGGTCACGGCACGCTGCACGCCGGGGCCGCACGGCGCCCGGAACCCGGGCCGCACGCGGCCGAGCAGGTAACGGACGACGGTGCACGGGGCTACTTCGTCGGTGGCCGCGCCGTGGCGGGCGCGTATGTCAAGCGCTATCAGACCTGGTGGGGCGCCGATGATCTGCCCATGGAGAGCGTCGGGGGCGTGGTGGCCCTGCCGGAGGCGCGGCGCCGCGGCTACACGGCCCAGGTGATGACGGGCCTCATCGGCGATATGCGCGCGCGCGGCGTCGCCATCTCGACCATCACCACGCCCTTCTCCTATGCCTTCTACCGCCGGATGGGCTGGGAGTATGCCTTCCAGCGGGTGGAGGCGGCGTTCGAGCCGGCCCTGGTGGCCCCGCTGGCCGAAGGCGCCAGGGGGATGGCCCGCTTCGTGCAGTGTGCTCCGGAGGGCGACGCCGTGCCCGAGGACCTGGATCGCGTGTACCGGCAGGTGATGCGCGCGCGCTACCAGGGGGCGGCGGCGCGGCCCGCCGACCTCTGGCGGGAGCACCTGCGCGGGGAGCGCACCTATGCCTACGTCTGGGATGGGCCGGAGGGGCCGGCCGGCTACGCGATCCTCTCCGTCAAGCGGGACGAGGTGCTCCAGGTGCGGGAGTTGTTCGCCGTGGACGGGCCCGCGCTGCGCGGGCTGTTCGGCCTGCTGGCGGACTTCGATTCCCAGGCGGAGAAGGTCCAATGGAACATGCCGGCCGACATGCGCCTGGACCTGGCCGTGCCCGAGCAGGGCGACTTGGAGATGCGTTGGCAGGCTGAGGGCATGTTCCGCATCGTCGACCTCGCCGCTGCGTTGGCCGCCCGGACGTATGGCGACACCACGGGGCGCGTCAGCCTGCGCCTGGTGGACGAGCAGGCGCCCTGGAACCGCGGGCCCTTCGATGTCACCTGGTCCGCGGGCCGGGCCGAGGCGCGGCCCGCGCGCGGGGGGGCCGTGCCGGAGGACTGTGCGACCATGGACCAGCGCACGTTCGCCCAGATCTACAGCGGGGCGATCACCCCAGAGGATGCGGTGCGGCTGCGCGGTGCCGAGATTGGTGCCGCCGCCCGCCGGGTGCTCACGTCCGCCTTTGTGACGGGGCGGCCGCCGCTGCTGCTGGAGTGGTTCTGAGGGGGCGGGACGGCGCCAAGCCGCCCAGCCTCTGGGGGAGCCCGCCCGCCGGTCAAGCGGAGTGCGTCGCGCGGCGACGCCACCCTGGTGCCGCCATGCGGTGTCCCGCCGGAGCGCCACGCCGCTCCGGCGCACCTATGGCCGGGGGGTGGCGCTCCCCTCCATAGATGCCGCGGTCGGATGCGACAGCCGCGCCCGGGCCACTGTGCCCTGCCTCGCCGGCGCGGGGCCGCGGCACCCCCGGTGGCGGGGCGGAGATGGCGACGTGGTCCGCCCACGTTTGCAGGGATGCGATCTCCGGGGGGGTGTTCCGCGCGCCAGAGACGACATCCGTGTGGCCGCCGGCCCTGGCCGCTTACGTGGCGGACTTTGCCGCCGACCGCTTCTTCGAGGCGCACGAGGACCTGGAGCCGCTCTGGTGGGAGCGGGGCTCGGACCCGCTCCTGCAGGGGCTGATCCTCTTTGCCGCCGCCTTCGTCAAGGTGCAGCGCGGCAGCGCGGGCGGCGCCCGCAAACACTTCGCCGCGGCCATTCGCTATCTGGAACCCTACCTCCCCGCTGCCGCAAGCGTGGACGTGGCCGGGGTCTGCGCCCACGCGCGGGCGTGCATCGAGGCCTTGGCGCCCTTCGCCTCGCCGGGGGCGCCTCCGCTGCCCGCTGGCGCCCTCGGTGGCGTCGTGCCGCGCTACCCCTTCGTGCCGGGCCCGGTGGGGTGCGGCCTCAAGCGGGAACACCCCCCCGCCCCGGGCGTCGACGCACTGCGCGCCGCGCTGGCCGTGGCCCTGGCGGAGCGGCGCGCGGCGGGCGATCCCGTCGGCCCGGCGAGTTGGGGCCCCCTGGTCCAGGAGGTCGCGCGACGGACCGGTGGCATGCTGCCGCGCGCGCTGGTGCGGGCGGAGGTGCGCCGCGCCCTGGCCGAGGCCAGGGGGGGCGGGGGTGGCGCTGGAGCGGCCGGGTCGGGGTCCGGGGGATCCTGCTAGAGCGGCGCCGTGCTGGCGGAGGGGCTTCGGCCGGAGCGCCCGGCGAGCGGGGTGGCGCGGTGCCCGCAGCTGGTCGGGCGCCGATCCGCCCGCGTCTGTGGCGCAAGGGCTCGGATCCCCTGTGCCCCGGCCGCATCCACCGTCGCGCCCGGCGTGGCCGGCGACGACCGGCGCGATTAGACGCCATGCCGGCAATCGCCTCGGGCCCGAGCGGTTCATCGAGAATGACGGAGCCCTGCCCCCCCTCCGGGCGCCGCGCCCCTCGCCGCGCCTACCGCTCCCACCCGCCGCATAGGGCTCGGACGGCAGCCACGGCGGGGGGGTGCCGGCCGATCGCCACGCCAAGCCGCTCTGCGCCTCGGCGCCCCTCCCTGCGGGCCGTGGCCGCCCGTGCCAGACGCTCGCGCGGGCGGCGGTTCTTCCGCGCCCTGCGGGTGCTCCTGCGCGTGTCCTGGCACTTCCTTCCACTCTGGCCGTGGGTGCTCGGGATGATCCTTGCGTCGGTGGCCGCCATCTCCGCGGAGCTCGCCGAGCCCTGGCTCCACCAGCAGTTGATCAACCGCGTGCTCCTCGGCCGTAGTGTGCAACTGCTGCCCCGCATCCTGGCCCTCTACGTCGCCGCCGCCACCGCCCACTGGCTGGCGGCCAGCGCGGCCCACTACTGCCACATGCAGGGCTCCGAGCGGTTCTCCATCCGGCTGCGCACGCGCATCTACGCCCACTTGCGGCGGCTGTCCCTGCGCGCGCTGCGCCGGGAGAGCAGCGGCGAGCTCGTGGCCGCCATCCAGCAGTTCGGCCCTGAGGTCGGGGACGGCTACCTCAGCCTGTTGCACTCTGTGACCTCCAGCCTCTACCGCCTGCCGGCCAGCCTGGCCCTGCTGGCGCAGCTCAACGGCCGGCTCCTGCTGATGGTCCTGCCGGCGCTGACGCTGTCCCCCCTGTATCCGGTGGTCACGGTACGGCCACTGCGCCGTGCGCTGACCGGGCTGACGCTCTACGACGTGGAGGCCCAGGGCGTCGTCAACGACCGCGTGGTCGGGTTGCCGGCCATGCTCCATCGGGTCGACGCGCGGGACGACGTCACGGATGTCCGCGACCTGCTGTGGCGCCGCCTGCCGCTGCGCGTACGCGTCTTCCTCGTCGAGCGCGTGGGCGGGCTGTTGGACGTGGCGGCCCACCAGGGCCTGGCCGTGCTACTCTTCGGGCTTGGCGGCCTGGCCGTGCTGCGGGGCCGCATGAGCGTGGGCGCACTGCTGGCCTTCATGGAGTACGTGCGCGGTCTGGAGGGCCCCGTGCGGCGCCTGATGCACCTGCCTATCGGGGCCCAGCGCGTCGCGGTGGTGGCCGACCGCGTCTACGCCCTGCTGGACAGACCGGTCGACGTGCCGGCGCCCCGACGGGGGCACGGAACGGCCTCCCTGCGCGGCGAGGTGAGCTTTCAAGGCGTGACGGTGCGAGGCGACGACGGCCGGGCCATCCTGCGCGAGGTGCGCTTCACCATACCCGCCGGTGCGCTCTGCGCCGTCGTGGGTGGGAGCGGCGCGGGCAAGAGCACGCTGGGCGCGCTAGTGCCGCGCCACATCGACCCCGATGGCGGCGCGGTGCTCTTCGATGGGGTCGACGCCCGCGCTTACGACCTGCGGGCGCTGCGCAGCGCGGTCGCCCACGTGCCCCAGGACCCGATCTTCTTGCGCGACACGTTGTGGGAGAACCTGCTGGTCGCCCGCCCCGGCGCCCCGGCCGCCGATGTGTGGCAGGCGCTTGCGCATGCCCACGCCGCTGACTTCCTCGGATCCGCCCAGGGTCGGGATCAAGCCGCCGCGCGCAGCGGGGGAAGCGCGGGTGCCACCGGCGATGCGCCCCCCGCGCTGAGCCTGCGCCTTGCCGAGGGCGCGGCCAACCTCTCCGGTGGTCAACGGCAGCGGCTGGGCCTGGCCCGCGGCTTCCTGCAGGGCGGGCGCGTGCTTGTCCTGGACGAGGTACTTTCCGGGCTCGACCCCGCGATGCAGCGGGAGGTCTTCCGCGACATCCTCGATCTGCGCGGGCGGCGCACGGTGCTGCTGATTACCCACCAGTGGGATCTGGCGCGTCGGGCCGACCTCGTGGCGCTGCTCGCCGAGGGGCGGCTCGTCCGGTTCGGGCGGCCCGAGGCCGTGCTGGGCCGCGGGTGAGGGGGTGGCGGGGGAGCGCCTGCTTGAGTTCCGCTTGCCGCGTCTCCCCGCCAGCCGCCACCTCTGGATCCTGCAGGCGGTTCTGGAACGGCCTACCCGGCAGAGCGGCCGGTTGGCCGTCGGCGCCTGCGTTACCGGCACGGCGCGCCCTGCACACGGGCAGCACACGCACCGGCCGGCTGCCTTCACCGGGCGCAGGTGCCTTTGTCCAGCCCCGTCCCCCCGCAGGGCGGCGTGCGCCTAGGCCGCAGGCCGCACCCCGCACCGGATGTGGTCGCCCGGGGGTGGCCACCGATTCTCCGCTCCATCCAGCAAGCCGGCCCCGGTCTGGCTGCAACGGGCAGGGTCCTCGGCGCGTAGTGGGGGGCGCGGTTGCCCTGGTCACCGCACTCCGCCGCCCTGCGTCGCCGAGCCTCGGGCCCACACCCCGTGGTCGGCGGTGGCGCACCGGACTCAGAAGGGGCGAGAGGCGCCACAAAATATGGCTCGCACCGCCGTCAAAGCACCAGGTGGCTGCGTTCGGGAAGAGGCCGGCGCACCCCTGACAGCGTGGTCGGCGCGGGGCCCGCCGGTCACTCCCGAACGTGGGGGGAAAGGCCCGTAAAGCCCTCCCCGCGGACCTCTGCCGCGGGCAGCAGGATGACGAAGGCCCCCGGATCCTCTTCGGCGACCAGGGCCCGCAATCTGACCACCTGGCGCTCGCTCACGGCGGCCATGAGCACGGGGCGCTCCGCGCCCGTATACGTCCCAGTGCCGGGCAGGAGCGTCGCCCCACGCCGCAGTTCCTGCGCCACACGCAGGGCGATGGCGGTGGGACGCCGGGTGACCACCACCGCCAGCCGCCCCCGGCGGCTCCCCTCCACGAGGTAGGAGGTGGCCGCGCCGGCGACGTGCGTGCCGATCCAGGCGTACATGGCCGCCGGCAGCCCGACCAGCAGGCCCACGGCCGTCAGGACGCCGAGGTCAACCAGCACCATCGTACGTCCGTAAGCCCAGCCGTGAACCATATCCATGTGCCGCGCCAGGATGTCCGTCCCGCCGGTGCTCCCGCCGGCGCGCAGGACCAGGCCGACCCCCACGCCGACGCAGAGCCCGCCATAGAGCGCCGCCAGCAGCCGGTCCCGCACCGGAGGCGCGAGGTGCGCGCAGGCGGTCGTCCCGAGGGCGACCAGGGCGACGCCGACCAGGGTGCGCCACACGAAGCGTGTCCCCTGCGTCCGCCAGGCCCAGAGCAGCAGTGGGGCGTTCAGGGCCGCGTAGAGCGGACCGACGCCCAGGCCCGTCAGATAGTGCAGGACGATGGCGACGCCGGTCAGCCCACCATCGGCGAGACGGTTGGGGATGATGAGGGCGGAGATCCCGAAGGACATCACGGCGGAACCGGCGACCATCATGGCGTAGTCGGCTACCCACGAGGGGCGCGCGTGCCCTCCGGCCCCCGGCTGCCTGGTCATCCCCCCGGAAGCCACACGCCTCCCCCCGGGGGCAGGATGCCCTGCTGGTGACAGCCGCCGACAGGCCGGCGGCGCCGGGTGCCTCCCAGCACAGGGGGGCGCTCGGCGCCGCCGGCCCGTGGCAGA
>JAJZZC010000003.1:69575-74697 GCA_021797775.1 Bacillota bacterium
CCGACCCGGGGGCAGGATGCCCTGCTGGTGACAGCCGCCGGCCCGTGGCAGATCGGGTGGTGAGTTGGCGCGCTACGCGCCTGGGTGCAGACGGCGTGCCCCTCGGGGTCGGCGACGACGCGCGGCGGCAGCCGCCGCGGCGAGCGCGGGCGTACGGCCGGCGCGGCCTGCCCGGGGCGCCGCGCCAGCGTCCCGGGCGTCCTCCATCGGCATCCACCCAGCTTTGGGATGCACCCGGCGGCGCGCCAACCCCAAGGTCCGTGTCATTCCAGCGAGGGGCCCGGGGCCGCTGCACCCGGCCCGAGCGTGCGCCCCGTGCGTTTCCGCTGCAGGGCCCGGGGGGCCCGGCCGGGACCTGCCCGCAGGCGCGCGGACGCCCGCAACGGTGCCCCTGACCGCCCCGAAGCGGCTGGAGCGGGCTGTCGCCGCACCCCGCCCGTTCCCTCCAACCGCCAGCACGGACCGGCCGCCGCGCCAAGCAAGAGCGATGCCGTCAGGGCCCGCGCTGCCGTGGCCTCTCTCAGGTCCGCGGCTGCCCGCCCACCAGCAGCCGCTGGCCGGGCGCCATCACGGCGATGGGCAGGTACGGGGTCTTGTCGTACACATAGTCGACGAAGTGGGCGGGGCGCTCGTCGTTATAACCGTGGAAGAGGTCGTAGTGCATGGGCACGGTCAGGCTGGCGTCCAGGCGCGCGGCGATTTCGGCGGCCTCGCGGAACGTAAAGTTGCCCAGGCAGTTCTCGCGGCGCCGGAAGTAGTCGCGGCCGTTGATCGGTAACATGGCCAGGTGCAGGCGTCCGATCCAGGGACGCAGGGCGGCCAGGAGTTCGTCGCAGGCGACGCTGTCTCCGGCGTGGTAGCAGGCTAAGCCGTGGGCCGTGGCCACGTAACCGGTCCAGCGGTGCCCACGCCCGGGGTCGAAGTCGACCTCTTCGTGGGCGCAGGGGACGGAGACGATCTCCCAGGGGCCGAGCCCCAGCGGCTCGCCCGTTCGCGGTGTGCGCACGCGCTCGGCCGGGACGCCGGCGTCCAGCAGCAACGGGCGGCAGACCGGCGGCGCGACGAAGACGGCTGAGGGGCAGGAGCGGGCAATGCCCGCGCAGGAGAAGGGGTCCAGGTGGTCGAGATGCTCGTGGCTGATCAGCACGACATCCGCGGCGCGCACCTCCTCGGGCGCACACAAGGGCGGGTAGCGCCGCGCCGGGTTGGCACTGAGGTAGGGGTCGATCCAGATCGTGCTGGCCGTGCCGTCGGGGCCGGCGATCTTCCAGACCACCGATTCCTGCCCGAGGTACCAGACCGCGAGGGTACCGGGCGGCGGCAGGTAGGCGGCGACGGATTGCGCGAAGGCCTCGCCGCTCGCCCGCGCCACGCGCCCGCGCACGGGGCTGCGGTGAAAGGCGGCGGCAGCTGCCGCCACGTCCGGCCCGGCCGCATCGGGCGTCTGGATCGCGGCGGGTGCATTCGGCATCCTGGGGTCCCTCCTCTGTGAGCGCGGGTGTGCGCGTCTGCAGAGCCCGGCCCGGCCGTGCGCCCACGCGGGCCGTGGATGTGTCGCGTGCCGCCCCACGGGCGGCCGGCCCTCCGGCGCGCAGGCCGCCACCGTCCGCCCGCGGCACCAGGGGGCTACTTCGCCCGGCCCCGGAGCACACCTGCGCCGCATGCCCGGCAAACCTCGTGCCCCCGGCTGCACGCCAAGGCGGCGGGTCTGCGCGCGGGGGGATGCCGCATGGGGCACGGCTTTGGCCCACGGCGCCGCAGGCGGCGCGCCAGCGGTCATCTGTCTCAGGCTCGGTGGCGCCCCCGCCGCGCCGCCATCCGGGGCTCATGGGTTCGCGCGCCTGCCGCGCCTCGTCGGCGCGACTTCTCTGAAGCGCCGCGCTGCGGCCGTAGAGTAGAATGCGAAGTCGTGCGGCGGGCCGCACCGGGGGGAGGCCGCATTGGACAAGGACCAGCTGGCCGCGTGGCAGCGACGGGCAGACCAGGCCCGCGGCGAACCGATGCGCGTGGTCACCGTCGATGCCCCGGACGGCGCCATCCTGCGGGAGAAGGCCAGGGCGGTGCGTCACGTCAACCGGCGTGTGCGCGATTTGCTGCAGCGGATGCGGGTCACGATGTATCGCAACAACGGCGTGGGCCTCGCCGCGCCGCAGGTCGGTGTCGGCCAGCGTCTGGTGGTGGTGGACGCTGGAGACCGCCACTGTTCCCTGGTCAATCCCGAGATCGTCCAGGCCGAGGGCCGGCAGACCGAACCGGTGGAGGGCTGCCTCTCGATTCCCGACCTGGTCGGGGTGGTCGAGCGTGCAGAGCGGGTGCGTGTGCGCGCCATGGACCCCGACGGCCGCGAGGTGTGGCTGGACGCGGCGGGCTATTTCGCCCGCGTGCTGCAACATGAGGTCGACCACCTCGACGGCATCCTCTTCACGGACCGCGCGACCCGCGTGACCCGCGCCGGCCCCGAAACCAAGCTCAAGGTCGTCTTCATGGGCAGCTCCGGCTTCGGCGTCACCGTGCTGCGCGCCCTGCTCGATGCCGAGGTCGTGCCGTTGGCGGTCGTGACCCGCCCGGACCGGCCCGCGGGGCGGGGCTTGGTCGCGCAGGCCACACCCGTCAAGCGTGCGGCGTTGGCCGCCGACCTGCGCGTGCTCACGCCGGATTCGGCCCGGGACCGCGACTTGGCGGCGGCGCTGTCCGAGATGGCGCCGGACGTGTTGGTCACGGCGGCGTACGGGCAGATTGTGCCGGACCGGGTTCTCGCGTTGCCGCGGCTCGGTCCGGTGAACGTCCACCCGTCGCTCCTGCCGCGGCACCGGGGTCCGGACCCGATCCGGCGGGCGCTCTGGCACGGCGATACGCAGACCGGCGTCACCGTGTTGCGCATGAGTCGCGAGGTGGATGCCGGAGACGTTCTGGGGCAGGTGGAGGTCGCGGTGCAGCCTGGGGAGAACGGCGAGGAACTGGGTGCGCGCCTGGCCGCGGAGGGTGGCGCGTTGCTGCTGCGCGTGCTGCGCGACCTGGCCGTGGGCACCGCCCGCGAAACCCCGCAGGACCCCGCCCTGGCCACCTACGCGCCGAAGATCGCCCCGGAGGAGGAGGTCGTCGACTGGACCCTGGGCGCGGACGTCCTCGTCCAACGGGCCCGGGCCCTGGCACCACGGCCCGGGCTGCGTACCGCGGGCGGCATCAAGCTCCTGCGTCTGGAGGTTGATTCCCAGGAAGGGAACGGCGAGCCCGGAACGGTGGTCGCCTCCGGCGACACCTTGGTGGTGCAGACCGGGACGGGCTTGGTGCGCATCGTGGAACTGCAGGCGCCGGGGGGGCGGGCGCTCGGCGTGGCGGACTACCTGCGCGGCCACCCGTTGGCAGCGGGGCAGGCCCTTGAATGAGCCGGGTCCGGCGCGCGCGGCGGCCCTGAAAGCCCTCTTGTCCATTGAGCGGGGTGCCCGTGCCGGCCCTGCCCTGGGACACGAGTTGCCGCGCTTGGGCGACCCGCGCGACCGTGCGTTGGCGACAGAACTTGTGTATGGGGTAACCCGCTTGCGCGGCGCCCTGGACGCTGAACTTGCCCCGCTGAGCCGCCAGCCCCTGGAGCGTTTGGAACCGGCCGTGCGTGCGGCGCTGCGGCTGGGCCTCTACCAGTTGCGGCACCTGGACCGCGTGCCGGACCACGCCGCTGTGGACGCCAGCGTCGCGCTCGCTCGGCAGGCGGCGAACGCGGGCGCCGCTGGACTGGTGAACGCGATCCTGCGCCGAGCGGCGGGGTCACCGGGCGCGCGGCAACCGGCCGGGTCGCTGGATGTGGCCGCCACCCACCCGGACTGGATCGTGCGGCGTTGGACAGCGCGGCTCGGCCCCGAGGAGGCCCAGGCCCTTCTCTGCGCGGACAATGCGCCCCCGGTCGTGACCCTGCGTGCCAACCGCCTGCGCGTCAGCGGCGCGGACCTGCTGGCGGGGCTGGAGGCGGACGGGGTGGCGGCCGAGCCCGGCCGTTGGCTTCCCGAAGCCGTCCGCTTGCCGCACGGCGTGGTGCCGGGCGACCTCGATGCCCTGCGCCAGGGTCGCTGCACGGTCCAGGGTGAGGCGTCCATGCTGGTGGCGCACGTGGCCGCTCCCGCCCCCGGGGACCGCTGCCTGGACGTGGCGGCGGCCCCCGGGGGCAAGGCCACCCACCTCGCCGAGTGGATAGGAGATCAGGGGCAAGTGGTCGCCAACGACAGGAGTCCCGCGGGGGCGGCGCGGGTGCGCCAGGCGGCGGCCCGGCTGGGCCTCGCCTCGCTGTCGGTGCGCGTCGGGGATGCGCGCGAACTGCCCACCCTCTACGCCGATGCTTGCGACGTGGTGGTGGCCGACCTGCCCTGCTCGGGCCTCGGCGCCCTGGCCGGACGCGCGGATGCGCGCTGGCGAAAGCGCGAAGCCGACCTGCCCGCACTGGCCGGACTGCAATCCGAACTCCTGGACGCCGCCGCTCGCTGCGTCCGGCCCGGCGGCCGCCTCGTGTACAGTACTTGCACGACGGAGCCCGAGGAAAACGACGATGTGGTGGCGGCGTTCCTCGCCCGCCAGCCCGCGTTCGCCGGTGAGGACCTGCGCGGCCGGCTGCCCGAGGGCCTGCGCACCGATGCGGGCCCCGGCGGCGCCACGCTGCAGCTCTGGCCCCATCGCCACGGGACCGAGGGGTTTTACATCGCCGCGCTCCGCCGCGCGGGCGGGTCTTGACGGCGGAGGCGTGGGCACGGGTCCGAGGCGGAGGAGGGGATTGGGTGGCGGGAGAGGGATGGCACGGCGGGGAGACAGAAGGGAAGAGCGGCCGGCTGCGCGGCTCCGCTGGAGGTGGGCGGGCCGGAGCCCGGCGTCCCGGCGGGGGGGCCCGCGCAGCCGGTCGGCGGCGGGCGGGGCGGGGCCCGGCGAGCGGTGCCGGTGGGGGCTTTGGCGCCCGTTCAGACGCGGAGGGCGGCACGGGGGGGCGCTGGTGGGGTGGCGCGGGCGCGGGGCGCCGGCCAGTGCCCGCGCCCGCTGGCGCGGCCGGGCGGCCTGACCGGGGACCGCGTCCGGAGGGGCGCGGTGGTCGGGGCTTTGGCGCGGGCGGGGACGCGGAGGGTGGGGTGCGCGCCGGGCGGCGTGA
>JAJZZC010000343.1 GCA_021797775.1 Bacillota bacterium
CGTGGTCTCCGACCCCGCCGAGGTCTCCGGCGCTCTCGCCAGTCCGAACGCCTACTTCTTGCCTTCCAGGATCTCGACCCTGTCGGCCCTCGGACAATCCCGTATCGAGGCTCAATCCCTTCGCCCTCGCGGGCTACGGCCTGGTCGTCGCGCTGTCCACGCTTCGTCGCCGGCCTCGCGGCCGTCCACGCAAGACTCGCTTCGCCGTGGCTGGCTGGGCCTTCGGCGGCGGGAATCCCACCCGCTCGCATCGGTCGGCTTCGTCTCGGCGCACCGAGATGCAGGTTACATGACGCGGCCGCTCCCCGCCCCCGCCAGCCGGCCCTCGGGGGGGCATCCCTGCGCCGGCGGCCCTCGGCGCTGTGCGCGCCAATCGCCTCCTGGCATGGCCCCCCCGCGCAGCCGCCGCGCCCTCGCCAGCCACACCGGCACCGCGACGCTTGCCGCCGACGCGGCGCGCGCCCGTCCCCGATCCCCGAGTGGCGTCACGCGGAGCGCATCCCCCGCTCCCGCCAACGGCCCCGCGACACCGTCCCGCGGGCGCCGCTTTCCCCCGGCTGCGCCCCCGCCCCTGCCCACCGGCCACCGCACCGCCCGTGGGGCTGCGCGCCGCCCGCCCTCGGCACGTCACCCGTGCAAGCGTTCGGCTTGGCGACGCCGTCCGCTGCCGCACCAGCCAGCCGCCGGTGGGTACGGCCTGGGCAGCACCCGCACGCGCCCTCACCCCCGCGCGGGTCCGCCTCCCAACCCACGGACGCACGGCGCCACCGCGTCCAGGGTGTTTGCCATCGGCCCCGCGAACACGGCGCAGCGCCTTCCCCGAACCCTCCCACCCTGCCCGCCGGCACGGCCTGGCGGGCGCGGCGTCCCTCGCCCACGGCGTGCCGTCCCCGCGGATTGCTCCCCCCCGGCCCCCGTTCTAGCCCCCTGCCGGCGCGGCGGGCACACCGCCCCGTCGGCCCGGCGCCGCGAGCTGCCGGAATACCGCCGCCCAGCGCTCCGGGTGCCCCGGGTGACGGTATTCCGGCGCGAATCCCAGACCGAGGTAGGTCGCGACGGCGGGCAGCCGGTGGTCGTCCGTCTCCAGCACCGCGTCGCGGGGACCGGCGGCACGGCCGAAGGCAATCACCGCGGCGGACACCACCGCCCCGAGGCGCCGGCCCGCGTGGGCGGGGTCGGCGGCGACGTAGTGGATGTAGGTGGCGCCGGGGAAGCGCTCGGGCACCTCACGGTGCGAGGCGCAGGCCACGACCCGCCCGGTCGCCTCGTCCACGGCCACGAAGGTGGCCTGGACGTCCGGGGCTTCCAGCAGGTCGCGCCGCACCCGCGCGGCGTCCCACGCGTCGCCAAACCCCAGCGCCATGCAGCGCGCGACGGCCGCGGCCTCCCCCAGGCCCGCGCGCCGAACGGCGTAACCCTTGGGAACGGGCACCTCAGGCAGCGGGAGCGAGGCGGGCGCCCGCATGACGAGCTGCGGGCCGCGCGGCGGGGCGGGCGGTTCCGGCCGGGCCGCCACGCTGCTGGCGGCCGCTGGGGCGCCCTCCCCCACGTGCAGCGCGGCCAGGGGCGGCACCGCCACCGGCATGCCGCCACGGGAGATGGACTCCTGGGAGCAAAGGCCGGCCATGGTCCACTGCAGCGCGTCTTCAATCGGGATGGGCACCGCGATCTCCCCGCGGCAGGCGCGCGCGAAGTCCCGCGCGACGAAGAAGTCACCGCCGCCGTGGCCAGTGCGCGCCGCGGACTCGGCCGCCTCGCGGTACCAGGCGGGCAGTTCCCCGTCCAGTTCGCGCAGGTCGTGCCAGCGCTCCTCGCCGAGCCGCCGCAGCCAGAGGCGGTCGTGCTCGTCCGCGGCGCGGGCTGACTCGTAGCAGCCCGCGGTGCCCTGCAGGGTGTAGTTGCGCATCGCGTGCGGGCGGTTGCTCATCATGTCCAGCCGCACCCGCGCCAGGCGCCCCGACTCGAGCTTGCAGAGCAGGTCGACGCTATCCTCGATGACATGCTCGGGGTCGGTGTGCACGCCCGCGCCGAGGCAGACCACGCTGGCGATGCGTTCGTGCCCGAGCCACTGCATGACCGGGCCCAGGCTGTGCGTGGGATAGGTGCAGCCGTTAACGCCGACCTGCCAGCGCGCGCGCCAGGTGGGCGAGCCGTCGGGGTTGTGGTGCAATGCCTTGACATCGTGCAGATACTCGCCCTCGCCGTAGTACGGCTCGCCGAAGGCCCCCTGGCGGACCAGTTCCCGCACCAGCACGTTCTGCCGGCTGTAGCAGTAGTTCTCGGCCAGCATGTAGACGACACCCTGCCGGGCAGCACGGCGGGCGGCCCGCAGGAGTTCGGCGCACTGGGTGAACGAGACCGCCGCGGTGACCTCGGAGAGGGCATGCTTGCCCGCCTCCAGCGCGGCCACGCACTGGGGGGCGTGCAGGTGCATAGGCGTACCGACGACGACCGCGTCGATGTCCGCCGCCAGCAGGTCCTCGAAGCGGGTGAACAGGTGCTCTTGCGGAACACCGAGGGCCTGGCCCATGTGCTCCAACGCGGTGGAGTCGAGTTCGCAGAGGGCGGTGACGCGGGCGCCCGCGGCGGCGAGGCCTGCGGCGGTGCTGGCGCCACGGCGGCCGGCGATGCCGACACGCAGGAACGGGGGCTGGGACACGGGCATGACCTCCGGAGGGGGCATGGGTGGGGTCTGGGACAAGGGGCGGTGGAGCGCCGGGTCAGCCGGCCGGGGCGGTTTGATCGCCGCACGGTGGTGAGCCGATGCCCCGCGGGTCGAGAGCCGGCCACACACCGCCCTGTCCCGCGACGCGGTCGGCCGGCTGGACCACTGAGGGCGGCGCCCGGCATTCCGGAACGGGCCGACGGGCGGAGAGCCGGACCGCACGGTCCCGACGCCGGGCACCTCCGTCGGGCACGGACCCCCGGCAGCAGCCGGCAGGGGACTTTGCCCTCGGAGCTTTCGCCAGGCCGCTCGCCCAAGCCCGACGTCCGATTGACTACGCGCTCGGACGGGCAGTCCGCGCGGCCGATCTCTCACCGGCTGGTGCACGACGATTACTGGCTGCGACCCTGAACGCTTACGCGCCGGGGCCTGGCCGTCGAGTCGGCCGGGCGGGCCACAGCCCAGTGCACGCACGCGGCGCGGATAGCCCAGGGTAGACCGTCCGGGCGGCGCGAGGCCGAAGGTCGGCACCGATCTCCCCCAGCGGGACGCGGACCGTACCCCCGGGCCGGTGTGCCGCGGTGCGGTGCGGTGCCGACCCGGCCGGATGCTAGCGAGACCGCTCTGGGGCGGCCCCCTCCGCGACCATAGACCCCCATTTTGGAAGCTTTGGACCACCCGTGCGCGGCGCACGGCGTTGCACGGCACGCTTTTCCGGCACAAGCACGCGCCCCACACGGCTTTGGACCACCCGTGCGCGGCGCACGGCGTTGCACGGCACCCCGACGCCCAGCGGCGCCCCCGGGCCACCCCCCGGGCAGGCTGCGGCCGGTGCTCGACCGTGCGGTTCAGAGAAACGACACCACCGGGAATCGCCCAGCACCTGCTGGGCGGGTTCCTGCTCCCCGCAACGGTTGCCACGCATGCACGTCAACTGTTTCTGCGACTGCCGTGCCAGGCGGAGCACAGCCACTACGGCCGCGCCGTCCGTGCCCTGGAAAGGATCCTTACCGCAGGCTGAAGAGGCCGGGATTCCCTCGCCCCGCTACTATGGCCGCATGCACGATCTGCCCGGGACGGGGCCTTGGTTCGCCGCACCCTCATGCCAGCTTCTCGCCAGCACTCACCCCCGTCCCGCATTGCCGTGTCCCCCCCTCGTTGTCTCTTGTGCCGCCACTACCCCAAAGTATTGACGCTGAACGTGCGTGCGCTGGTCGTTCCGGTGCCCAACCCCCTGTTCGAACCTGCCCTGCAGCCCCTAGCCCACCCCCATTGCGAGATTCAGGTTCATATCGCCCGCCTCAGTGACGATCACCTGCGCAGTCAACGGGGAGATGCCCGGGATCGCGTCCAGCCGCTCGACCGCAGTGCGCTCTTCCCGCGTCAGGCGTTCTTCGATCCTCTCACCGAGCA
>JAJZZC010000344.1 GCA_021797775.1 Bacillota bacterium
GACAGCCGCCGGCTATCTCGCCATCCCCTCTGCAGCCACCCTGGGCGCCTCCCCTGCCGAACCATCTCTGCCATCGCCAACTTCGGAATCCAAACTATAACCCCTAAAGACTTTTTGAAAAGGCTCTTAGAGGGAGCGCGCTGAGTGTAGGCCAAGACCCTCCAATCGGCAACCCCACCATCAAGACCGGTGTTCCCTGGACCCGGCACGCTGTCTACCAAGCCCGCTTGGCTGCGCGGCTTGTCCCCATGTGCCTGGTGCGCCATGCCGCCCAATACTTCTTCGCGGCCTACGCCCAGCATTTCGCTGCCTGGGCCGATGAACTGGCGCCTCCCGCGGAGGCCGTATTCCGCGACGCGCTCGGTCCCCACCTCGCCACCCTGCTCGAACTGCCTCGTCGTGCCGCCGCCTGATCCTTACCTCGCAAGAGAGGAGCGACGGCCACCGGCTACTGCGCCAAGACACACCCCTGCCGCGTCTCGCCAGACCGCCCACACGGCCTGGCATGCCCTCTGCTGTGCCTCGTCCCTACCGGTGCTCGCGTACGCTCCATGTCCAGGTACATCACCCCAGCCCGCCCCTGTATGAACGACTACTCTTGTGCTGGTTTCCGTCTGGGCTCTGTCTGTTTCCGTGGGTTCACGCCTGGAAGACCCGAAATCCGAGGCTTGGCCGAGCCATCGCGGGCAAGCCTCGCCGCCCGAGGCCCTTCTCGTACGTGGGCTGCTGGACGAGAGTGCGCAGGCGGCATCGCGCCGCGCAATGGCCACGTTCATCACCGCGAGGGAGCCCGTTGGCCACAGAGCCGGCCCCACCGCCCTAACCGCACGTGCGCCGGGCTGCGGGATGGGCTGGGCTCCACGTCCTCTCCCCTATCGCCCCGCGCACCAGGGGTCGAAGAAGGCCACAAGCGTCTCATAGCGGTCCGTCGGCCCCCGGCCCCGGCGCAACAATTGCCGCGGCAGCCGCCCCAGCAGGTCGTCCAGGGTGTCGCGCCGCGCCGGCTGGGCGGGGGTCCCCCAGAGCCAGACGGGCGCCACGGGCGTGACGGCCAGGTCCGCCAGGATCACCCGCAGCCACGCGCACGGCCCCTCGCCCCAGGGGCGCGCCGCGCGCGTGACAAGGTCGCCCGCGGCGCGGGCCAGGAGTCCCGGGTCGCGGCGCGGCCGTTGAAAGGCACGAGCCACCTCCCCCCAAGGAGAGCACAGGATCAGCCGGCCGGCCCCCTCCCGCGGGGCAAGGCCCTCCGCGGCGGAACGGGCAAGCGCGGCGGCGGCCTCCGGCAGCGCGGTGGCGGGCAGCCCGTCGGGGTAGGTGCGGCGCGCGCGCAGGGTGCGCTGCGGGTAGAGGGCGCGCACGGGCGTCCGGTCCTGGCCAAGGCAGAGGTCATGTAGCGCCTCGCCCTCGCGGCCAAAGCGGGCGCGCAGCACATCCGGCGCCAGGATGGCCACGTCCCCACAGCGGAGGAGACCAAGGCCCTCCAGCCGCCGGACCAAAGCGGGGCGCAAGGCGCCCCATGCCACAAGGTCGGCGAGCGCCCGATCCGCGAGGAACCGCGCACCCCCACCCGGCGCCACCATGCGCAGGCCGCTCCACGGGGGCGGGGCGGCTCTTTCCGCACACGCCGCGCGCGACGCGGGCCCACGGCCCGCCGCCGCGCCAGGTCCAGAGGACGGCCCATGGCCCACCGTCACGCCGTGTCTAGAGGAAGGCCCACGGTCCGCCGCCGCGCCCTCCGCGGAGGGCAGCCCATGGCCCACCGATACCGCCGCCCCAGACCCGGAGACCAGCCCCCGCCCCACCGCCGCGCCGTGCCTAGAGCCCGGCCCGTACCCCACCGCCGCGCCCTCCGCGGAGCGCGGACCGCCCCCGGCGCCGTCCCCCGCGCCCGGCCCACCGCCCGCCACCGCCCCCCACCCAGGGCGCGGCCCTCCCGCAGGCCCCTCCTCCGGCGCGCGAGGACCGATGGCCGTTGGCGGGGGTTCGGGGCAGCAGGCCCGGGCCAGGAGGCGGTTCGGGGCCAAGCCGACGGACAGATCGACCCCGGGCAGCGCCGCCGCCGCCGCGAGGATGCCGCGCAGTTCGCACAGGGGTGGAGGCCCGCCGGGCCAGGCAACCATGGCCTCCGGGCGACCGGCGGGGTCTGGCTCCACCGCCGAGGCGGCCGAGGCCAGCAGGTCCCAGGCCGGCTCCAACGCCCTTGGGCGGGCTGCGTCGACGGGCAGGCGCAGGGCCTCGGGGCAAGCGGCCCGGACGGCGGCGGCCCCCTGGCCGAGACGGACCCCCGCGGCGCGCGCGCGGCGGCAGGCGTCCCAGACCACGCCATCCCGCAGCAGCACGATGGGGCGCGCCGCCCCAGTCTCGGCGGGCGGCCGCGCCGCCTCCGCCAGCAGGCCATGGAACCGGACGCACCCCACCCAGGGTCCCCGCCACAAGACCGATCGCCTCCATATCCCTCATCCCTCCCGCACGGGCGCACGCCCATTATAGGAACTCCTGTTCCGCGCGAGCAACGGGGATGTGTCGCCAGCGTTCGCCGCCCTGCCAGGCGAGTCCGGCGGCACGAGGAGCGCCGCGCGCATGGGCGGCCGGAGTGGCGCGGACACGTTCAACCGCGCGAGGTGCCCACGACGGGGTGCTTGAAGCGGCGCCGAACTGGTCAAGCGGTTATGGCAGCATGCTCTGGCCAGGGCGGCGCCCTGGCGAAACCGGCCGCAGTGCAACAGGAATCCCCGAGCAGGAAACCGGCCGCCGCGGCGGTCGGGAACAAAGTGCCATGCGGAGAGGAACGGGCTGCAGGGAGTGTGGGATCATCCAGAGATCGAGGGCCTGCTGGCCGCGGGCAAGCCCCATCCGTTGCGGGGGGCGGAAGGCAAGTCGTCGGCGACGGGCCTGCTGCTGGGCCGTAGCGGAACAGGTGGCTGCGGACCACCGGCGGCGGAGAGACGCCCGCTGGAGCGAAGGCGGCAGGACGGAGCGGTCGCCAGCGGGGATCCGGCAGGCCGGCGCGTGCGCCCCTGCCACCGCGCACGCGAGGAGGCTCGATTCCCCGGCAGCCACGCCCGCATGGGAGCGTGCGGAGGGCCTCCGCCAGCCGCTGCGGTATTGTCCACGGGACGCCCCCGCGAAGGCGCGGGGGGGCGCCCCACGCGGGCCCCGCCGGCGCTCAGCGCTGATCCGCCGCCTCCCCGGCTGAAAGGTCGCGCAGACCGTCCACGAACCCCTGCACATCGGTCTCCCAGCGACGGAACTCCCGCGCGGCCTCTTTCTGGCCTTGGGGAAATCTCCCCTCGTATGCGTAGAGCACGTGCAGGGTGCTCACGATGGCGTGAAACTGGGGGCCGAAAGGGGGCGGCAGGCGCTTGTCGACCCCTCCCCACTGCGTTCGTTCGCTGCCCATGTAGGTCAGGGCGGCGATCCTGGCGGCGTGAAACAGCGAATCGAAGGCCGTCTTGAGATGGGTATCCCTGAGCAAGCCCGTACGGGAGCGTGCCGCCAGTCGTAGGTATGATCGCGCCGCCGTCAGTTGACTCATGGCTTCGTCAAAGGACGCGATAGCCCGATCACCCCTCTGCGAGAGGCAAAGTGCCGCTTCGCGCATCGTCTCGCCGGTGCCGAACAGCACACGCCCGGCAACGATGGCAGGGGCGAGATCACCGATGGGCTCGCCGGGATGCCGGACGATGATGTCCAGGTTCTCCGCGGCAGCGCCGAGCGCCTCGGCGAGACGCCCGCGCACGTGCGCGTCCGCTGCGGCGGTGCTGGTCACGACCACGTCCCAGTCCCGTGCCAGATCGGGAGCGTATACCGCCGAGCCGATGAGCACGGCATCGCGGATAAGCGGTTGCATCGCGCCCAGTGCCGCGGACAGCCGCGATAGCACGTTCGCCCGCTCCAAGACCGTGCTGGCCACAGCGCGCACCCCCTTCGGCGCGTTCCACCGGCGATTATCCTGACTTTCGCAAAGGGGCGGCCGGTCGCCTTGGTGCCCAGGGGCCGGCCCCTCGCCACGACTTCACCCGCTCGCGTCACGGGGTCCGTCTGCGCCAGCGGCGTCCGCCTGACACTGCGATATTCA
>JAJZZC010000345.1 GCA_021797775.1 Bacillota bacterium
ACGCTGCCGAGGCCGGCAAGCTGGAGCAACGCTGGGCCGAGTGGAACCCCGGCGTGCGGCTGGTCACCATCGAGTCACAGTACCGATCCGTGGTGACGCCCATCCTCCGCTACCTCGACTTGATCAAATCGCAGGTGCCGGGCGGCATGATCACGGTGCTGGTGCCGGAATTCGTCGTGGGCCGGTGGTGGCAGAGCCTGCTCCACAACCAGATGGGATTCATCCTCCAGTCTCGGCTGGTCCTCCGGCGGGACATCGTGTTCGCCATGGTGCCGTACCGGCTTAGCGGACGGTGAGCCGGGCCGGCGGACCCGCCGGTCACCGCGGGGTACGCACCCCGCGGCCATGCGGGATGGACGGGGACCTCCCCGGTGGCGGCGGTCGCTGGGGGCTTGAGGCGGTGACGGCAGTCCGGGCCCCCTTTGATCCGCAGCGATCTTGGGCTACCGCTCCGACGGGCGGGCCCTGACCGCGCGGCGGTCCGCGCCGCGAGAGGACAAGCTGTCGGGGAGCGGTGCCGAGACACCTCGGAGCCGGGCACCGCACGGCTGGGGGGAGCGTGCTGCAGCGTGGCAGAAGAGCCGGCGCGATGGCGCCGCGGGTGCCAAGGAGATCGCGCAGGGTCGACCCATCGCCACCCGGCGGCGCCGCGCCCCACAGGGCGCATGCATGGGCCGGCTGGAGCCCGGGAGGCCGCGCGGACCGAGTCCGCCTGTTGCCTGCCGCCCCGCGAGGGGCAAATACGCGGGCCGAAAGGGGCGTAGGCCTGGTTAGTCGGGCGGTGCGGCCCGGATGGCCGGCGCAGCCGCACCGATGGTACCAGGCCGAGATCCGGTGGATGCGCAAACAGGACCACGGCGCGACGGCGCGCGCCCGCGCGCCGACCGCGGCAGGCTGCTCATCTCCTGCCCGGACCGGCCGGGCATCGTCGCGGCGGCGGCGGGCTGCCTGCACGCGCAGGGCGCCAACATCGTACGTTCCGACCAGTACACCACCGATCCGGTCGGCGGGACCTTCTTCATGCGCGTGGAGTTCGACCTGCCCGGCCTGGCGGCGCGGCGCGCTGCGCTAGAGACCGCCTTCGCGCCGGTGGCCGCGGCCTTCGGCATGACCTGGCGCTTGGCGACCGCCAAGCCCCTGTCCCGAGTGGCGCTGATGGTCTCGCGCGAGGGACACTGCCTCCAAGAGTTGCTCTGGCGGTGGCAACTCGGGGAACTGCCCTGCGAGGTCATCGGCGTCGTGAGCAACCATCCCGACCTCGCGGGCGCCGTGGGGGCCTTCGGTGTGCCCTACCATCACGTACCGGTGGCCGCGGAGCCGGAGGGCAAGCGGCGCGCCGAGGAGCAGCAGGCCACCTGGCTAGAGGGCGCCGACCTGGTCGTGCTGGCCCGCTATATGCAAATCCTCTCGCCTGGGTTCGTCGCCCGCTTCCCCGGGCGGATCATCAACATCCACCACTCCTTCCTGCCGGCCTTTATCGGCGGGCGGCCCTACGAGCAAGCCCACGCCCGAGGCGTGAAGATCATCGGCGCCACTGCGCACTACGTCACGGCGGACCTCGACGCCGGTCCGATCATCGAGCAGGACGTGCAGCGGGTTACGCACCGTGACAGCGTGGCCGACATGCGCCGCGTCGGGCGGGAGATCGAGCGCGCCGTGCTGGCGCGCGCCGTCGCCTGGCACCTGGAAGACCGCATCCTCCTGCACGGGAACCGGACGGTGGTGTTCCAGTGAGGCGGGTGGCCAAGCAGAACCGGCTCAACTGGGCCCCGGCATGCCGGACGGTACGGCTGCCTCCCGGGTGCCTCCCGGGTGCCGCCGCGGGTCGGCGGGTTTGAGAGCCACGGGCAATCCGTGGCCGGCGGCCCGGGGGATGCCGGGGGATGCCGGGGGATGCCGGGGGATGCCGGGGGCGATCCCCCGCGTTCTGGGCGCAGACGGGGGCCCCCTTGCCGGGCCCCCCGGTGGGCGGGACCGCCATGGCGCAGCGGTAGCCGGACCGGCCGCGGGTCTCCCTGCGCAGCCGGCCCCCGCGGATGGCGGCGGCTGACGGACACCGTTGCCATCCGCGGCCCACACGGCGCAGCCGCGCGTGGGTCCGAGCCACGCTCCTGGACACGCCAAGGAGGCGGCATGTTGCACGGGACCCCGTCGGTCGGCTCGCCACGGCTTTAGACCCAACATCCGCGGCGATGACGGGATGGAGCCGCGCCTGCGCCGGGGCATGGGAGTCGCGACGTCCCCAGTGAGGTCCTGACGGAAGGAGAGGCACACATGGACCTCGTCAGCCTCGCGGACGTTCGGGATGCGGCCGAGCACCTAGACGGGGTGGTCCACCGCACGCCGGTGCTCACCTCGACCTCCTTCGACGCCGTGGCCGGCCGCGCGGTGTTCCTCAAGGCGGAGCACCTGCAGCGCGCCGGCGCCTTCAAATTCCGGGGCGCCTACCACCGGGTCGGCGCGATCGCAGCGGAGACCCGCGCCCGCGGGGTAGCCGCGTACTCCTCGGGCAACCACGCGCAGGCGGTCGCCCTTGCCGCACACCTGTTCGGCGTCCCCTGCACCGTCTGCATGCCGGCTGACGCGCCGCGGGTCAAGGTCGAGGCCACGCGGGGCTACGGTGCGGACGTGGTGTTCTACGACCGGCGGCGGGACGACCGCGCAGCCTTTGCGGCCCGCGTCGCGGGCGAGCGCGGGCAGACCCTGGTGCCTCCGTTCGACGACCGACGGATCATCGCCGGCCAGGGCACAGCCGCCCTGGAGTTGCTGGCCGAGGTTCCCGATCTGGACCTGCTCGTCGCGCCGATCGGCGGCGGCGGCCTCATCTCCGGCTGCGCGGTCGCAGCCAAGGGCCTCCGCCCGCACCTGCGGGTCATCGGGGTGGAGACGGAGGGGGCGGACGATGCGCTGCGGTCGCTTCGTGCCGGGTACCCGATCGAGATCCCCCCGCCTGCGACGATCGCCGACGGCATCCGCACGACGCGGCTCGGCGAGGTGACCTGGCCGCACGTCCAGGCCCTGGTGGACGACATCGTCGTCGTCTCCGACGCCGAGGTGCTGGCCGCCATGCGCTTCCTGGCCCTGCGCCTCAAGCAGGTGGTAGAGCCGACTGGCGCGGTGGCGCCGGCGGCGCTGCTCACGGCGCGGCTGGGGTCGGCGGGCAGCGGGGCCCGGCGCGTCGGCGTGATGTTGTCTGGGGGCAACGTCGAGCCGGCCGTGCTGGCGCGGGCCCTGGTCGAGGGGGGATGAGGGCCGGGCCGTCAGGAGCCGCGAAATATTAGATTTGAGCCCGGGCGTGGCCGGAATGCGAAGTTCCCAGCGACTCTCCCCAAGAGAACCGGTTCGGGGTCTCGCGTGCCAGTCCAAGGCCAGACGCGCTGAACTTGTCCTCTCCGCCCCAACGTGTCAGCTCCCGGCGCAAGGTCAAGGTCGAGCATCCCGACGATACCATCGTGCACCGCCCGCCGCTTGTCAACCGAGGAGCTTTGATGATGCGCGGCTCCCCAGGGCGCAGAGCAGACCCGCCGCCGTGGGGCATGGGCGGCGCGGAGTTCGGGGTCCAAGGCCACGGCGGTTCCCACTCGAGACACTCGGGACAGCGCTTGGGGGGCTGGGGGCTTGGGGACAGCGGTGCGCCGTCCTGCCATTGCCCAGCCCCCTCGCGCGGAAGGGGGTTGAAGCAGCTACCGTAAAAGCCGCGCAAATCGCACCGCTGATGTAGGTATGGGCAGGTGTGCGGGGGGTGGGTGTCGTTGGCGGGTAGGCGGGCGAAGGACCTGGGGGCTGACGGAACACTCACCGTACAGTGCGAGTGGTTTCCCGCCGACCCACCCGCAGGCGAGGTGCGCGATTCCTGGCGGCGGGGCGATGAGGGTTGGCTGGAGACGGAGGCGCGGCTGTTCGGGGCCGCGGTCCGTACGGCCTTCAATCGTCTGGCGGAGGGGCTGACGCGGGCGGCGCGCGGCAAGTCGGCCACGCCGCCCGCTGGCGGGGATGCGGCCCCGAAGCGAAGGGCGGAGGCGGTCGAGACCTTGGCCGAGAAGGCCGGCGCCCTGCGCGCGGGGCTGAAGCGGCGCC
>JAJZZC010000346.1 GCA_021797775.1 Bacillota bacterium
GATCCGGTAGACCACCGCCGGCGCGCCCACGGCCTCGACGTGCAGGTCCGGCAGGCAGCGGATGCGGCCGTGGCGGCGCCAGAACGCCTGCATCAGCGGATGGCTGAAGGCGACGCCCCCGGAGGCGCTGATCCCGTCGTCGGTCCCGCAGCGGGGGCAGCGCACGCGCACGTCGCCCCCGGGCGCGATGGAGACAGGGCAGACCCGCCCACAGCCCCAGCAGCGGCCGGTGAGCCCGCGCACCCCGTCCGCGTAGAGCGCGAAGTGAGCCGCGCCGAGGCGGTTGCACACCGGCTTCCAGGCGCGCACCCCTGCGAGGATCTCGGCGCAGGTGTGCGCCCGCCCGCCCGGGCCCCAGAGCCACGCACCGGCATATCCGCGACTCAGGATCATGCGGGGCCGGCCCCCACACCCCCAGCACTCCAGCCACGGCGTGCGTCCTGTGGCCCAGCGCGCCCACAGGCGGCGCGCGCCGCACTCCGGGCACCAGATGCGGGTCTGCTCCCAACCGGGCGGATCCGGGTCGACCAGGCCCAACGCCAGCGCCTCGTCGCGGAACCGGCTGAGCAGGACCCGGCGCAAACGGTCCTTGCCGCGCTGCACGCGCATCGCCACGGCGCCCTCAGAGAGCCCCAGGCGGCCGGCAATCTCCGCGTGCGGACACCCGTCGACAAAGCGCAGGGCGAGGACGCCGCGGGTGTCGGCCGGGAGGGTGGCCAGGGCGCGGTCGAGCAGGGCGGCCAGCTCGGCGCGTTCCAGTTCGGCCTCGATGTCCACGGCGTCCGCGGCCTCCAGACCCGCCGGGCTTTCGGGACCGCCGGCACCCTGCGCCGCGTCCGCGGACGCCGGCAGGCCCGTTGGCTGTGTGCGCGCCCGTTCGCGACCGCGCGCCCGTCGCCAACGCCAGCACATGCGCCGGGCAATGCCGGCCAGCCACGGGCCCGGCGCCGCGGGGTTGCGCAGGCGGTCCCGCAGGCGCCAGCCCAGGAGCAGCGCCTCCTGCGCCAGGTCCTCCGCGGCGGCGGCGTCCCCGGTCAGGCGGGCGCAGAGGCGCACGAGCCGGGCGCGCTCCGACCGCGCCACGGCATCCCAGTCCAGAGCGCGGGCGAGGTCCTGTGCCACAGGTCGGCTCCTTCCATGCGGCACGACGCCGATGTCGCCGTTCATACCGCCGCGTTCGAGGACTGGCCGCTGCCCGCAGCTGCCTTCGATCTGGTCATGGGGGCCGCCTCGCTCCACTGGGTCCACCCCGCCGTCCGCTGGCGCAAGACGGCTGCTGCCCTCGCCCCCGGGGGCTCCGTCGCCACGTTTGACACGTGGCACGTCGCCGGTGGGGACGACGCGGCCTTCGCCGAGATGCAACGGTGCTACGAATGGTTCTTGCCTGGCACGCCGCCGGGCCTACGCCTGCCCGACGCCGCGGATGTGCCTGACGCGAGGGCGGATGAGGCGGAGGCCAGCGGTCTCTTCGCGGCTGCGCAGCGTCGGCGCTACGCGTGGGAATGCGTCTATGACCGGGAGGCCTACCTGCGCCTGCTCTGCACGTATTCGCGCGGCCGTGCCCTGGAGCCCGAGTCCCGCGCGGCGTTCCTGGCCTGCATCGCCGAGGTGATTGACCGGCTGCCCGGTGCTCGGGTGCGCAAGGTACACCTGACGCAGCTGATGGTCGCTCAACGGCGCGCGCGGACTGTGGACCATGATGACCCGTGACCACATCATGATACGGCGCCGCGCGCAGCCGTCAATCCCGTGACCGCGCGGGGGGGCCGGCAGGGCCACTGTGGCTGTCGCTCTCGAGAGCGGGGGCGCGACGCGCCGGTCGTGGCGGGCCGCGCCGGTCCGCAGTCAGCCTCCATCCGCGGCGCGGCCGTGGGGCATGCGGGGGCCATGGGCTGCGCGCGCGAGACGCGTTGCGACGGTGTATGGCCCGAGCCCCAAGGCGGGGTGGGCGCGCGCCGTCCGCCCCGGAGGAGCGCCAGCGCGGGGAGAGGGACGGTGCGCGGCGATGGACCGGATGCATGAAGCGAATCGGCGGCATTGGGATGGAGCGGCAGAGGGGTGGCGCACCCTGCGCGACCGCGCCGGCTTGTGGCAAACGGTGCCGTCGCAGCCGGAACTGGCGTTTGAAGGGGACGCGTGGCACCAGTTGCGCACGTGCCTTGGCGGTCTGGATGGCAAGAGCCTATGCGTCATCGGAAGCGGCGATAATTATGCGTAAGCGTTCAGGGGGGGGGGGGGGGGGGGGGGGGGGCCTGGGCCCCCACAGGGGGGGGCTGGGAGGGGGATGGGCAACCCACTGGTGGGGCCCCTGCCTTTGCAGACGGGCCCAGACGAACCGGCCGCGCGATCGGCACCCCCGCGCATGACGACCGGCCGTCGGGGAAGCCCCTTGGGGCGCAAGGCTTCGCGCGTCCTGAGCGCTTCCACCCCCGGGCTGAACGCTTACAATTATGCGGCGTTCGCGCTGGCCGGCTGTGGAGCGCGGGTGACGTCGGTGGACATCTCCCAGCGGCAACTTGACGTTGCCGCCGACCGGGCGAGGCGCCTGGGACTGCACATCGCGTTCGTTCGCGCGGACGCGGCCCGCCTGGTCGAACTGGCGGCGGGCACGTTTGACATCGTCACTTCGACCAACGGCTTCTTCGTCTGAATCTCCGATCCGGGCGCGGTCTTCGCTGCGGTGCACCGCGTGCTCAGAGCGGGGGGCTTCTACGTGTTCTATGACATTCACCCGTTCCTGAGACCACTGCAGGCGGCGGACGGGGTTCTGTCCATACGCAAGCCGTATGGGGGTACCGGCCCTCTCGCCCCTGAGGACGGCATGGCGACCTACGAGTTCACGTGGACCATGGGCGACCTGTTGAATCCGTTGTGTGCGAACGGATTCCGCCTGCACCGGGTCGCGGAGTCCCCTCCGTGCAACCCCCGGTTCTGGCAGGACTATTCGTACGAGGGTCAGGAGGACCAGCGGTTGTCGGATTGGCGGATCAATCCGTTGGCGGCCATCCTGGCATGGCTGACCGTGTCCGCACAGAAACTTTGACGCCGGATGCCTGCCACCCGCCCTGCTGGGCACGGCGAGCAAGCGTGACGATACAGACGTCGTCGCGACATGCGGGCTCCGGGGAGGCGTTGAGGAAGCCCCCCTGCCAATGGCGCCGGTGTGACCGATAGCGCTGGCTGGCAAGAGTGCGTACATCCATGACAGCACTCGCCTTCTCGGATGTCCTGTTTCGTCAAGTACGCCGGATTCCGTGTCGCCGTGCTGCTGACGGTCGCGATCTCGTAGAGGTTGGCGACGTCGACCACCGGGGTCGCCGCGGGGTTGCTCGTCGCCAGCGTGAGCCGGTAGCAGAGCCGGTCGCCCGCCGGCACCGTCACGTTCGTGAACAGCGGCGCCGACGTCCACGTCCGGCACCCGTCGGCGCTGACCGCGTAGGAGACGGCCGTGCCCGGCGGCAGCGTGGCCATGCCGGTGCATGCCGGCGGCGTCTTGCCCGCCGCGCAACCCGCGTCCGAAGGTGCGCGGGTAAAGCGGCCCCGCCCTCTTTCCGGCAGGTTGGGACGTCCGTGACCCGCCGCGACGTCCCACGCGCCGCGGCGAAGGTTTTCACGCAACTTCCCCCTCATGGCCGGACCGTGGCGCCGTCACGGGTCCGCCTAGCCACGACACGCAGCGATCGCGCGCCAACTCCGCCCCACGCCAGGCCCGCGTGCGGGTCGGCGGCCGTCATTACGCGACGTGGCCGCCAGCGGCACGCGCCGGCGACCGGGGCGCCGCGGCCGATGGAATCGGGCTCGTCACGACAGAAGTAGACATTCGTGGCGTCGAAGAATAGCGGGCCCGCCTGGCGAAGACCTGGTAGCAGGCGCGATGGCCGAAGTGGTTTGCGTGTGCGACAAGGACCGTGCTGTCGCCAGCGATGGACAGGTTGACCAAGTCGATCAACCTGATTTTCGCAAAGGGTTTGCCCGTCGCCTTGGCGCCCAGGGGCCAGCCCCTCGCCACGACCGCACCCGCTCGTACGCGGGGTCCTTCTCGGACAGCGGCGCCCGCCTGACACTGCGAGAT
>JAJZZC010000066.1 GCA_021797775.1 Bacillota bacterium
GGAAAGGGGGTGGAACCTCTGGTGGGTGGGGCGTGGCCGGCCGGGGCGGCGGTCGGCGGCGGTTCCCGCGCCACCAGGGAAGCCATGCGGGTCGTGGCGGGCAGCCGGTTCCGCGTCGCCGTGGTCGCCCCGCAATGCCTATCCCCCTTGGGCGGCGGGGCGTCAAGGGCGCGCAGCGGGCCGCAGGCCCTTGTCCTTGACGCCTTGTCGCCCAAGGATCGGCTCGTATGGCCGGGGCGCCGTCCCTCGCCCCCATCTTGAGCGGTTTCCACGCATTACCGGTGAGCCGCTACAGCTGGCGCCACACCGCTCACGGGGTGAAGGGTCGTAGGGCCATCCACCCCGTGAGCGCCGCCGTCACCAGCCCGCAACAGCACGTCTTCGTGGTCGAGGCGGTAAATCGAGACCTGTCACACTTTCCGCACAATCCCGCCGTACACTTGGCCCGGCCGCAGAAACTGGCAGCGGATCCTTAAGATGGGGGGCAGCGTGATGCAGTGGAGTCGTTGGCCAAGGCGCCTCTTGGTCGCTGGTGCCGCGGGGCTGATCGTCGGCGGCGGCGCGGCGCTGGCGGCTGCCGCGTCGCTACCGGCGCTCCAGCAGGCCGTGAATCAGATGGTGGCCGAAGGGGTGTTCGCTCGGGGTCTCGGCCCGCGGTACGGACCCTACGCCTCCCTGCACCAAGCGCAGGTGGTAGCCGTGCTGCGCCGCTTTGCCGCCCACACGGGACGCCGCGGGGTCTTCACAGGTGCCGCCTTCCGCTTGTCCGGCGGCACCGTGGTCTCGGGGAGCGAATTGCTGGTGGACATCGTGAATGCCACGGGTTTGCACCGCGGGCCGTCGCCTGCCGCCGCGCTCCACACGGCCGAGAGGTTAGGCCTGGTGTCCACGCTCCCGGGGCTCACAGCGGCGCCGAACGCCTACGCCTCGTACGGGCAACTCGCCGTCATCCTGGTGCGCATCCAGCAACTCGGGGCAAACGCGGTATCCCCGTCCGTACCCGTGCCCGCGGCGGCGGCCGTCCTGGAGGGCACCATCACGCAGGTGCAAACGGGGCCGACGGGTGAGGTGTTGTCCCTGTCCACCGGCACGTCGGTGGATGCCGTTCCGGTCGCCGTCGGCGCCCAAGTGATCGCGTCGGGGCAGGCCATCTCGCTCACCCAGCTCACCGGGGGGATGGTCGCGGACGTGACCCTGAACGCGGCCGGGCAGGCGCAACTCATCACGATCGTGCCTGCGGGGTCGACCCCTCCGCCCGCCACTGTGGTTTCGGGCACCATCGCCTCCTTCGCGAACGGCCAAGTCAGCCTGGAGCCGCCGACGCCCGGTGCCGTGACGCCATCGTACGCGGTGGCCCCGTCCGTGGTCGTCACCGAGAATGGTCAGGGCGCCACCAGCGCGGCGCTGTCTCCCGGTGACCTCGTGACCCTGCACGTCCTGTCCGGCACCGTGACGTGGATCGCGATCCGCGCGGCGTCCTCGTCGCTCACGGGCGACCTTGCGGCCGCCGTTCCGGGAGGGTTTACGCTCACCGAGAGCGACGGGACCAGCGTCCGGCTGATGGTGCCTGCCACCGCGCATGTGGCGGCCGGCAGCATCGCCCTTCCCCGCGGCGCTCTCACTGCCGGTGAAGTGGTGGATGTCTCGGGCGTCGCTCACACGAGCGGCTCCCTGGTGGCGCAAAGCGTGACGATCACCGGCAACGCGGTGGCCGGCACGCCGTAAAGTCGAAGGCCAAGAGGCGTGTACCGACGGCAGAGCCGTGGACGGCGCGCAGCGCCCCGTCGGTTCGGGCTCCGTCGTAGACCAAGCCGGACGGGGGGCTCAGCGCGGGCGCCGCATGGGGGGATCCGACCCGCAGGACGGCCTGCCTCTGGATCTTGCCAGAGGCAGGCCGTCGGCACGGCGCGGGGGGCACGACGATGACAGTGCTCGGTGGGCCCTGTGCTGGTGGTTTCGCCAACGTGCTACCCAAACGCCTGGCGAAGTTCGGGATGTCACTGGCAGAAGAGAAGACGAAGCTGATACCGTTTGGCAGGCGGCACTGGGTGCGCGACCAAAGCTACCCCGCCAGCGGGCACGGCTCACGTGGGCGGAGTGGCAGCAGAAGCCGTGGTCCAAACTGCCCCAGCCGAAGATTCTACACCGCACGGTCTGACCAGGGCGTGAAACCGGGGAGCCCGGTGCGGGAAATCCGCACGCCGGGTTCTGAGGGGGGAGGTGGCGCAAGTGCACGGTGGCCATATGAGGGCACCGGACCCAGACGGGTTCCATCGCGACGCACGGTCGGTCAGCCCAGTGACAGAAGGCCACATCCTACCGACCCATCATGCCACAGCGCCCCATTGCACCCACCACGACCGGGGCCCAGGGCGGATCGCGCGTTCCAGGCCAGACGCTGCCGCTCGGCACACGGAACCGCCTCGGCGGCCGGCGGGAGGACCAGAAGCAGGTCGGCATCACTGTCCGCGCGAGCGTCCCCCCGTGCGTGCGACCCGAAGAGGAGGACCTCCTCGGGATCTAGCGCGGCTTGGATGCGCTCCAGTCATGGGGGTCGGGCCTGGTGAGCAGGGGAGGCCGGCCCGCGCGCCGCGATGCCGTGCCGTGCGGTCCCGGTTCCCCTGCCAGGGGCAGTCGGCCGGGCATGGGGCCGTGCCATGCTGAAGGCGGATCGGTCGACACTGGTTCTGTGCGGCCGGATCGTTGCTGCACGTGTGCGCACGGCCGTGGTCTCCTCGGCGCGGGTGTGTGGGCGCCGCGTCTGCGGTCCGGTCGCGCGTTGGGCCCAAGGTGTCCACCAAACCCCCGCGCGAACGAACCCCGGCACTCAGGCCGGCCCTGGGTTCTCGACGTCCTCGGGCACGAGGGTGAAGGGCTCCTCTGCTTCGGGCGCGGAGGTGGCAAGGACGGCGGTTAGCAGCACGACGGTCTCGCCGCGGTCTGTCAAGCGGTACCGGCCGCGCTCGGGTTGCTCGACCAGGCCCTGGAGGAAGAGGTCGCGCAGGTGGTGGTACAGCTGGCCGCGGTCGAGGCCCGTGGCGGCCGTGAGGTCTGAGGTGCTGCGCGGGCCAGCGACCAACTCGCAGAGCATGGACAGGCGCGGCTCGCTGGCCAGCGCCTGGCAGAGCGCTGCGGTGCGGCGCTGCTCGAAGGTGATGGGTTCGTCGCCGTCCCAGCACATGACGTTGGTGGCGGTGCGCGACGAGCCGGCCTCCCAGTGGCCGACCCCAGCGCAGACGACGCGGCGCCCTGGGGCGCGGAGGCGGGCGAGGACCTCGCTCATGCCGGCGTCGCGCGGCACGCGGGGGGCGTTCGGCGCGGGTGCCGCTGGCGGCGGGGACGAGGGCGTCGGGCGGACGCTGCCGACCCGACGGACATCGCGCATGTGAATGGTCGGACCGGCCGGTTCACCGCGGGCGGGCCCTGCAGCGACGGTCGTCACCACGACGCCGCCGGGTGCGAGATCCTGCTCGGCAGGGGTCGGGTTGCTCGTAGGCGCGTTCTCGGCGGTGTGGGCGGCTCCGGGTCGCTCGCTGCCCCCGGCGACGTGGCCGGCGCCTTCGGGACCGGCACGCCCGCGGACCAACTGCTGGACCAGGTCTTCGAGGCGCGCGAGCCGATCTTCGATGTCCAATGGTCACTACCTCCTAGACGTATGATGCGACCAGACGTATATGTCGTCAATGCGAGCAGGATGGTGTGCGGTGGGGGCGCCTTCCCGTCGCGCCCGCGGGTGGCCCGCGGTCGGTACCGACGGCGGAGGGGCGACTGTCACGGGACCGCGGAACCACGGAGGGCGCCTACGGGGGGCGCGCGTCCCGTCCGCGGGTGCGTCGGCTACGGCGGCTCGCACGTCCGCCCGGCCAGACGGTCGGCACCCGCCAAGCGGCCGCGCTGGGCATGTCCTGCCCCAGGCCGGAGGCGTCGGCTCGGGGGCCCGTTGGTGGGATTCAGGGCCCGCGCGCACGGCCATGCTGCGGTCCAGGTCGAACGGACGTACCTGGAGCGGAATGCGTGGGCCCAGGGCGTGACCGGGTCCGCGGCGTACCAGCAGATCCACGCGGCCTCGGCCGCCCGTGTGACGCCGTGGAGTCCGGGCGCTTGGAGCGGTTGGCTGCCGATGTGGAGACGTTGATTCGCAGCTACGACTACCAATGGCGCGGGGAGCGGTCGCCACAGGTAGAGAGCGCGTGGCGGCGTGCGGTGGCGGCCATGGCCGGGCGATGCCTGGGCGGCCGGCCGGCGGCGCGGCCGGGGCCAGGCGGTGTACCGTTGCCGGGGGGAGCCCCCGCTGCGCCACATGGCGCGGCGCAGGACGGCGACGAGCGGGTGGCCGCGCGAGGGAGGGACAACGTGCCGTGACGGGTGTGCGGCCTCGCCGCCGGGCGACGGGGGGCGAAGCGGCTCCGCCCGGCGGCACTCGGCCGCCGCTGCCCGGCGCGTGTCCGCCAGGTCCGCCCCCTTTTCGGCCCCTCCCGGCCGGGCCCCGAGAACGACGCAGTCCTGGGAGGTCTGCCACATGGCGATGGAGGGCCCGGCGCAGCGGGTGTGCGTGTACCTGAGCGAAGCCGACGTGTGGCACGGCAAGCCTCTGGCGCGCGCCATCGTGCTGAAGGCGCGCGAGATGGGACTCAGCGGCGCCACGGTCGCCAAGGGCATCGGCGGGTACGGGCCGCATCGCGTCCTCCACCGGGCCGCCCTGATCGAGACGGAGGCGGACCTGCCGGTCATTGTGGAGCTGGTGGACCGCGCGGAGCGCATCGCGGCCTTCTTGCCCGTGCTGGACGAGATGATGCGCGAAGGCTTGGTTACTGTGGAGGACGTCCGCGTCGTCCACTACCGCCCCCGGCCCGGGGCGTCGCCGGAGGACCCGCCTGGCCCCGCGTAGACGGCCTGGCCGGAAGGAGCCGGTCGCAGGATCCGACGGAGGGGGTCCGAATGGATGGACCGTGTGGAGTGATGTGTCGGACGGATAGCGCCTCAGAGGGCCTTGTCCCCTTGCGCCGAGCGGTGCCGCTGGATATCATACGGATGGGCGATGGAGGCCGCCGGGGCGGCGTTTGGTCCGCCCGAACCGCAGCGCAAGCTGCTGATGACTCCTGGCGTCGGCTCGCGGGTACACCGTGTGACCGCGGCTGGGAGGCACAGATCGATGACACAGTCTCCCCGTGCCCCCATAGGCGCTAACTTAGGGACGAATCCGACGTTCACAGCCGCCATGCCGCAAGCATTTCCCGCCTCGGAAGGCGGCTCTGCGGTGCCAAAGTTAGCGCGTATGCCCCGTGCCCCCCTGGTCCTTTCCCGGAGGGCTAGCTTCTCCGCTCCGAGTCCATGCGCGCGCCGCTCCTACGGGACGTCCGTGGAGCGTGTTCGGCTTTCCGCATGGCGCGCCTCCAGGATGCCTGCAGCCACGGTGGAGCCTGGTCCGCGCCTGCGGCGGCTCGTGTCGTCGCGTGCCCCGCTCGGTGGCGGCCTCGGCCGCGTCGGCGAGACCGAGCGGGCGCGGCCCTGCCGCAGCGTCGAGGCGGTGGCGCAGGTTTGGCCGAGGGCGTGCCGCGGGAGGCGCGCCCTCGGCCCGTTTCCGTGACGTCTCCCCAGGCTAGAGGGCGCTGCACAAGGCGATCCCGACCATGGCCGTCGCACTCCGGTGGCGCCGCGACGGACGTCGAGGCCGCCGCCGCTGGAGTGGGACCTTGCGGAACGCGACCTTGAACCTGATTTTCGCAAAGGGGCTGCCCGACGCCTTGGCGCCCAGGCGCCGGCCCCTCGCCACGACCTCACCCGCTCGTATGGCAGGGTCCTTCTGCGACAGCGGCGCCCGCCTGACACTGCGAGATTCAGGTTGAAAGCAGAGGCGTCGACGGGGCGGTGCGGCCGGGCGAGTTCGGCGGAGGGGTTGGGGCGCCGGGCGTTGGCCACCGATGGCGGGCTCTGATGGGCGGTACGGGCGCCGCCCACCCCTCCGGCGGTCGTGGCGGAGCGACATGCCTGCGGGTGACGGGAGAGCCGTATCCGGCCGCAGCGGGGCGCCAGCGCGGTCGCGAGGCGCCGGGAGCGAGACCGCCGCGCGGTGTCTCCGTGCCGTGCGGCGAGGATCGAGGATGAGGGATGGTGGAGCCCGAGACGGCCACGCGGTTGCGGGTGTACGTCGGCGAACGGGACCAGCGCCAGGGCGAGCCGCTGGCTCACGCCCTGGTGCGGGCCGCGCAGCGCCACGGGCTCGCGGGCGCGACCGTCCTGCGCGGCATCGAGGGGTACGGCGCCCACAGCCGCATCCACGCGCTGCATCCCTTCACGCTCTCGGCGGATCTGCCCCTGCTGGTGGAGATCATCGACCGGCCCGAGCGTGTCGAAGCCTTCCTGCCCGAAGTCGACCGGTTGGTGTCTGAGGGCTTGGTGACGTTGGACCGCGTGGAAGTGCGCTATTACCGCCGCCGTCCCGCGGGACCGCCTGCGCGTCCCGCCGGGAGGGAGAAGCCGCGGCGGGCGTGACGGCCTGTTGCCCGCGCGGCCGTACCTCGCGGCTGCCGCCGGCCCGGGATCTCGAGGGGTGCGTCCACGGGCGGCGGTCCGCCGCGCCGCGCTTGGGGCGCCGGGACCCACAGCACAGCGGCGATGGAGTTCGCCGGAGGCGCCACCTGCCTCGAACCGCCAGCACGGCTGATAACTCCTCCAGGCCAGCGAGTTATGCCCTCTGGGGCCTTGCCCTTCCGCCCTGCCCGCATCGGGAACATCCTGGATCGGGGGGTGCGCGCGCGTGCGACTGGTCGGAGCCCAGCTGCTCGCCGTGCTCTTCGTCCTCGGTTTCGCGCCGCTCTACCGCGGCATCCTGGAGCGCCTGCGCGCCCGTCTCTTCTTCCGTGTGGGGCCGCCCGTCATCCAGCCGTACCGCGACCTGCGCAAGTGGTTTTCCAAAGAGGTCGTGCGCAGCGAGCGGGCGACCTGGATCAGCGCGCTGTCCCCCGTCGTCTACTTCTGTGCCCCGGTGATCGTGACCATGCTGATCCCCGTGCTGACACGCTCGCCCCTGCCGCTGGCCTTCATGGGGGACATGCTCGGCGGGGGCTTCATCCTCGGCGCGGGCGGCTTCTTTTTACTCCTGCATGCCCTGGACGGCGCCTCCCCGTATGCGGGACTGGGCACCAGCCGCATCCGCTTAGTCGGGGTGTTCGTAGAGCCGCTGATCACGCTGGTGATCTGCGCGGCGGCCACCGTGGGCGCCTCGACCGTGCCCTTCGTCGTCACCGCCGCCCTGGCCGAGCCACGCTGGCTGGTCTCGCCGGCGCACGTCGCCGTGTTGGCGGCGTGGTTCCTCTTCTGGATCGCCGAGACGGGCCGCATCCCCGTCGACAACCCCAGTTCCACCGCGGAACTGTCGCTGATCGACCCCGCGCGCGTCTTCGAGGCGGCCGGCCCTGACCTCGCCCTCTACGAGTGGGGCGGCTGGATGAAGTTCATGGTCGTGGGCCTGATTGGGGTCAACGTCCTGGGCACGCCCTGGGGGCTGGCGGGCGCGCTGAGCGCCGCGGCGCTGTTCGGGGCGCTGTTGGCCAGCGCCCTCAAGCTCCTGGTGGTCGGGTGCGCGCTGGTCGCCTTGGAGGTCTCCTTCGCGAAGCTGCGGCTCCTGCGCATCCCGGAGTTCGTGATGGTCGGCAGCCTCATCGCACTGGTTGCCGTGGTGGCGGCGGCGCTCGCCGCCGGGGGGGGGCGGACGTGATCGCGGCCGTCGAGGGTCTCTGCGCGGCGATCGTCCTGATGCTGGCCGTCGCGTTGCTGGTGGCCCGTACCCCGGAGGCCTCTGCCGCCATCTACGCCTGGGCGGCCGTGCCACAGGCGGCGATCGCGGTGGCCCTGGCCGGGTGGGCGGGCATGCCCGAACTGTACCTCGATGCGGCGGCCATCCTGTTCGTCAAGGGCATTTGGGCCCCCCGCCTGCTCCGTGGCGCGCTGCCCCATCGCGGCGAGGTCTACGGTCTCCAGGCCAGGCGTTCCGCTGCCACGCTCTTGGCCGGCGCCGCCGCGGTGACGCTGCTGTGCCTGCGGCTGTCCCAGGCCGTGCTCCCCGCGCGCGGCGTCGCGCTCGGCCTCGGGCTGGCGGCCATGTTCGTCGCCTTCGGCGCTGCCGCCGTGCGCTCGGAACTGTGGAGCCAGGCCGCCGGCATGCTCATGGGCGAGGCCGGTCTGCTGACGGCCGTCCTGGTGCTCGCGGCCGGTCTGCCGCCGGTGGGCGAGGCCTTGGCGCTCGCCGAGCTGGTGCTGCTGGCCGGGGTCCTCGCCACGCTCACGCGGCTGGTGCGGCGGACGCACGGGGCGGCCGACGCACGCGTGTTGAGGGGGCTGCGGGGATGAGCGCGGCGGATGCGGTCCTGCCCCTGCTCGTGCCTGCCGCGGCCCTGGCCGCCACGTGGGCGGCGCGCTCGCCCCGCCAGGTGCTGGGCGTGGCCTGGCTGTGCGTCGCAGCCCTGTGGGCGCTGGGGGCGGTGCTGGCGCTTCGGCCGCTCGGGGCGTGGGACGCCTTCAGCCGTTGGTACGGCTTGCTGGTGCTCACGCTCGGCGGCCTCAGCCTATGGATGTCCATCCACTACGTCGGCACGGAGCGCACCCGTGGCGAGGTCGACGACGCGGGCCTGCGCCGCTACTTCCTGCTCTTCGAAGCCTTCCTCCTCTGCCTGCTCGCGGTCGGGGCGGTGGCCAACTACCTGGCGATCTGGGCGGCGGTCGAGGGCACGACCCTGACCAGCGTGCTGCTGGTGGCGTTCCCTGGCGGCCGCGGTCCGGTCGAGGCCGGATGGAAGTACATCGTGGTCACGGGGACCGGAGGCCTGCTCGCGCTGCTCGCCACGGTGCTCGTGCTCGTGGGCGCGGGGGTGCCGCTGGGCGCCTGGACCCTGGCGGCCGCCGTGTTGCCGCACGTGGCCCGCGGCGGCCGCATCGCCCTGGAGGCGGGGCTGGTCCTGGCGGTCGTCGGGTACGGCAGCAAGGCGGGGCTGGTGCCCTTCCACACCTGGCTGCCCGACGCGCACAGTGAGGCGCCCGCGCCCGTGTCGGCCGCGCTCTCCGGCATCAAGCTGGTCGGGGGTCTGTACGCCCTGTTGCGTTTGACCTCCCTGGCCAGCGCCGCCATCGGGCCGGTGTGGCCGCACGCCCTGCTGGTGATGACGGGGCTCCTGTCCCTCGCCCTCGCGGCCGCGGCGGTCCCGGGACAGCGCGACCTCAAGCGCATGTTCGCGTACTCGTCGATCGAGCATATGGGCGTCATCGCCCTGGGGGCCGGCTTCGGTGGCGTGGCGCTGCTGGGCGCGCTGCTGCACATGTGGACGCACGGCTTTGCCAAGACGGCGCTCTTCTGCGGGTCCGGCAACGTGCGCCTGCGCTACGCCGCGACGGGCGGGCCGTCCGTCCGCGGCATCCTCGCCGCGTTGCCGCTGACGGGCTCGGGCCTCGCGGTCGGTGCGGCCGCGATCGCCGGGCTGCCACCGTTCGGGCTCTTCTGGAGCGAGTGGCTGGTGCTCTGGGGCGGGGTGCAAGCCGGCGAGTTCCTCTGGGTCGCGCTCGCCCTCGCCTTTCTCCTCGTCAACCTGCTGGGCTTTGGCCTGCGACTGCCGGACCTGCTCCTGGGCCGGCCGCCGGTCCTGGCCGGAGACGGGCCGGCCGGTCCCGCGGCCGAGCCGGCGGCCTCGCTTTGGCCCATCGGCCTCGCCCTGGCCGGGGCGCTGGTCGCCGGCGTGGCGCTGCCGCTGGCGCTCCACGCCACCTGGCTGCGGGCGGCCGGACTCCTGGCGGGGGGAGGCGTGCGATGAGCGCCGTGACGCGGTGGGAGGGGACGGGGGGCCCGGAGACAGTGGGCGCGGCGACGTTCGGTGCCGCCCTGGCGGAGATGCTGGCGGCAAAGGGGGCGCGGCTCCTGCACCTCGCCCGCGTGCCCGCTGTCCCGGCCGCGCCGGGCGAAGCGCTCATCGCCGTGTGCGAGACGCCGCGCGGCATCGCGCACCTGGCGTGCCCGGCGGGGGGCCGGCCCACCCGGCCCTCCGCCGCCGGGGTGCCCGCGGCGCTGGCCTACGAGCGTGTCCTGGAGGGTGAGGGCATCCGCTGGGCCGAGCCCGCGCCCGAGGCGCGCGTGCTCGGGCGCGGTGTCTTCACCTTTCCGCTGGGTCCGGTGCGCGGGGATGTGGCCGAGTCCGCGGGGTGGCGCCTGGAGGTCATGGGCGACGAGGTGCTCGGCCTGCGCCTGCGCTTCGGATACAAGCGGCGGCACCTGGAGGAGCAGATGGGCGCGGCCGGTCTGGACGGCGGCAGTGCGCTCGCGGAACGGGTCACGGGTACCTCCCCGGTGGCGCATGCCTCGGCCTACGCCCTGGCGTGGGAGGAAGCGCTCGGCGTGTGCCCCCCGCCGCAGGCGACCTACTGGTGCGGCCTCCTCGCCGAGATGGAGCGGCTCCACAGCCACCTGGGCGACCTCGCCGCGCTCGCCAACGCCACCGGGCTGCCGGCCGCCGCCGCCGAGCTTTACATCCTCAAGGAGGAGGTCCTCCGGCTGTGCGGGCGCCTCACGGGCCATCGCTACCAGCGCGGGGTGATCGCGGTCGGGGGCCTGCGCGCGGCGCTGCCGCATCTCCCCGACCTGCCCGCCGGGCTGCGCGGCATGGCGGCCCGCCTGCATGGCACCGTCGCCGCCCTGGATCGGTCCACGTCCTTTCTCGACCGGCTGCACACCGCTGGTCGGGTCCCGCCGGAGGCGGCTGCCGCCCTGGGGCCGGTCGGTCCCGTCGGACGCGCCTGTGGGCTCGACTACGACGTCCGGCGCGACCGGCCGTACGGGATCTACGCGGAGCGGGGGGCGCCGCTCGTTCCGGTGGCGGAGCGGGGCGACGCGTGGGCGCGCTACCGCATGCGGGTGGAAGAGGTGGGCGCGAGCGTGGACTGGGTACTGGCCCGCCTCGCCGAAGGGCCGCCGGGCGGAGCCTTCCGCAGTCCGCTCCCCACCGACCTTGGCCAGCCGAGTGGGGTCAGCGTGGGACGCGTCGAGGCTCCGCGGGGTGAACTGCTCTACATGATCGGGCCGGGCTGGGTGCGCATGCGTCCCGCGTCCTTCGTCAACTGGGCGCTGGTGCCCCCGGCCGTGGCCGCCAGCAACGTGATGCAGGACGTGCCGATCATTGACGCGTCCTTCGCGTTGTCCGTCTCCGCGGTCGATCGTTGACGGAAAGGAGGGCGCCCTCTCTGTGTTCTTCCTCCGCTGGGTGAGCGGGCTGAGGCAACACCACACGACCCCGTTCCCCGCGCGCCCCGACGAGGCGGCGCTGCCCCCGGGGTTCCCGCTGCCACAGGTCCTGCGGCGGCTCCCGGGGGGGGCCCTGCGCACGTCGCTGGCGATCCGCCACATCGATGTCGGCTCCTGCGGCGGGCCGGAAAGTGAGATCGCGCTGCTCACGGCGCCGCCCTACGACATCAGCCGCTTCGGCTTCACCTTCACCCCGTCGCCGCGGCACGCCGACCTGCTGCTCGTGACCGGGTCGCTGTCGCCGGAGATGGAGCCCGTGCTGCGCGAGACGTATCAGGCGATGCCGGATCCCCGCCGGGTCGTGGCCGCGGGCGCCTGCGCCGACGCGCGCTGCCCGCTGGCGCGCGCACCCGGGGCGGTGGGGCACCTGCGCGAGGTGGTTCCGGTGGACGTCTTTGTGCCGGGATGCCCCCCGCCGCCTGCCGCCATCATCGCCGGACTGTTCCTGGCGGTCGGGCGGCGGGCGCCCGCCCTGCCGGAACCGGGGGCGCCGGCGGCAGGGGAGGGGGATGCGCCGGGTCGTTGGTAGGCGGGGAGTGGGCACGTCCCCGGTGCGGGACCCGCGGACCCTTGCGGCGGGAAGGGAAACCGCCCCCGCCAGCGGGCACCGGCCTGGAAGCCCCGCATCCCGCCACCGCGCAGAGGCGGTCCACGGTGGGCCCTGGACGGTCTCTGCGGCCCGCGGGGCTCGCCATCAACCGGCGGGGCGCTCGGGCCTGCGGCCGCTGGGCGCACCGAGTCCCGGTGCCCGCAGCGCTCCGTTCCGAGGACCCGGGCGGAGCCCGCTTGAGCGGCCACGCGTGGGACGGACCCGGCTGGAACCGCCGGCACGCGGGCCTGGCGCCCGCGCCCCCGCCCGGGGGGTGTCCCGGCACGGGCGGCGGGGGAGCCAGAACTGCGGGCCGTCTGTTGGCCACGACCGTCCCGCAACGAACCAATCGAGGCTGAAGGGGGCGAAAGCCTGGTCGCGGACGGCGGGGAGGACCGCGGCGGCGGTTCGACGCGTTGTGCGCGCCAGGCGCCGGCATGACGGAGGAGCCAACCGCGGACGGAGCCGCGATCCGCGAGGGCGTTCCCGCGCCGAGGGAACCGAGTGTCCCGGCACACACTCCCGTGGCCCCCGCCGGCGCGCCGGGCGGTCCTGTGGCCCCGGGGCGGCGGGGGGCGGCGCTCGCGGCCTGGCTGCTGCTCGTGACCGGAGGGGCGCTCGCGTGCTGGGGCGCCGTGTCCCTCGCTGGGCGCGGTCCGGCGCTGACGTTTGCCGTGGCGGCGCCTTTCCCCCCCCTGACCCTGCACCTGGATCCGCTCGGCGCCGGCGCGGCGCTGCTCGCGGGCATCCTCTTCGCCGCCGCCGGGCTGCTGCGGGCCGCTGGGGTCGGGGCCGGAGGGCTGGGCACCATTCTGCTGCTGCACCTGCTGCTCGCGGCGGTCGCCTGGTTTCTCGCCAGCGCCAGCCCCCTGAGCATGCTGGTCGGCTGGGAGGCGCTCTCCGCGACCACGTACTTCCTGCTGGTGCGCGACCGGCCCCGGGTGCGGCGGGCCGCCTGGGCGTTGCTCGCTCTGTCCGAATTCGGCGCCGTCCTGTTGTTCCTGGCCGTGTTGCTCATGGTGAGCGGGCAGGGTCCCGCGCCCCTGCTCGTGGCCTTCCTCGCGCTGTTCGCCTTTGGGGCCAAGGCGGGCCTCTTCCCCCTCCAGGTTTGGGTGCCGTTCGCCGAACCGGAGGCCCCGGGCGACGTGGCGGGCCTGTTCTCGGGCCTGCTTACCGTTGTGGCCGTCGTGGGCTACCTGCGCGTGGTGCACCTCCTCGCCCCCCCGCTGTTCGCGCTGGGTGTGACCACCGGGGTATTTGGCCTGGCGGGCGCCGCGGGTAGCGCGCTGCTCGGGCTGATCGAGCGCGACGCCAAGCGCGTGCTGGCTTACGGTACGTTGGAGGCCCTGGGCCTCGCCTTCACGGCGCTTGGTGTCGGCATGGTCCTGCAGAGCCAGGGCGCCGGGTCGGCCGCGGTCATGGCGCTCGGCGGCGCGGTGGCGCTCCTGGCGGCGCACGCCGGGGCGAAGTTCACCCTGTTCTCCCTCGCGGGCTTTGCCGAAGAGCGCGGGGGCCTGCGCCTGCTCGATCGCATGGGCGGGTTGTTCCGGCGGCAGCCACGCGCCGCCGGCCCGCTCCTGGTTGCGGTGTCGACGCTGGCGGGGCTGCCGCCCTGCGGCGCGTTCCTGGGGGAGTGGCTGCTCGTCGAGTCGTGCTTCGCGCCGACGCCCGGATACGCGGGACTGCACGTGGCGCTGGCGGTGGTGGCCGCCGTGGTGGCGCTGCTCGCCGCGACCGGGCTCACCGTCTATCTCCGCTGGATCGGCATCGGCTTCCTTGGCCCGGCCCGCAGCGCCGCCGCCGCCGTGCTGCCGGACGTGCCGCCGCTGGCCGCGGCGGGGCAGTGGCTGAGCGCGTTGCTGGGACCGGCGGCGGGTATCGCCGCCGGGTGGACGCTGCCCTGGTCAGCCCAGGCCACGGCCTGGCTGGCGCGGGGAAAGCCGGTCGTCGCGCCCACCTATGCGCACCCCGGGGCCTACGCCCCCATCGTGGCCCTCGGCGCGGGGCTCTTCCGCGGCATCGCCGGCAGCGCGGGCAACGTGATCTTCGCCGCCGGGGGCTTCAACGTCGGTTCGCCCTGGGACCTGGCCTGCTTCGGCCTGCTGCTTGGCCTGGCCGTGGCCCTGGTGACCGGACGCCTGCCGGGCCGGCCCGTCCGCCTGGTGCGCACCTGGGTGGGTGGCGAACCGGAAGACGGCCTGCGCCTGGCGTGGACGGCGGAGGGCCTGAACCATCCCCTGCGCTTGACCTTCGCCGCCTTCTTCGGGCTCCAGCGCACCCGCCTCGGGGATCCGGCCGCCGTCGGCGGCGTTGCGCGCTACCGCGCACGCATCGTGCTGCGGCTGGAGCACCATGTCTACCGCCCGCTGCTGGCCCTGGCCGCGCGGTTGTCGGGGGCCGTGCGCAAAGGCGCGCAGTCGGGCGATCTCGCGCACTACGTGGGCTACGTGCTGGTGGCGGCGCTCCTCGGGCTGCTGGCCGTGGTCGTCTTGCGCTGAGCCCGGCCGGGCCGGGGCACGCGCGCGCTTCCCGTACAGGGCACGGGCTCAGCCGGCCAAAAGTTCCGCGAGGTCCAGGACAAGACCCGGCAACTCCGGGTCCAGGGTGAGGCGCGCGGCTTGCTCGCGACGCTCCACCTCGCGCCCTGGTCGATGGACTTCGACGACCCGCGCCGCGGGCTCTCCCCTACGCACCCCCGCGGGTCCGCCGCCATAGGCTACGGCCGTGGACACCCCCTTCGCTTCCCCCGCGGAGCGGCCCCGGTTGGAGGCTCTGGCCGCCCCTGTGCCGGCGTCCGCCTGGATCGCCGTCGTCGCCGACGCCGGCGGAGCGGTGGCCGCCGTGGCCGCGCGCGCCAGCACGGCCCGCGTGCTGGCGGTCGTGGAAGGCAGCCCGCTCCCCGCCCTCATGCACCTGTCCGCGGAGGGCGTCCGCCACCGCGTGCACCTGGTGGCCGGCGGGACGGCCGCGGCGGGCGCGGCGTGGAGGGAGCCGCTGGCCCTCCTCTGCCTACCGGCGCGCGACCCCTGCCTGCGCACGCTGTTTCAGGCGTGGGGGCGCCATGTGCGCGCACCCGGCCACGTGCTGTTCGTCGGGGGGCTCGCCCCGCACCCCCGCGCCCTCGGCGTCTCCGATCGCAACTGGATCGCGCACCTGCGCGGGGATGGGCTCTTTCTGCTGACGCGGCGGCCACACGGCTGAACGCACTGCGCGTAGGCGCGTGACGCCTGCGGTAGCGGCACGGGCAGGGGGGCACCGCTGGGAGGGAGCCGCCACAGGGGACGGGGTCGTACGACGGGCGCATCACCTCGGGCCCGGCCCAGGGAGGCGGCAAGCCGGTGGGCGGGCGGCGGCGCCTGGCCCTGCTGGTAGCAAGCGGACCGCGCGCGGAGCGCAGGAGGGTACCGCGCGGCCACGTGATGCGCCGAAACCTGGCATCCCCTCTTTGCACCGCGGCGTGGCTTCCTCTGGCGACGCTTGGGACGGTCAATGCTCCCGCGGCGGTTTGTTAGCCCTTGTGCCCACCGCCCGGTGGGGCCACCGGGGTAAGCAGCGGCCGCGGCCTTGGCGTGGATGCCCCTGGCGGGGCCGGTAGGCGGTGTGCCAAGCCGAGCAGCCAGTCCGCGAGACGTGGCGCGTTGAGGTCCAATGTGCGGCGGCTGTCCACCGTGACCAACACCTGGGATGTGCGGTGGCCGTTGGGCCCGCAGAGGATGACCGGGCCCGTCACGACCGTGGCGCCGCCGCGCTGGTCCAGGACGACCCGCGGGGTGTGCACGGCGACGCACGGGGCGGCGGCGGCGGCGGGCGCGCGGGTCGGGGCAACGCTGAGCCAAACCGCCAGGGAGCGGACGGTGCCCGGGGCCAGGCGCCGCCGTTCGGCGACGGGCCCGTGGCGGACGGTCCAGTAGGCCGAACTCACGCGCGTCGCGACGACGGGCAGCACCGGCCGACGCCGTTCCCGGAGCACGGCGAGGACGGAGAGGACCGCGATCAGGGCGACCGCCGCCCAGGCGGCTCGGCGCACGCGCGTACCTCCTCGGGCAGCGCACGGACGGGCGTGCGCCCGGGTGCGGTCGGCCGAATGCCCGGCAAGACACCGGAACGAGCGCCCGTTGGCGAAGGGGGCGCGACGCGGCCGCGTCCTCTCCGCGGGAGGGATCGTGGCGAACGCCCACACGTCGCGGGGTCCCATCCGGGGGGCGACCGCCCTCCCCCGTCGCTGCCACCTACGCCAAACACGACGGCCATTCTGCTACTGACCACGCTATGTGCGAAACGACTGACCACGGTGTTTGCGACCGGCCTGCCGGCCCTGGCGGGCGCGCCTCCGGCGCCGCCGCTTCCGGCGGTGGTGGCATCGCCTTGAAGGGCATGCCGCCCGGCAAGACAGCCTACGGCGGCGCCCCCTCACCCGCCAGGGCTTCGCAAGCCGGCAGGCCTGTCAAGTCGCGTGAGCAGCGTGCGCGGTGTTCGGTGTCAAGTCGCGTAGTCAGTAGCACCATTCCTCGCGGGCGGCGCCTGGGTAACGGCGGGCTCGTTCCAGCAGGGACGGGCCCCCGGTCGCGGGCCTCCGTGCGGGGTGTCGCACGCGGCGCGGCGCGCGGGTGCCCCGTACGTGCACCCGCTGCTGAGGTCACACGGCTTCCCGCTGCGGGGCGCGGGCGGCTGCGGTCCGGTTTCCCCGCCGCGACGGCCGTTTCGCTTTCCACGGCCTGCCGCTGGCTGTGTGTCTCTCAGAGAGCGTGGCGGTCAGCCCCCTGCCTGGGCGGTCCCACCCGGCGGTCCCACCCGGTCCGAGGTGGTATGCTCGCGCCGTGGCACCACACGTCCCCGCGCTGCCTGCCGCCTGCTCTCTGCGGCCGGGAACGCGGTCGAGCCGAGGGGAGGTCTCCCGGGGTGTCCCAGACCGTTGCGCGCCCGGTGCGCGCGGAGGACCTGGCGGCCATGGGCGAGGACGCGGCGTTCGAGCTGGACGAGGGGGCGCTCGTTCCGTTGCCACCGGCAGGATTTCTCCATGGCGAAGTCGTGAGCAACGTGCACGACGTGATCAAGCGCCACGTCCGCCGGCACCGGCTGGGCACCGTGCTGGCCGCGGAGACCGGATTCGTGTTGCAGCGGGGCCCGGATACGCTGCGTGCCCCCGACGTGGCCTTCGTCGCGCGGGACCGGCTCGAGCAGGTGCGGCGCGGCGGTGGCTTCGGCGAAGGCGCGCCTGACCTGGCGGTAGAGGTGATATCGCCCGACGACCGCGCCGCGGACGTGGAGCGTAAGGCGCTGCAGTATCTCGCCGCTGGTGTGCGCGCGGTGTGGATCCTGTTCCCCGCCACGCGGAGCGTCAGCGTGCGGCGAGCCGGCGGGGACGTCCTGGTCCTGCATGGGGAAGATACCGTGCTCGACGAGCCGGCGCTTCCGGGGTTCCGCTGCCGCCTCAAGGAGTTGTTCGACGGCCTGGAAGAGCCGGACTGAGCCTGCGGGGCCGTTTCCCCCGGACCGTGCCGCCGTAGGCGGCCGCTCCACCGCCGACTGCCTACCCAATGTTCCGGTGGAACCGGCCACGCTGACCCCCCCGTGATGACCGGGGCCCAGCGGCCGCGTGGCGCCCCCAACCCGCCGCGAGGCGGCTGCAGGCGCCGCGTCCCCGCCCACGCCTTCCCGCCTACGCGCGGACCGTGGCCGCTACCCTCCAGGCACACGCGCCTTCGTCCCAGCGGCAGGTTCCTTCCAACTGGCCCAGGCCGGGCCGGCCCCTGGCCTGCCACGTGCGGATCCACCCCTGTAACTGCAGCACCGAGCGCATGGCGTTGCCGGCGATCAGGCACCGGCCGGCGCCCTCTCCCGGCCCGCGGCGGAGCAGCGCCAGCCCGTCCGGCCCGCCGTGTCCGAAGGTCGCGCCGGAGGCGGGGATCCCGGCCGCGGTCAGGCCTCGCGGAGCGGTGGCCACGAGGAACCACCAGAGGTCCTCAGGCCGCTCGGGCGGTTGCAGCAACTCGGGGCCGGGACGCAGGCCGGTGAGCAGCGCCTCCATGCGCCGGCGGAGGTCGGAGGACGCTGCGCGCAGCCAAGGCGCCGATAGCCACGCGGTCCCCGCGGCCTCGTCCCGCCGCACGTCGCCCCGGCGGGCCGCCAGGGCGGCGAAGTCGCGAACGGGCGCTTCGGTCAGGGGGATAAAGGATCCCCAGGTGAACCGTACCGTATGGGGCTCCCCGTTGTGCAGCGCGATACAGGCCACCGGCGCCGCGCCCTCCAGCGGGGCCAGTTGGATGGGCGCCACGATGCGGCCACCGCCATGCAGCGCCGCCACCCACTCGCCGGGGATGGCGTCGGCCGTTGCCCACACCACCATGCGGTCATAAGGGCCGGCGACGGGCATGGCCCGGCGTGCGTCGCCTGTCGCGAGGGAGACGTTGCTCCGACCGTCGGCGCGTAGCAGGCCCTCGGCCCGCGCGGTCAGGACGGGGTCGACGTCGATGGATACGACCCGGCCCGCGTCGCCCACCAGGTATGAGAGCAGCGCGGCGCTGTAGCCGGAGCCGGTGCCGACCTCCAGCACGGCCATGCCGGGAGTGGTCTCCAGTGCCGCCAACACGTGCGCGACGACCTCTGGGGACGATGACTGGGGTAGTGGCCGGTCGCCGTCCTCGACGTAGGCCTGGTAGTCGACGCCTCGCAGAGCCGCGTCCAGTTCCAAAGACAAGCGGCCTCACCCCCAAGGGTATGGGTTCGGTACCGGCCACCGCGATCCTGGACCGTGCAGGGGCGGGCGCGGCGTTGGCGCGCGATCCCGCCCCTACCCGTCCCGCGGCCGTCTCCGGTCGGTTGCCGGGGAAGGGCCCGACACGTGGATGGCAAGGGCGCGGCTGCCAGAGGACCTGCGCTCGGGCGCCACGGCTGCAACGGGGCCGCGGCGCTCCTGCGAAACGGGGTGGCCCCGGCTCGTGCGGACCGGGGGGCGGCCGTCCGCTGATCCGCCCCAGTCGGCCCTTGCCGCGGCACCCCCCGGGGCGGCGCACGCCCAAGACGCCGGCGGCACCGGCCAGGATCCTCCTGGCCCCAGGGCCGCGGGTGGGGCACGCCGTACCACGGCCGACGGGTGTCCGGGCGAGGGGTTCTCCACACGGGCGATCGCCGCCCAGCGCTGCAACAAGCGATCTGGGCTACGGCAGCCACAACCTGTGGGGCCGCGGCCACGTCCCCATCCCACCAGCGGTCCGATCAGGCCTCGACGAAGGCACTTTTACAGCGGACCCCTTCGACGCCAACCTCATGGGCCGGGATGCGGGCCGGTGCTCTGGCGGGCGAGCCTGGATGCATCCATCCCCACCCTGCGCTGAAAGGCTTTTGTACCCCAGGAAGCAGAGCGGCCGGCAGGCACCCGCCGCGTGCGGCGGGAACTGGAGCGAGGGGACCGTCGTCCATGTCGCAGAAGGGGGCCTGGGATCAGGTCCCGGGCGGTGCCACCGATTGCGCGGCGCTCGCCCGACGAGAGATGGAGATGAAACGGCTTGCGGACACCCTCAACTCCCCGCCGTGCACATCGCGCGGCCATCCTCAGCGCCCTCTTCTTCCTGGGCGGTGCCTCGATCGCAGCCGCCCCAGCCTCGGCCCCTGCGCCCGCCGCGATCACCACCATGCGGCTCGCGCCTACGGCGGGGCCCCCCGGCACGGTCGTGCGCGTCACGGGGTACCGCCCGGGCGGCCCGACCGCGGCCGAGGCCGCCAAGAACGTCGGGCTTGGCTACGCCACGCTCTGCTGGGGCCCCTGTACGACCAGCCTCACCTTCGACGTCCAGGTGCAGTGGTCGGCGACCCACGCTGGCGACTTCGCCACGAGCTTTACTGTGCCCAAGGTGCCGTGGCTGACGCTTCAGGGGCCGCACCCCGTGACGGCCGGCCGGTACACCGTGGGGCTGCAGTGCCTGTCGCCCGTGCGCGGGGGCTGCGCGACCCGCGGGCCCGACGCCAGTGCAGCGTTTACGCTGCGCGGCCCCACGCCAACTACCTGCCTCCCCGGCCATGCCTGCGCGCACATCCACATCACGCCAAGCAGCGGCGCGCCGGGGGATGTCGTGCACGTCAGCGGCTGGGCGCCGCTGACGCCGGTCATCGGGCAGCCGTTCGGTTATGAACTCTATCTCCAGGGCCTGCCGACCCAAGCGGGCGGTGGCGGCGCGGTCATGCTGGGCCAGGCGCGGCAGGCCGCCGACGGCGCGCTCTCCGGCTCCCTGCGACTGCCTGCGGGCGTATACGGCCTGGGCGCCATCCCCGCGGGCCGGTACGTCGTGGATCTGCGCTACCTTTTCGACGGGGCGGTGACCCTGCGCGGCCCGCTCACCGCGTCCGCCAAAGGGTCGTCCGTCGCGCGCGCGACGGTGCGTCTTGCGCCGACCCCGCTGCTCCTGCGGGCGGCGCCGACATGGGCCGCGCTGGGGCGGCTGCGCCCGCTGGCGATCGCGCGCAACAGCGCCCTGATGGCAGAGGACGCGCTGCACCCAGCGCGCCAGGCCTACTGCGCGCCGAGCGGCGGCGTCGTGCTCTCCGCTGACGGTGGGGCCACCTGGTCCGCGGTGCCGACGACCGGGGTTGCGGCCGCGCTGCAGGGGACGCCTTACGCGCTCTTTGGACCATCCAGCGGCCCCGTGGGCCCCGTTTGCACCGGCATCGCCTTGGACCCGGCCCACCCGGGCAGCATCTACGCCACTTTCTCGGGCGCCATGGCGAAGTACGGCGCGCCGCCCATCTTCACCCTGGCCCTCTGGACGGCGAATGCCGGTAAGAGTTGGCACGCCGTCCCCCCACCACGGGGTTACAGCCTGGGCGACTTCGGCGGGTTCCAGACCCAGGGCGGCAGCGTGCTGGCCCTGTTCGCCCGTTCCACGGCTTCGGGCGGCCAGGGGGAGGTGTGGACAACCGAACGCGCCGCTGGCGGCGGAACGGCGTGGCCCGCGGCCACCCTGGCCTGCCCCTCCGCCGGCCCCTGCCTCCGCTGGGGCCCGGCGCCGAACGGGCTGGGCTCCTGCGCGATGAACGGCGCGCCCCAGCCGCTGCTCCAGTCCGCGGCCGGCGGCCGGCGCTGGAGCACGGTGCCAGGCGTCGCCCCCAACGCCTGCAACCTGGTCGAACTGGTGGCCTTCGGCCCGCGGGAGGCGGCGTTGATCTCTGGGTCGTCGCTCAGCGGCTATGCGCTGCGCCTGTCCACGGACGGAGGGGCCACCTGGCGCGATGTGGCGCTGCCGCCGCTCCCGGGGCAGGGGACGCAGGTCCCGCAGCAGGACGCCGGTCTGCAGATGCTGCCGGACGGGTCTCTCTGGACCATCGCGACGCTGCCGCAGGGCAAAGGGTTCACGCAGCGGGCGTTGCTGCTGGCGCCGGGGGCTCGGGCGTGGTGCGCGGCCTCAGCGGCGGCCACGGCGAACAGCGACCCCAACGCCGCGCAGGTGCTCGCCGGCCGCCTCTGGTCATTCGTGACGGGAAACACCTTGGTCGACGGCCGGCCGGCCACCCCCGCCTCGGCGAGCACGCCCCTGTCCCGGCTGCACTGCGCGGATTAGCGGGGCAGGCACGGAATAACCTGTCTCACGGTCAGTGCCCCGAACGCGGTCGGTCGCCGGGTTCCGCCCATGGCTGCGTTGCGGATCGCTTTGCGGGAGTTGGCGTCCCGGCGCCCACCGCGACGAACGTAGTCCCATGCGACCATGAACTTCGGGCGCTGCCTTGTCAAGCGTCAGCGGATGATGCCTGCCTTGGGAACCCCAGGAAAGTGACCGTTGTGCCTGCCACGATGGCTTTGCCCTGCCCACAGGCCACCATCCAGCTACGTCCTTACCCCATTCCGCCTCCTTCAACGATGGTAAGCGTTCAGCCCGGGGGTGGAAGCGCGCAGGACGCGGGAAGCCTTGTGCCCCAAGGGGCTTCCCCGACCGCCGGTCGTCATGCGGGAGGGTACCGATCCCGCGACCGGGTCGTCTGGGCTCGTCCGCTAAGACAGAGTGCCCGCCAGTAGTGTGCCAATCTCCTTCACACCACTACCTGTAGGTCCAGAGGTGGGTGCTACCCCGCCTGAACGCTTA